>NZ_DIIQ01000044.1:0-210737 GCF_002420785.1 Pseudomonas sp. UBA5666 | reverse complement strand
TGCGGCGTGCAGGGTGAGTTCGTACGGTTCGGCAAGCGTGACGTTCCCTATCGTGATCTGCCCATCCACGGCAAGCGGGTCACTCTCTGGGTGGTCCGCCGCCGATACACCTGCCGGGCCTGCAAGACAACATTCAGGCCCCAGCTACCGGAGATGGTGGACGGATTCCGTATGACACTGCGGCTGCATGAGTACGTGGAGAAGGAATCCTTCAACCACCCCTACACCTTTGTGGCGGCACAGACCGGCCTGGACGAGAAGACGGTGCGCGACATCTTCAACGCCCGCGCCGAGTTCCTGGGGCGCTGGCACCGCTTCGAGACGCCCCGCATCCTGGGCATTGACGAGCTATACCTGAACAAGCGCTACCGCTGCATTCTGACCAACATTGAGGAGCGAACCCTGCTCGACCTGCTGGCCACCCGCCGCCAGGACGTGGTGACCAACTACCTGATGAAGCTGAAAGACCGGCAGAAGGTCGAGATCGTCAGCATGGACATGTGGAACCCCTACCGGGCAGCGGTCAAGGCTGTGCTGCCCCAGGCCCGTATCGTGGTCGATAAGTTCCATGTGGTGCGCATGGCCAACGATGCCCTAGAGAGAGTGCGCAAGGGCCTCAGAAAGGAGCTGAAACCGTCCCAGAGCCGGACTCTCAAGGGAGACCGGAAAATCCTGCTGAAACGCGCTCACGAAGTCTCAGACCGGGAGCGCCTCATCATGGAGACCTGGACAGGCGCGTTCCCGCAACTGCTGGCCGCCTACGAGCACAAGGAGCGCTTCTACGGCATCTGGGACGCCACCACACGGCTCCAGGCAGAAGCCGCCCTGGACGAGTGGATAGCCACCATCCCGAAGGGCCAAAAGGAAGTCTGGAGCGATCTGGTCAGGGCAGTGGGAAACTGGCGCGAAGAGACCATGACCTACTTCGAGACGGACATGCCCGTCACCAACGCTTACACGGAGTCCATCAACCGACTGGCCAAGGACAAGAACCGTGAAGGGCGCGGTTACTCCTTCGAGGTGATGCGGGCACGAATGCTCTACACCACGAAGCACAAGAAGAAGGCACCGACTGCGAAGGTCTCTCCTTTCTACAAGAAAACCATCGGTTACGGACTGCCGGACTTCGCAGAGGAACTCAACTACGGAGTCGATCTATCAACCATCTGAGGGTGGTATCAGATTGATGGGGTGAAGGTGCCCCATCAACCATTAAATCCGTATACCCCAATTTCAGTAACTGCTTGGAGCAGTCGCTTTAGTTGGATTTTATAAACTACAAAAGCTCTCCTTCCCTCCTCACTAATTTGACTTTTTTCTGTTTCAAGGCTAGGCACCCGAATACTTCTAATGTTTTCATTATGATAGTCAAGCATTTTAAAAAATCGATCGCGAGCACCATTTTTTGATATCTCTAGGTGCTGGGAGACTATTGTGTAAATCAATAGGATAACGCTAAATATTGCAAAGATCGTCCCAATGAAACCACCAAAAAAGTCGCCAAATTTCGCCGCCAATTCTGAATCAATCTGAAGACTTGTATTAAAATATGTGTCGTTAAATAAAATGAATGCGGCTACTGTCAGTGATGCCACTCCAAGAGATACGCAGCATATTTTTATTGCTCTAATTGTCCAGTCCATATCACTCTCAAGATTTTAGTCTATAGTTAGGCGACTCATGTAAAGCATTAATTTTCCAATTTTGTCCGCAGGACGTTACTTGGCCACGCGTAATACTTTAACCTGTTCAGTCGAGCGCTGGAAGCGGGCATAGTGAGGGTGTAAAATCGCCAAGACCTGTCCCTAGGTTATGAAGTTTTTGGTAGCGTGTATATGGTCGGTATTGAGTTAGTCTACTCCTTTGCGAATGACTGTTTTTGGCCGTGAGCTGCCCCCACGAAGGCAGCTATGGGTCGGTAGTTGCCTGTTGTAGGGAGGCAGGCGCCAGCCACGCCGAAGCGAGGATAACGCCGCTTTGGTTATCGTGGCTGGCGATTGCTGGCCCTACATGAGTGATGTCACAATGCCTTGCCACGACTTGCACGCTCAACCACGAGCGCGATTCACGGACTCTCACGATGCCCAGCCTCTGTTGCTGTTCTAACGCGCTCGACCGGCCGGAGAGAATTCTGTTGGTTCGGCTGCGTCGACTGCTGTGTTTTGTGTTGCTCTCGGCTCAGGCTGCGTGGGCGAGCCCTGTCACTCAACAGAATAGTGCTGTGCAGGTGATTGATGTACAGCTACGTTGGAAACATCAGTTCCAGTTCGCGGGCTACTACGCCGCCATAGCCCAGGGCTATTACCGCGAAGAAGGGCTGGACGTGCGCTTGCACGAAGGTGGCCCCAATGTCACACCGGTCGAAGAAGTGCTCTCTGGGCGTGCCCAATATGGCGAAGCCAATAGTGAATTGCTCTACGCACGCCTGCATGGAAAGCCCTTGGTAGCGCTGGCGGTGATTTTTCAGCACTCACCTTCCGTGCTCGTGGCTCGTACAGACCAAGGTGTTCGCACTGCGCACGACCTGATCGGCAAGCCGTTGATGCTGATGGATGCACAGACAGATGCCGATTTTCTGGCGATGTTCCGGAGCGAAGGTATATCCCTCGAAAAACTACAACTGCTCCCCAGCAGTTTTCAAATTGAGGATCTGGCCAGCGGTAAAGTGACGGCGTTCAACTCGTACCTGACCAACGAACCCTTCTACCTGCAACAGCGGGACGTGGAATACAACATCATCTCGCCCGTCACCTACGGGATCGACTTCTACAGCGACATCCTGTTCACCAGCCAGGCCGAGATTGACGAGCATCCACAGCGTGTCGAGGCCTTCCGCCGCGCCACCCTGCGCGGCTGGCGCTACGCGATGGATAACCCCGAGCAAATCATAGACCTGCTGCTCAATCAGTATTTGGTGGAGAAAAGTCGCGCGCACTTGCAATTCGAAGCTCAGGCCATGCGTCCGCTGGTGGTATCTGACCTGATCGAGATCGGTCATATGAACCCAGGGCGCTGGCAACGTATGGCTGAAACTTTCCTCGAACTGGGCATGGTCGACAATATCGCCGGATTGGAAAACTTCATTTACGATCCCAACCCGCCGCAACTCGTCGAGCGACTGCGCAGGACCATTGTTCTGATCAGCATCGGCTCTGTGCTTGTCCTGATGTTCGCTCTGGTTCTGTTGAATGCCCAGCGCCATCTACGCAACGAGATCAAGTTGCGCAAACTCGCCGAAGAGGAAGTACACAAGCTGGCTTTCTATGACAGCCTGACTGGCTTACCAAATCGCAATAGTTTTATTCCCTTCGCTAGTCAGAGGCTGCTCGACGCAAAGAGTCGTGGAGAGCATCTGGCCTTGTGCTATATCGACTTGAACCACTTCAAGCAGATCAATGATCGTTATGGCCACCAGGCGGGCGATGCCATGCTGATCCACGCAGCCTCGGCGATCAAATCCAATATTTGCGAGTTTGAACTAGCTGCGCGCATGGGCGGTGATGAATTTGTCGTGCTGCTCGACGGCGCGCATCACCGAAGCGATATCCAGCGCGTCACCGGTGAAATCTGCGAAGCCGTCGCCTTGTGCATTCCATGGGGAAACAGCCAAATCAAGGTTAGCGCCAGCCTAGGGGTGGCGTGGTATCCGGAAGATGGTGAAGACCTCGACGATTTGATTTTAAAGGCTGACACCGCCATGTTCCAAAGCAAAGCCAGTATCGCTGCGCAGGCTTGAAGCTGCTGCGTGGTGCCCCTGCGAAGAGACTTGATGGTTAGAAATCAGTGTGCCACGGCGGTGTGCGTCGCCCTTCGCATGAGGCTTCTATTCAGCGCCGTTGACTGACCCGGATTGTGAACGCTGAATGGCCACTTCTGGCCGATAGTGGCCGAAAGCTGGCGGTAGCGACAGGATGCTATCCACCTGTGAAGCGGACACAAAACTCCTCTGAGACCGTGTCATGGCGTCCCGTTTCTTCCGTACAGGCGGTAGCCTGGTCGACGACTCAAGCGTTCGTAATAGTCGCTCACGGCAGGAAAGTCCGGATGAGCAAGCGGTGTTTCAAACCACCGATTAACTGACAGGCCGATCGGTATGTCTGCGAGAGAAAACTCATCGCCGCTGACGTAGGCCCCGGTTGAATCGAGCTGTCGATTGAGGATCTCCATGTACCTCGACCAGTTGTTGCACGCGGCCGCCAACGCGCTGCTGTCCTGATGCTCAGGCGAATGCCTGACCAGCGACATGAAGGCATAACTCCACGACTTGTTGAGATCTGACGCTTGCCAATCGATCCATTGATCCACCCGCGCCTTGGCTCTCGCCTCAGTCGGGTAAAGGTGAACGCCGTTGTAGCGCGACGCCAGGTAGCGAATGATCGAGTTTGACTCCCAAAGAATGAAGTCGTCGTCCTCGATGACCGGCACCATGGCATTGGGATTCAGCGCCAGGAATTCAGGTGTGTGCGTCGATCTGAAGCCAGAACCCCAATCCACCCGCTCAAAGGGAATTTCAATCTCGGCGCAGGCCCAGAGCACCTTTCGTACATTGATCGACGATGCCTTACCCAATATGCGCAACATTCCATGTCCTTATCGTTCGGGGTACTTGGTCTGAACTACTGACTCTATTGCCTAATGGAACGGGTTGTCCAGACTCTGCTGTTGGCCGGTTAGCGACCCTGGTTAGCCATTCTTGTTCTTCCACACGTGGAGGACATGTCATGAAAATCATCGCTACCGGCAGCCGTCAGCCTTGGAACAAAGGAAAATTGGTCGGGCAGAAACCCCCGCTGCGACTGAGAGACATCTGGGCCATCCGAGTAAGGCTTCAAATTGCAGAAAGAACTCGGGATCTGGCTCTCTTCGATCTGGCCATCGACAGCAAGCTTCGAGCTTGCGATTTAACAAAGCTCCGGGTGCGCGACGTTACCCACGGCGAGCACGTATTATCACGAGCGATGGTGATGCAGCAGAAAACGCAGCGGCCAGTGCAATTCGAGATTACTGAACAAACACGGTCTGCTGTCGCAGCCTGGATACGTCAGGCCAAGCTACGCAGCGAGGACTGCTTGTTCCCTAGCCGACTGCATACCTCTGACCACCTATCCACTCGGCAATACGCTCGTATAGTCAAAGGCTGGGTGAAAGCCATTTTCACACAGCCTGGGGCGAAAGCAGACGGTCGCGACTGTGCTCTACCGACCATAGCCGCCGTTGGCCGAGATCGGCTGACGACCAGAAGCGGCCACTGATTCTACTCGTCGAGTCATGTCGTAGAAATGTTTGGCCGTGGGATTTGCACACTCTCTTCAAAATTTCCAGAAATGCTAGCTATGGGGCAAATACCGCTTTAGTCTTTCAAGCTCGTCCTCTGAAATTGAACCGCGGTGCTTTTCTGTGAGCCGTTGGATATCTTTGTAAAATTTCCTACGCTCGGCAATTACCTCAGGCGTCCCCTGCAAATGAGGATCTGAAAACGCAGCTGCCGGATCTATAATGTAAGACTCGCATTCCTTAAATCGCCTGATAGCAGGAATAATCCAAGCAGCTGGATAAAAATGCACATACCCATTTCCAGCCTTTTGAATCAGTCCAACCCATTCGGTTTGATTCGTTTTTGGCTGAAGGTTTGTGACAATGCCACCACTCATACCGTTTAACTCATCGTGTGTTGAATTTTTATTCAGCTTCACGACTGGGAACCCGTTTTCGAATACGCATTTCCCTGGCAAGATATCTTTGGAGAGATTTACTGTATGTACAAACGGAGCATCATTTTCGTAGTGATAATTAATGTCATTTCTCTGGGCAGGGAATCCAGAAACGATGAGATACATACCTTCAAAAATTGATTTCAATGGCAACCCCTGCGGAGAGTGGGGCGCGTCTAGATCAATAAAGCGATCTGGGTAAAGAAACAAATCCCCTAGCTCGATCAGTACAATGTCGTCGTTATCGATGGTTGGTGAATTGTTAGTTATTAGTTGCCCGATTTTCCAACCCCGTATAGGGAATGAAAACTCTTCTATTGATGAACTGAATTTTTTACTGAATACATGGGAAAAGAAAGGGGACTCATTTTGAAAGATTTGGTCCGGTACATGCTCACTGATTACATGTTGAGCAGTGAGGATAAAAAATTTTTCCTCAAATTTTATTAAAATTCCGGTGCCACCCCAGCCCCACACTGTGTCTGCGTAATAAAATCCTCTTTCAGCAATAGTGCTATCGCTGTGAGTAAAAAGAAGCCGCCTCGGTGATTGGATAAGGCTTCCTTGAGTCATCCGCTCATACGCGCGGCTAACTTTTTTCTTGCTGATTTTTGCCATAGGTAATGCCACAAGCCTGAATTTAACGAAAGTGCACTTTGGCGCTTATTTTCCTTTTGGCGCAGGCATTGTACCTTGCGACGGATCACGGCCTTAAAGATGGCCCGTGTTGATTTACTCCCATTATTTCATAGCTCGCGATCATTCAGAGTATTCACTAAATTAACATCAATGTCGTCTTTTGTCTGCGCTATCAGAAAATTAAGCATCTGCTCTCCGGCGTAGAGATGGAGGGAAACTACACTTTTTGTCCAGCACAAAAGCTGTGACTCTAAGTCGGTCCCTTCCGAAGTGAAATATTCGCGGCCAAGGTAGCGCATCGGCTGACCCTGTGTATTGCAATCGCGCCAGGGTACGAAGCAGTAGTGCAGCGGTAAGTCATTTATCTCTCCTGTCTGACAGCCAACATAAATTTTTTCAAGCTCCAGGGCAGCAGTACTGTGGACTAGATCGTGGCGGAATTGAATTAATGACAATGCGCCTGGCAAACATTTCCATTTTTCAAGAATTCCATCAATAAGGACTTGCGGAAGCGTATTACCTTTTAGTTTGAATAGATCAGAAAAATGTTTTCCTTGATTTGATCTGAATTTTTCTATCGGACGAGGGCTGTTATTTAGGCAGTGTATGAGTTTGCTCAGAATGTCAAGGGATGTGCATAGTGAGATTACACACATTGTAGCGAGGCTTGCCGCGTGATATGACTTTGGTCCCGAATGAACTATTTCTCGCACCTTCATATGCTCACGACTCCAGCTTTCTTCAGCGATGGTTTTTCTCTGAGTTGTCAGGAAGTCTAAAAGCGAACGCGTCGAACGATGCAGAAGTGACATTAGGTCACTACACATACGCTGAATTTGTGTATGTGAAAGCCTAATGGCTATACAGTTTTGTGTGTACGGAGTTAGGAGGTTCTTTGCAGTAGTGGAGATTTTTTTGTCTATGTACTCAAGAGAGTCCTTGCTTCCGCTGCCAAAGCCTGACTCGAAATAAGCAATAGGGAGCATAGCTGAAAACTTGTCATAGGTCGCTACAAGGTTTCTACCTACCTGCCAGTATCTGTAGTGATCTGAAATTCCGGCAACATAATATTTCTCTAGCTGAAACCAATTAACGAATTTTGGCGAAGCCATTGAGTTTAAATCGTCTTCACTGCATATAATGCTCACGCGCGCTATGGAGTTTACAATTTTTGATACCTCAGCTATATCTACGGCAAAGAAAGGCATGGTGCATACACCGAATACGTCCTCCAAGACATATCGACCTTCTCCTAAAGCACGGGCAAACAATCCTTTGGTTGTGAGATACCGCATCGCTAATATTCTCAAATAACTTGACGTCTCTAGTTTACCCCGTTCGATGCGTGTTGTGCATCAGCGCGTCTTGGCGTAAGTCGCATCCCAACTGGCTTCCCAAATGAGCCGGATATGTAGAAGCGTCAAGACCAGCGTGATGATTTCATGCACCCTGCAAATCTGTTTCGCTGACCTACACAAACTCCCCACAACAGATGTGCGTGCGACAAGCCTTCCCTATCTCACTCCTTCCTTCAACACCAGGCCTGTTAGACAGAAGGGGCCAGGGTTCCAAGAAAAGACAGCAAGGGGGGAGGGGCCTGAGCTAGAGTTGAGTTAATGTGTCTGCTGTGGGTCGAGAGCGGCCGGTCGTGGGCGTCTGCTATCGACCCAGGCTGTGTGAAAACGCCTGCGATTGTCTAACCTTCTGATCGTCGAGGTCGTGGTGGGGACGGTCATGAAGCGATTCATCGAAGGGGAGTCTCGGACGCAAGTCACGTTGCTGCCGGAGTGCCTGGACGATTACATCACCGAAGAAAATCCAGTTCGGGTGGTCGACGTTTTCGTCGATGAACTCGACCTGGGATCACTCGGCTTCGAGGGTGTCGATCCGGCTGCAACGGGTCGTCCGGCCTACCATCCAGCAGTCCTGCTGAAAATCTACATCTATGGCTATCTCAATCGGATTCAGTCCAGCCGCCGGCTTGAGCGTGAGGCCGAGCGCAATGTCGAGCTGATGTGGCTGACGGGGCGATTGGCGCCTTACTTCAAAACAATTGCCGACTTCCGTACAATGGTAAAGCCATTCGCAGCGTCTGCCGGCAGTTCGTTGTGCTTTGCAGCAACCTTAATCTCTTCTCTCAATCGATCAGCGCCATCGACGGCAGCAAATTCAAAGCCGTGAATAACCGCGACCGCAATTTCACTCAAGGCAAAGTGAAGGCGCGCATGCAGCAGATCGAGCAGAGCATCGACCGCTATCTAGCGGCAATGGATTCAGCGGATCGGGCAGCGCCGGAAGTGGCTGAGGCCAAGACTGAGCGGTTGAAAGACAAAGTCGAAAAGCTGAAACAGCAGATGCAAAAACTCAAGGACATCGAGGCGCAGCTTAAAGCCAGTCTCGATCAGCAAATCTCGCTTACCGATCCAGATGCCCGTTCGATGGCCACAAGCGGCCGAGGCTCCGGCACAGTTGGGTACAACGTACAAACAGCAGTCGACGACAAACGCCATCTGATCATTGCCCATGAGGTGACCAACGTTGGTAATGATCGCGGGCAACTGAGCAATATGGCTAACCAGGCACGTGAAGAAATCGGTGCTGAGGCGCTGACGGTGGTTGCTGATCGAGGCTATTACAAAGGCCCGGAAATCCTTGCTTGCGAGCAAGCTGGCATCACCACCTTTGTACCGAAACCACTGACATCGAGCAGCAAAGCGGATGGCCGATTCGGCAAGCAGGACTTCATCTACATGGCTGTTTCGGACGAATATCGATGCCCCGCGGGCCAGTTGCTGACGCGCCGGCATTCCTCGGTGGAAGACGGCATGTTACTGAACTGCTATTGGTTTTCAGGATGCCAGAACTGCTCCATGCAGAAGCAGTGTACGACCGGTAAAGAGCGGCGATTAAAGCGCTGGGACTGCTTGGCTAAGGCAACCATGACTAATGTGCTCCTTGAGCGCGAGAATATCTGATTTTGGATTAGAAGGATTACGACTTGTTTCGATTTGGTAAGCTGCCGATAAGTGGAATGCATATAGCAATTATTGCTGTCTTCCTTTGTTTACATGCAGGTTTTGTCGCCTGGTTCGTATGGCCGGAAACTTCAATCAGTAGAGCGAGGGTGTGTGAGGTAGGTGGTTGCGCTGATGAGGTTTTTTTGGTTCATGGAAAGGTAAATGAACTAGGTGCGCGGCGGGTAAAAAAAGAACTAGAGGAATTGATTGCTGCGCATCCTGAAATTCAAAAAGTATGTGTGTCGTCGAGAGGGGGCGTAAGCGACAGTGCGATGGAAATCGCCGACGCCATTTTTTCTCACAGTTTGGAAACTTGCTTGGCACTCAAGTATCGGTTGGAGGGCGCTGCTGGAAATTACATTGAAGGGGAGTGTCAGTCAGCATGCATTTGGATGATTTTAGCAGGTAAAGACAGGATTTTGTACGACGATCGTCTTTGGCTTGGATTTCATGCGGCTAGATATCGAATCGGCGGTATAGCTGTTGCAGATCTCCCAATGTATATAAGCAGGTTGACTCGCTACGTTAGTGCGCGCAAGGGGGGATATGAGGATATAGAGCCCTTAACTAGTCTCACATGGTGGGCTTTCCAGCAGGGAGCAAATGTGGAAACCACAAATTGCACCGCTCGGGAAGTACAAAACCTATATCCGTATTTCACCACGGTTCGCTTGGTCAGTAATGCGCCTTATGAGCGTTGTGGCATTGTGCCGCCAGAAAAGGTAGAAAGGACTCTCTAGAGTATATCTGTTCTTATAGCTTCTTATTGACGCGTACGGTCCCTGCTAGATCCTTTTTGATGCTACTTGCTAATTCAATATCAATTTTTAGATCAGAAGAGGCGCAAATGCGCCCCTTTTGTATTCTGCAAGGCTCAGTACACGCCGCCACCAGCGCTGCTGGTCACAGTGCTTTCCTTGAACTTGCCAGCGAGGGCGTGTAGGCCTCGCATTAGCACTGTCCTGTCTACACCTCTACTGCCACGAAGATAGCCCCCAGCTCAATCTAACGACGAGCCAGTTTTTGGTCGGTGGTGAGGATTCCCGGCTTTGCGTGCCTTGCCAATCCTGATAATAGAATCTTCAATGATTGCCTGGACTTCTGGGTGGAGCTACAAGGATTTACTGCCTTACTTCAAGCGTGCTGAGAATAACAGTCGGCTTGCTGGCCCATTTCACGGGACGGACGGGCCAGTGCGCGTCTTCGACGGTTTACACCGCCACCAACCGAGCGATGCGTTCATCGTCGCTGCTCAGCAGGCTTCTGGCGCACCAGGACTTGGCGTGTACGAGGAGAACCACTCCAACACCGAATCACGCAACGGCTTCAAACTCAGCGGTAGCGGCACAAAGGGTGCCATGCTACCTGTGGAGATCGAACGGCAGCCGCGACTCGGTGGCCTACCGGGTGAATATCGCGCAGGGTATAACTACAGCAGTACTGACTCCAAGGATGAAGGTTCGACCGAACTCACAGCTCGTACGCCATCCAGGTAGTTAAGGCTGTGGATGATGCTAGGGGGGAAGGTGCAAGCCTCCTCCTGATCTCTCGCACGCGATGACGCGGCTCTCGACTGGCCTCCAGTTGCTCATATTCCCGTATTCAACGTACAGAGCCTTGGCGAATGATTGGTAAATCAAATCGAATGTTAGGGCGCCAGTGTCATCCGACGTTGATTTCATTGCACAGGTTGGCCTAGGTCGAGGCATGGGTTGGGGCACTCTCAAACGAGTGCAGCGAGCTAGCAAAACGTCTACTATGCAACTTTATCATCCAGCATAAGGAATATTTTTTATGTCTCGACTTGCAGAGTTTCGGGAACTTGAGCGCAATTTGGCTGCGCAGCTCGCCGAGCTGGAAAATCTGAAGAATGACGCTGGCTTGAAAGAAGAAATCGAATTCGAAAAAAAGCTTCGCTCGCTGTTGGAGACCTACGGGTTTAGCTTGCGGGACGTGATTAATATCCTCGATCCCAAGTCCGCCCGTCGAGCCTCTGGAGCGCCTGCTCCGAAGCTTCAGCGGAAAGTTCGGGAAGTCAAAATTTACAAAAATCCTCACAATGGTGAAGTGATTGAGACGAAGGGCGGCAATCATCGTCTTCTGAAGCAGTGGAAGCAGGAGCATGGTTCGGATACCGTGGAATCTTGGCTCACGCGCTGATACGTATCATGCTGAAGGGATTTTGAAGGAAGAGGGGCTCATACGAGCTTTCGGAGCACCAGCCCCCTGGGTAATTTCCGTGGAACGGGTAAATAGATTCATAGTCTGCATCTACGGTCCCTTCACCACGCCTGGGTGACTTGAACACAGCCGTAATCATCTATGAATGCGGGGGCTTGCACGCTCGTGGTCCGCAGTCTCTGATCGATAGGCTGAGGAGCGCAGGTCTAGGCGGGCTGGGCTCTGAGGGCACATCCGAGTCAGTTTTTCCTAATGTCGACGATGTTCGAGTTTTCCATTTGCGCTTTCAGTTTTCGGTTTTCGAGGACAAGCATTTCATTCAGTGAGGCCAGTTTCGCGACCTGAAGGCGAAGTTCTTTGATCTCTTCTCGGTAATCCGCGCTTTTTTTCCGCTCTTCCTTCAGCTGATCGTGTTTCACGTCACGCTGCATACGGCTAGATCTACCCTGGCGCAGACGGATGTCTTCGGCAGCTTTTGGATAATGGTTGTGAATGAGGGCTGGCGAAATTCCAAGCTCGCGAGCTACGGCCGAGATGCTGACCTTAGTTTCACCAATCTTGGATCGGCCCTTCTCGATGGCGGCCGCAGCCAGCAAGATTTCTTTTTCTCGGTCTTGATGCGGCTTACGTGGCTTGTCCAAGGTTAGTCTCCACATTGATACCAAGATCACCAAGCACTGCGGCGTAACGCTTGAGATCCCTGTTGACGCGTATGATACCTGGCTCGCCAATGTCCTTACAGTCGAGAAGATTCTGTAGGTTGCCATAGAGTGCTTGATAGATGGGCGCGTGCTCCTTGCCAATAACCGCGTTGGTACAGTCACCGCAGCGGCTCCGTTCCACGGTATTTCCAACGCACCCGGTGTCATCGGCTGTACACCATGAATGGCCATTGCTTCGGATCGCAGTGCTCTCAGCAATCGATTTGATCATCGTCGCGTGATCCGGAAAAATTGCCAGATTCAGGGGATCGCGTTGCCAGCCTTTCAGGCTTCGACCGTACCCGCCTCCGAGATTTTTCTCGTCGATCCACTGCGAAACCACTCCCTCTTTAATCAATTGCTCCTCACTCTCTACCTCGAAAAGCAAGTCAAGGTCAAAGTGTTGACCCCAAGTATCATCCATCGCGTATAGCAGAGTCATGTCCATGGACCAGTGCTTGAAATGTTCTTTCAAATAGCGGAGGTCGCCAAATTTGCTGTGGGCAGCATAGTTTGCAAATTTTCGACGAAACTGGTGCGTTGTTATTTCCCAGTTCAATCCCGCACTATCAACAAACTCTTGAAGGCGAACATTCCACCCTGAGTTGCCGAGGGAACGGCATCCTTCAACACCTCCAGATTTGTTGGTTGCAAGAAACAACGCTTTAGCATGCTTCGCGGCACGTGCTATTTCCGGATCGCGAGGATTGGCTTTGCGTCGTGCTGCAATCTCTATTGCAATCTTCTTTTGATAGGGCTCCGCCCACCGCTCCATTATTCGAATCGCTCGGACGGCAACGGGTGGTACCATCCAGTCGGAAGGTCCAGCATAGGTTTTTTCCGACACGGCTCTCATCCAATGATATATTTCGCCATCATCATCTTCGGTTTTATGATGAGATCCGTTCTGTAGATTAGCTAGCTCATGATTGCGACATCCTGATGTCGCAGCGATAATGATGTAGCAAGAAGTTCGAAGGTCAGTTAGTTCTTTTCTTAGATCAAAAGGTTTGTGGGGGTAACCTAATTTCAAAAGCGTTTTGTTTTTTAGGGTTCGTTGTTTTCCCTCAGTGATTGGCAATTTATTTATCTTCTCCATTTCGTCTCTCAGGTTGAGCAAGTAATCAGCCTTCTCTACCTGATCATGTGCTTTTTTGAACATTGCACAGAAAATGTCGTCTGGGATCAGTGGTGTTAAGCTCTGGTGTTTGTGAGGGGCGTTTGCCCCAGTTCTATTCGCAAGAATCACAGCTGAAGAGTCTGGCCAAGGATGTTCGATCAAGGGCGTTTTGGTATACTGGCTCAACTCATAAAGCGCCTCAACTCCTACGAAGCGTTGTACAAGGGCCGATTTGCCGAGTGGTTTTTTTGTAATGTCGCTGATCAAGCTTCTGCTTTCATGCACGAAGTTGCTGAATATGGGTTGTTGAAGTTTTTGAATGTCAGGTAGTCCTAGTCTTTCCAAATATTTAATGAAAGGATTCAGGGATACTACAAATCGATGGGCTGAACTTTCTTGAGCTTTGCGTCGGCTGTCACGGCCGCGAGTTAAATAGCAGAAGGCAACTTCTTTTATTGTTTGTCGGTAAACTTCAGGGTAGATTTCAAACTGAATCGAGGATGGATATTTTCCTGTGTTGGTTGGGGTGTTGTTAAAGTGCCAGGTGTCGTCGCCGAAACGACTTAAAATAACAAACTCGCCGTCAATCACTACGGCAGACACTATTAGACGGTTCTGGTAGTCAATCGAGGTTTTGCTGAAGTCCACTGGTTTGGGGAAAAATGGCTCGGAAGGGGGTGCAATAGATTCCATTACGCAATTACCTCTAGGGTGGGGATTGTATCGGCGCTCCAAAATGGATGAGGGTTTTTGTGAGCAAGAGCTTTAGCGTCATCAACCTGTTGCTGCTTGAAAATACCCCGGCGGAGGCCTTCCGCGATTACATAAATATCAATAAGCCTGGGTATGTGGGAGAGTTCCTTTTCCCAGCGGTGTTTCGAGATTATATTGCGCTCACTGTATATCCGAAAGTAAAAGCTGAAAAGCTTATAGAGATCTTCAGCAGTAATCACAAAGTGCCTACATCTTAAACAATTAAGAAAGCTAGTGCAGAGCCCTTGCTTCTCGTTCGGGTCCGGGGTGTTGCTGCCATTGGAGCACTTCGCAACGGGAGTTTGGTGATAGGTGGCTCCAATTGTTTTTGTCAGCAATTCGCTCACCAGAATTTCCCCCATAAATCGCCATTTCTTTTTGCTTTCCAGTGATGCTGCCAAATAGTTAGTATCTGTTACCCTGGCGGTATTGCCTAATGCACTTGCGACCCCATAAATATCACCGTCTAGAATTTCATAAACCCGGTTCGCAAATGTCTTTCTGAAACGGCTGATATTCAGTCTGAGGGGGTCCCCATTTGCGTCGGTTAGTCCATGCGTTGACACTAGCTTTGTGGTTGCCGAGCTTATTGCTCGGGGGGACAGCCGCTTGACAGTGCCCACGGTTTGATATTCTTGGCTATGATACAACCAAATGCAGTCATCGAATTCTGGATGCTGATTGCGAAGTAAGGCGGTTCTGAAAATGACTTGCCGTATTAAACGCTCGACACTGAACCTAATTGAAGTCGTTGACTCCGTTCCTCCTTCGCCATCGTTGTTGCTTTGTAGTATTATTTTGCTCGTATTGTGTCCGCGGTTCTTCCAGAGAGATAGGAAATATGTATTATCTTTAGGGTGCGGCCTGAGGCAGTCGGATGTCATCTCACGTAGCGGTGTCGTGTTTCGTCCCGTGTGAAACGCAACTACCAACAAACAATAGCTAATCAGATCGCTTGTGAGTGGTTGGTGAAGATCCCAAATCGGAAGAATTGCTGCTCGCAGTGCCTTAATGGCTGCTTTTTTTTCTTTGTTGGTGAGTGGTGTCTCGCCCTGCTGAAGTTTGTTGCTATTCGGGAAGGGATTCGTTGGAAAGGTCTTGTCTTTCCCATGAGTAACAACTTCTATGATGCCACGGCGCCCCAGCGGTACCAGTAAGCACTTAACATGAGCGTAGTGATTACGATGAGAGGTGATAGCCCCTCCGTGGCTTGATAGGTGGCGAATGAACTCATCGAGGAACTGGCGATTGATATCTTGTGGTGTGAGGATGCTATCTAGGGCATTAGCTCGTAGCGCCGCAAAATCAAGCATCCTCGTGATTGAGGTGTAGACTGAGCATACTGTATATACTTCCAGTTCCTTATCTTGTTTGGCAAAAAAACGAAGAATTTGAACGTGGCAGATATAGGTGATTGCATCAATTTTTCCGCCGTACCACTCCGCAAAGCTGAGGCTTGCCCGTTGGAAGGTGTTAGGTGGTATTTCCACAATCGGATTAGCAATGAGTTCCTGAATGCTTGGGTTCTTGAATTTGAGGCTACCGTCTATCTCAGGAATGGATATGTCGGTAGTGCTGAATTTCTTTTTTCTACCCATCAGCTGATCCTATTTCATTCAGTTCGTCGTCATACTGGAGTACAGCATTGTCGACGTAATCATTTGCAATGTGTAAGTAGATTCTGGTTGTTTCTATCGAGCTGTGGCCAAGTTGGCTGCTCAGATAGATTAGTGGGTCTAGGTCGAGTCGGGACCGCTGCAAAGAAATCAACGTGTGGGTGGCGTAAGAGTGTCGCAGCATGTGTGGGTGTACATCCAACCCTATTTTTTTTCCGATGTCACGCACAATTTTTTCTAACCCTTTTCCTTCATTGGCGTAAGGCTGGCCATTTTGGTTCAGAAACAGTCTTCCGCTGTCGCCAGCCCCTAGTGAGCATCTTTCGCCGCGATGCTGAGTAATGTACTGGTCAACTTGAAGTAGGAATTTTCGACTCACGTATACATCTCTAATTGTACCTCTTTTAGTTTTTATCCCAAACCCGTCAGATGGATCAAGGCGGAGGAAAATATTTCGAGTTTTTCCCCGGTCGCGCAATGCTTTTTTGATGTAATCAATAGGGATGGTGGCAAGCTCCATCCGGCGCAGACCCGTGCGCAGCGCAAAGCTTACGAGCATTCGGTGGTGTACGTTTTGAATGGAGCTAATGAATGCTTTGATCTGGTCTCTAGTTAAATATTTTGGGAGGGTTTTAAGCTTGCGGGGCATCGCATCGTTAGCTTTTACCTTGTTGCCGCGCGCGTCAACGTGAGCTAAGAACCCGCTTCCGGTCTTTGCGGATCTAACTTCGAAGTCGTGGGGGAGGTTTGAAATCCAGTTCCTTTTATACGCATATTCATAGAATTTACAGACGTAATGCATGCGGTGTCTGACTGTGTTTCTTCCGTGATTGTGCTCAGTGAAGCAATAATCGCGATACGCGCTTAGTAGTGTTTTGGACTCCTCTCTATCTACGTCCCACCAGTCTAGGTTGTGGGCCTGTAAAAATGAGAAGAAGTCGTAAAGAGCCTGGCCAGTTGCGTTCCATGAATCACCTGAGCTTATTTGTGCTCTTGTCAGGTGACTTCTGTAAAAGTCATTTACAGGGATGCAGCTCTCCATTGTGTCCCATAGGAGAATTGGCATCCCAGCTAGGGGACGGCCTGAGAGCTGATAATCCTCGGTTGCCCAGATCAGGTGCATGAGTAGGTCCTTTCAAGAGCAGATTTCGTGGGAGGTGGCTGGGGCTAGCCAGCTGAGTGGGGTGGGTATGAGGAGATGCTAGCACTTCACCTAACAGATGGTACGCCCCATAACATCATGTACACCTCAGGAACCACCGGTAAACCCAAAGGCATCGTTCGCGAGAATGGCGGTAATGCCGTTGCGCTGCACTATGCCATGCGCACCGTCTACGGCATGCAGCCAGGCGATGTCTGGTGGGGTATCTCCGACGTGGGCTGGGTGGTGGGGCACTCGTTGATCGTGTATGGGCCGCTGATGTGCGGCTGCACGAGCGTCTTCTACGAAGGCAAGCCCATCCGCACGCCGGATGCTTCTGCCTACTGGCGCGTAGTGGAGCAGTACAAGGTCAATGCGCTGTTCTGTGCGCCCACAGCCATGCGTGCCATCCGCAAGGAGGACCCTGACGCCGAACTGCTGCGCAAGCATGACCTGAGTTCACTGCGCCAGTTGTTCCTGGCAGGCGAAAAACTCGATTCCAGTACCCATCAATGGCTGGAACGGGTAAGCGGCAAGCCGGTGCATGATCACTGGTGGCAGACCGAGACCGGCTGGCCGGTGACTGCGCCCTGCGTGGGGCTCGAGGGGAGCGCGGCAAGAGCAGGGTCGAGCAATCGTGCGGTGCCTGGGTACCACGTGCAGGTGCTGGATGACGAAGGGCATCTGGCCGGCCCCAATCACCAGGGCGCAATCGTCATCGCCCTGCCGTTGCCGCCAGGCTGCAGCCAGACGTTGTGGGGCGATCACTCGCGCTATGTCCAGGCCTACTTGAGCACGTACCCTGGCTACTATCACACAGGTGACGGCGGGTATCTCGATGAAGACGGGTTCGTCTACATCATGGGTCGCACGGACGATGTGATCAACGTTTCCGGGCATCGTCTTTCTACAGGTGAGATGGAGGATCTAGTCGCGCGTCATGCTGCTGTCGCCGAGTGTGCAGTGATCGGCGTTCACGATGACATCAAAGGGCAGGTGCCATTGGCATTGGTGGTGCTCAAGGACGGCGCCGGCATCGTTGAATCGCAGCTGCTGGTCGATCTCGTGGCCAGCGTCCGCGAGGAGATTGGCGCCTTGGCCTGCTTCAATCAAGTCCGATTGGTCAAGCGTCTGCCCAAGACCCGATCTGGCAAGATTCTTCGCGCGGTGCTGCGCAAGATCGCCGATGGCCAAGCGTACACGCCGCCTTCTACAGTGGACGATCCGGCAGTGCTCCAAGAAATCGAAGCGGTGCTGTCAGGGCTTGCGCGGGCAAGCTGAGAAGGCAAATCCGACCCTGCTCAGCCTTCGGCGCCTGCGGGGCCCATTTGCTGTAGCTGGCCAAGGCGACTGCGGGTGCGCATCAGGTCTGGCAGCGATCCCTCGAGACTTTCCGCCAGCGGGCGCGAGCCAATGAGGGTCAGTTGCCGATCCTGGTCGTAGAGCACGTCCACCACGTTGACGAAACGCTGCTGGGCAGCAATCGAACACGCCTCCAAACCGTCCAGGCCCTCGATGATCCAGTGCGAATATCGCCGAGCCAATGCCAGATAATCGATCACGGCTGTGGGCTGCTCGCACAGGTCTTCGAAGGTGAACCTGATCTGGTCACCCTCAGCGCCCTGCACGCGTAGTGGGCGATTATTGACCATGAGGGTATCGCCGTGGCCCTTCGGCATGTGCAGGGACTGGCGCTGCGCACCGGTCCCGGGCCAGACATAACGGCCCTGCGTGAAACGTTGCAGCGCCCGGTTGACCGGCAGGCTGCGAAAATCCGTTTCACCGCCGACTTCCCTGATGACCATGCAATGGTTGATCAGGTCGATCACAGGCTGGAACCGCTGATGGTAAAGCGGATTGGGCAACAGCCCCTCAGGTGCGTAGTTGCTGGTGAGCACCAGCAACGTGCCCCGTGCGAACAGGGCCTCGAACAATCGAGTCAGTAGCATGGCATCACCAATGTCATGCACATGAAATTCGTCGAAGCACAGGATGTCGTTTTGTCCGATCAACTCGTCGAGCGTGATGCCAATGGCATTGCCCGTCGCTTGGTGGCGGTGCACGCCGTGATGCAGGCGGGCAAAGAAGTCGTGGAAGTGCCAGCGCAGTTTCGATGGGTTGGGCACCCATTGAAAAAAGCTGTCGAGTAACCAGCTTTTACCCCGACCGACCGGGCCATATAGGTACACGCCCGTCGCTTGCCCCGTCCTGTGCTGTTCGACCTGCTGGGACAGGCAGATGATGGCCTGACGTTGGCTCTCGCTAAGCGTGAAGCCGCATCGACGCGCCTTGTCATCGAAGGCGGCAGCCAAATCGTTGCTCGGCGCCACTGCACGATGACGAAGGCGCTTGCCAAGGTGGCGCAGCGGGGCAGGTAACCAGGCGGGCAATGGCTCGTTTCCTTGTAACAGACGGTAGCGAGGATCTTGCACCAGCCTGGGCTGTGTGACCAATCGAGAAAGTGACACCGACTGATCGCTTGCTGCGATAGGTCACAGCCTACGGGCAGCTCATGCTTTGAGTTGCAGCTGACTCTCGATCATGTATTTCACGGCCAACCGGCGCTCCTTGAGGCGACGAAGGTCGTCGTCCTCGAAATTGCCTGCCGAGATGGATTCGGCGGCCAGCACCTGGTTATCGATGTCGACGTATTCGTCGAGCAAACGGTCCAGGTCCTTATCGGTCTGGCGACGTTGCTGAACGATTTCGCGAGGGTAGTGCAGGTCTTGGTACAAATCGTGTGATACGGGCATGGCATCCTCCTTGGGGCATGACAGTGGCGATAACCATTGGAATGAAGGTTTGCGATTGCGTTGACGAGAAGGGGCAGGAATGCGACGAACGGTAGCGCTCAACCGCTGCTGAAGACTAACTCGCTGTTTTTTGGTAATTTTTTTATCAGAGGGCTTCCCAAACCCAAACATTGTTGATAAAGTGCCGCGCATTCCAAGACAACAACGCGTTGTCAGTTACTTGGAATCTTCAGAGCAGCTTCAGCTGCATCCGATACAGGGGCGTCGCCAAGCGGTAAGGCAGCAGGTTTTGATCCTGCCATGCGTTGGTTCGAATCCAGCCGCCCCTGCCATTTTTCTACATTTCTTTTTCAGTGCATGGGCTACCAGCGCTGAATTCGTCGTTTCTGCGATTCGGGATTTTTTGGCAAGTGGCTTTTGATCGAGAGGCGCATCTTGTAATGCACCTCCTCTCGGAAGCCGCGCTGGGCGAACCGTGGCGCAATGCTTCAGGTCGCTGTACCCAGCATCTCGTTCAGTGCCCTGGCGAGTTCGTCAGCTTGTACTGGCTTTTGAATGACCAGGCTATCGGGCAGGTCTAGCCCTTGAAGCTCCGCATAACCCGTAAGGAACACCACGCGCAGCTTGGGGTAGCGCTCTCTCGCCGCCATGGCCAGCTGAGCGCCATTGAACTCAGGCATGGCGAAGTCGGTGAGTAGCAAGTCGATATCATCGTCCAGCAGGGCCAGTGCCTGCTCCCCACTGTGTGCCTGGCGAACCTGGTACCCATATTGGCGCAGGACATCGCCCAGCATGTCGCGCACCAGATGGTCGTCATCCACCAGCAGCACGTTACGGTTGTAACCGCTTTCGGTAATGGTATGGGTCGATGGCAGCGGTTCCGGTTCGCTAGCGACCTGGTCCTTTACCGCAGGCAAATAGACGGCCACTTCGGTACCGTTACCCGGTGCGGTATCAATACGCACACCGCCGCCCGACTGCTTGGCAAACCCGAAGACCTGCGCCAGGCCCAGGCCAGAGCCCTTGCCGATGTCCTTGGTGGTGAAGAACGGTTCGAAGACCTTGGCCAGTACCTCTTCGCTCATGCCGCACCCCGTGTCGCGAATGCTCATCATGACGTACTCGCCAGGGTCCGGATCTTCCGGGCGGCGTGGCAAGTCGTCAATGCGCGTGTTGCGCGTGGACAAGGTCAATTGCCCACCCTCCGGCATGGCATCGCGGGCGTTGATCGCAAGGTTCAGGATGATCATCTCGGTCTGGGTCGGGTCTGTAAGCGCCTGCCAGAGCGATTTGTCCAGATCCAGGCGTACGGAGACATTGCCGCCCAGGGTGCGGCGTAGCAGTTCTTCGAGGCCATCAAGCGTGCGGTTCAGGTTCAGCGGCACAGGTTCGAGCCGTTGGCGCCTGGAAAATGCCAGCAATTGCGAGGTCAGCTTGGCTCCGCGTTCACCCGCTTCCCTGATATGGGTAAGCCGGGTTCGTGCCTTCTCGACATCGGCCTTCACCAGGTCGCGCTCCAGAAAGCTCGCCCCGGTCAGGATCACGGTAAGCAAGTTGTTGAAGTCGTGGGCCACGCCCGCGGTGAGCTGGCCCACCGCCTCCAGGCGCTGCATCTGTTGCAGGGCGGCCTCGATACGCTCACGCTCGCTGATTTGCTCACGCAGACGGGCGTTGGCTTCGGCCAAGCCCATTGCAGTTTCACGTTCGCTGGTAATGTCCCGCGCGACCACGTAGAGCAGGGTGTCTTCGGGTACCACGACCCATGACAGCCAGCGCTGCTGGCCGCCTGCGTGGAGAATCCGGCCAACGAATCGGGCGCTGGTGCGCCCATGGGCCAGCGACGCCAGCTCCGTCAGCAGCAGTTCCTGATCGGCCTCCGGCAACAGGTGCAGCAGCGAAGACTGGCTCAGGCGTTCCCGCGAAAGGCCCAGGCTGGCTTCCCAGGCCGGGTTTAGCGCCACCGGTGTCAAGTCGTGGTTGAGCACAGCCAGCAGGTCCTGGGAGAGCTCCCAGGCACGATCGCGCTCACGGGTACGTCGCTCGACGCGCTCGCCGAGCATTTCGTTGAGTTGGCGCAATGCCTGAGTGGCCACGCGCTGGGTGTGAACATCCTGAAGAACGCCTGAAAAACGCACGCACTTGCCGTCCACGAACTGGCTCTGGCCACTGCTCAGTACCCACCGTGGCTCTTGGCCATCGGGCGGCACGATGCGAAACTCCATGCGATAGTTGCCGCCACTTTCAGGAAGCATGGCCAAGTCGACAGCTTTGCGAACCATCTCGACGTCGTCTGGATAGATGCCAGCGTAGAACACCTCCAGGCTCATCTCGGTGTCCAGCGGCAGGCCGAACAACGCCTTGCAGCGTTCATCCCACGCCAGCAGGCCCTCCTGAGGCCTCAAGTCCCAGGTCCCCATGCCCGCAGCGGTGATAGCGATGCGCGCGCGTGCTTCAACCTCCGCCAAGGCCTCTTCGGCACGGCGTCTGCGCTGGCGCTCCTGCACCTCGGTGAGTGCACGGCGCACAGCCTTGGGCAACAGCGGCAGGTTTTTCTTGAGCACGTAATCGGTGGCGCCCAGGCGGATCATCTCTACCGCATGTTCCTCTCCATAGATACCGGAGAGGAAAATGAAGGGCACATCAGGGGCCAGGCGCTGGGCTATCGAAAGCACTTCGGTGCCGGATGAACCAGGCAGTACGCAATCACACAGAATCAGGTCATAGTGCCCTTCGCGAAGGGCATGCTCGACGCCGTTGTGATCGAAGACCAGGTGAGACTGGATGCGCAGCCCACTACGCTCGAGGCGCATCAGGGTGAGCTCGGCGTCCATCGAGCTGTCTTCGATCATCAGTAGGTTCAGCGGGGTAGACTGCATCGTGGTGCAGGCCTCAGTTGCCGCGACGGTTCAAGCGCAACGAGCCGGGTGGTGGCTCGTTGAGTACTGCCCAAAAGATGCCCAGGTCGGAAATGGCGGCAACGAACTCCTTGAACTCGACGGGTTTGACCACGTAGGCGTTGACGCCCAGTTCGTAAGCGCGCAGCAGGTCGGGCTCTTCGCGGGACGAAGTCAGCATCACGGTCGGAATACTGCGCAGATCCGGGGAGGCACGCAACGCCTTCAGTACTTCCAGGCCATCGACTTTCGGCAGCTTGAGGTCGAGCAAGATCACGGCAGGGTTGCCGTCGTCGCGGTCGGCGTAGGCCTCGCGGCGCAACAGGTAATCCAGGGCATCTGCGCCGTCACGCAGCACGATGACTTCATTGGCCAACTGGCTGCGTTCCAGGGCCAGGAGCGTCAGCTCCAGGTCTCGAGGGTTGTCCTCGACCAGCAGGATGGGTTTTAGCATGATAGTGCGGTGCCTCAGTGCGTCGCGGATGGGCGCGGTAATGTGAAATGAAAACTGGCGCCTTTGTCGATCTGGCCTTCGGCCCAGACACGGCCATCGTGCCTTTCAATGATGCGGCGAACACTGGCCAGGCCGATGCCCGTACCTTCGAAATCCTCCATGCGATGCAAACGCTGGAAGACGCCGGACAGCTTGTTGGCATAGGCCATGTCGAAGCCCACGCCATTATCCCGGACACAGACCTCGGTCTCGGTTGGATGCTGCACTGCGGTGATCTCGATACGGGCAGGTGTACGTCCACGGGTGTATTTGATGGCGTTGGCCACCAGGTTGTTCAATGCCAGGTTGATGAATGCCGGGTCACCGTAGGCGCGAGGCAGCTGCGCGATGTCCCAGATGATCTCACGCCCGGCGTAGTCGGGGGCCAGTTCGGCGCGAATGGCTTCGACCAGGGCGTTGAGGTCCACGTCCGACATGCGCAGGGCAGAGCGGCCCATCTGCGAGAAATGTAGCAAATTGTCGACCAGATTGCCGGCAAAATGGGCAGCCTCGCCGATGTGTTGCAAGAACCGCTTGCCACGTTCACTCAAGCCGGCGCCTTCGATCTCGCCGAGCAGCTCCGTATAGCCCGCGATATGGCGCAGGGGCGCACGCAGGTCGTGGGAAACACTGTACGAGAAGGCCTCGAGCTCCTTGTTGGAGCGGCGCAATTCGTTGGCCATCTGCGCCAGTTCTTCAGCCTTGCGCAGCACGATACCCAAGACCGCAGTGCGCAACTCCATCACGCCTTCGATGACCAGCGGGTCCCACGGGGCACAGTAACCATGCAGTTGCTCCTGCCAGCGTTCGAAACTATGACGAGGCGCGAGGTTGCCTAACGGTGCGATTTCCTTGGTAGGCTGCCCGGCCCATTGGACGCTGCGCACCTGCTCAGGCCGGAACCACAGCAGGTAGTGCGAGTGGATTTTAGAGATGGCCACGGCCAGCACGCCGCCGGCATGCTCGGCCAGTTCGGGCAGCTCACTGACGTCACGGCGTACATTATCCGTCTGGAACACATCCTCACCTTGGCGGGCCAGCCAATGTACCAGCGCGTTGACCTGCGCCTCTGGCGGGGTGATTCCGACCAGCTCGCAGTGCTCGGCCGAAATGATCGCAGCGCCTTGGGCGCCTGCAAAGGCCATGAGTACATCGGGTAAAGCACGCAGACCTTCGCTGACACTGTCGTGGTCGGCCATGGAAGAAATCATCCGCACGATGTACTGGCGTAGTTCCAGTAACTGACGGGTGCTGGCGTGGGCTTCACGGGATTCGATCTGCAGCGACAGTACGCTGGCCAGCAGCTCGCAAGCGGTACGCGTGCGCAGAGCCACCGGTCGCGGTTGTGCGTGATGGCAGGAGATGAGCCCCCACAACTGGCCATCCACCACGATGGACAAGGACATCGATGCCAGTGTATTCATGTTGCGCATGTATTGCAGGTGCACGGGCGATACGCTACGCAGGCTCGTGAAGCTCATGTCCAGCGGGTTGCCAGTGATTGGGTTGAGCGGCGGTATCAAGGGTGACGGCTGATAGTTGGCATCTTCGATGACGCGGATGCGGTTGACCCGATAGAGCTCACGCGCCTGGCGCGGTATATCCGAAGCAGGAAAGCACAGGCCCAGGAAGCTTGGATAACCCGGGTCGGCAACCTCGGCCAGTACCTCACCATTGCCGTCGGCATCGAAGCGATAGGCCTTGACCCGTCCGAAGCCGGTCACGCGCTTGAGCTGAGCCACGGTCTGCTCAAGCAACTCCTCCAGGCTGCCCGCCAGATGAAGGCTGCTGACGAAGGTGCGTACCAATGGGTAGTAGTCACCTTGGGCAGTCAAGTCCTCGGGCACTCTGAGCGGCTCGAACTCGACGACCAGCACTTGGTCATGCCGGTGTGCCAGCAGATGGAGCTCCTTGCGCCAAGGTGCTTTGTCGTGCAAGCGCACATCACCGATATGGAAAGGAAAGACTTCGTCCTCGGGCAGCCGCGCCAGGTGCTGGCGCATGTCGAAGCCGGCCTGGACGATCTCGTCGAAGCTGCGGCCGAGCAGTGTGTCGGCGGGCGTGCCCAGCCACTGCACGATGTTTTCACTCACCTGCAGGATCTGCAGATGCTCGAGATCGAGCACCAGGACAAACCCGTGAGGCTGAACGCTACCCGGCACTTGAATAGGCTCCTGAGCGCAACGTTCGATCGCCTGGGCAAGTGTTCGGTCGGTAGTCATCGAAGAAAACGCTCCTGTCATTTGGGACCCTGCATGCCGCATGGGTCTGGGGCAGGATGGTGGTGATACACCCTATCAGAATATCGCTTGGCCTGCCTTGCTTTGGCCGTTGAAACGAACCTCGCGTGAAGGCCTCCACGCACCGTCCAGGTGTGGCCACGGCCGTTACTGCTTTTTTGCTAATACCAAAAAACAGGTGGGTCGGCCGGTTTGAAGGTAAGCCCGCTGCTAGTCTTGAAACAGTGTGAGTGACAGGGACGCGGACGTGAACAAGCACTTATTTGCCGCCCTCCTGGGCCTGCTGTCGGTTGGCAGTGTCCTGGCGGCAGATTTTCTGGTCGAAGTGAGGGTTTTGGTAGAGCGTGGCTGCATGCTCGTCACCCCTGCCCGGGAAGCCGGTGCACAGGCACTTGGGCGCATCGACTTTGGCGCAGTGTCACGATTGGATGGGCCGCAGGCCCCTCGAAGTGGGACGCTGTTGGGGCCCTCTGTACCCCGCCTGGCGTGTAATCCGGACACGCCTTACCAGGTACGTGTGGACGCCGGCCAGCATGGTGGGAGCGGGGCCGTGCGGTTCCTGGCTATCTCAGGCTCCGGTGCCAGACCCATTCCCTACCGGCTGTACCGGGATGCCGCCGGACGCCAGCCGTTGATGGTCGATGAGCCGCAGTCGTCACGGGTGCCTGGCAGCGGCCAGGTAGACCTGCCGTTGTACGCAAGGTTGGACAAGCTGGCCTGGGCCCCTGAGGCAGGGCGGTATACCGACCTGCTCAAAGTGACGGTCACTTGGTAGGTAAACCCATGCACAAGGATGTGAAGCTGTGAACCGATCATCAATGCTGCTGCTGACGCTCGGCCCATTGCTCATACCGGGCGGCGCGGCGCATGGCACCACCACCGGCTTCATCCAGGCGCAACTGATCATCAGTGCTGCTTGCCAGATCAGTAGTGATGAAACGCAACCTGCGACACTGGCCAACCCTGGATTGATGGATTTCGGTGCCCGCGGCCCCAACTGGGAAGAACCTGTTCGCAGCCGGGTAGATGACGTTGGCACCCAAGGCCGCTTGCAGATCAGTTGTACGCCTGAGGTGCGTGCATTCAAGGTGAGTATCAACGCTGGCATGAACGGCGATGACGGAATACGTCGCCTGAGCAATGGGCGCGAACTGATCCCGTACCAACTGGCTGTCGATCCAGCGGGCCGCAGCCACTACCCGGTCGGCCAGGCTCGGCCCTTTGTCATCAACAGCACTCGGCAAATGCCTATTCCCATTTACGGCGTGCTGGTCGCACAGCCTCGTGCGCTACCCGCTGGCCTTTATCGCGACACCCTCAGAGTGACCCTGGACTGGTAACCCATCAAGGAGATATCGATGCGAACCCACCTCTCACGCTGTATCCTCGCCGGGCTGGGCATGGCGCTGGCGTCCCAGGCGCCGGCAGCCACCGTCACAGGTACCATCAACTCGACACTGACCCTGATTGCGGCTTGTCAGGTCAACGGCAGTTCTGGCACCTCAGGCCTGAATTTCGGCAGCCTCAACTTCGGTACTCAGGATGCCTTGTTCGGTACGGCCAACGCGCAGGTACTCGGCGGCAGCGGCGGGGCACTGAGCGTGCTGTGTTCCGCGGGCACGGTGCCCGCCATTCGGGTACGCGCAGGCGCCCACGATGGCCAGTCCACCGGTGGCACCCGTGCTCTGGCAGACGGCGCCGGCAATTTCGTTCCCTATGACTTCTATACCGATGCGGGGCGCACGCAGTTGCTGGCCATCGACGGCACGATCACATTGCCGACCAGCACCGGGGTAGCGCAAACCGTCAATCTCTATGGGCAAGCGCGTGGCAAGGCCGGGTTGCCTGCGGGTGTCTATACCGACACCGTCGCCGTCGAGCTGACGTTCTGAGACATGCGCGTCTGGCGTACAGGGAGCGTTGCCGGCTGTCTGCTGATGCTGGCTGGCCCGCTGGGTGCAGCCACCACCAGTACCTTTACGGTGAACGCGCAGGTTGTCGCCGGTTGTCTGGTCACAGGGGGCGCCACGCAGTACGGCACCCTGAACTACGGTACGCAGTCGGCCTTGTCCACGGCCGTGTTGAGTACGGCAATGGGCGGTTCGAGCGTGTCGCTGCAATGCACGCCTGGGGTCGTGTTGAGCATGAGCCTGGATGCTGGCCAGAACGCCAACGCAGGCATGCGAAACCTCAAGCGTACGGGAGGCACGCAGGTAGTGCCCTACCAGTTGTACCAGGATGCTGCATTGGCGCAGGGCATCGGCATTGGGCAGAACGTGAACGTGAGTTATGCCGACCCTGCAGCTGTAAGGTTGCCTGTCTACCGAAGGCTTCAACTACCCGGAACGGTGCCTGCCGGCACCTATACCGACGTAGTCCAGGTGACATTGACCTGGTGACCGGTCGATTCGCCAACATACCGTCCCAGGGAGGGCTACATGAGAGCACGCAGCAAATGGATCCGGGCCTTGTTACTGCTGTGCAGTGTGGGTGGCCAGCCGGCGTTGGCCGCCACGTCCGTACTGATCTGGCCCATCGACCCTGTATTGGAAGCGGGGCAGAAGGCTGGGGCGCTGTGGCTGGAGAATCGCGGCACAGTGGCGGCAAGCCTTCAAGTGCGGGTGTTTGCCTGGCGTCAAGGCCGCTTCGAGGAGCAGTTCAGCGCGCAACGTGAAATCATCGGCAGCCCTCCGGTCGCCACTGTCGCACCCGGTCAGAAGCAACTCATTCGCCTGACCCGCACCGGTGCGGCACCCGCCGGCCAGGAACAGGCCTACCGCATCATCATCGATGAGATTCCGCCAGCAGTGCCAGTGGACAAGGCCGAGGCCGGCACCACGGCCGCGATTCGCCTGCAAATGCGCTACTCGGTGCCGCTATTCGTTTACGGGGAGGGCCTCTGGGGTCGCCCGGACCCGAACGGCGAGCGCAACGAGCAGGGGGTAGGCAAGCCGCAGCTGACTTGGCAGCCGGTCATGGTTCAGGGCAAGCCGTATATCGAGTTGCGAAACACTGGCCCTGTGCATGCACGCTTGACCGATGTGGTGGTGCAGCAAGGCAACCAGGCCAAGCCTGTTGCAGAAGGACTGCTGGGCTATGTATTGCCTGGGGCCAGCATGCGCTGGCCGGCGCCGCTGACCGTGGGTGCCGGGGGGGTACTCAAGGGGCGGGTCAACGGCCAGGGTGAGGCGACCGTCATCAGCCAGGGCCGGTAAGTCACAGGCAAGTCACGGGGCCAGGGAGGGCCCGACAATGGTCAGGACCGATGCGTGAAGAGGTTCGCGACGAAGCGCCTGGGGTGTCTGGGGCTGGCCCTGGCCGGCTCAACCCTGGTGCTGGCGGACGACCTGCCGCCGCCCCCCACGGAGCTGTCGGCGGTTGCCGATGCCACCTTGTACCTGGACCTCACGGTGAACCAGATGCCTAAGGCTGAATTGGTGCCGGTGCAACAAAGAGCCGGGCGCCTTTACATAGACAGTGAGGTGCTGCGTGCAGCAGGCCTTGCGCTGCCCGGCGACCCCTCGGGCGACGTGGCGCTGGACGCCGTTGCGGGGATGCATGCCGAATATGACAGCCAGAACCAGCAACTGCTGCTGGATGTGCCCCCAGGCTGGTTGCCGGATCAGCAAGTCGGTGAGCGCACGCTTTACCCGCCTACCGATGCGCGCAGCAGCTTCGGTGCCGTGTTCAATTATGACCTGTACCTGAACGATACCGACGACAGCGGCACCTACCTCGCCGCCTGGAATGAGCTGCGCATGTTCGACAGTTGGGGCACCGTCTCCAGCACGGGCCAGTGGCGGCATTCGTTCAACGGTGTGACACGCAGTGGCACGGGTGATGGGTTCCTGCGTTACGACACCACCTGGCGCTTCACCGACGAGCAACGGTTGCTGACCTTCGAGGCCGGCGACCTGATCACTGCCGCCTTGCCCTGGAGCAGCTCGGTGCGCGTGGGTGGGCTGCAGCTGTCCAGGGACTTTGCCGCCCGGCCAGATCTTGTGACCTACCCGTTGCCCGCCTTTGCAGGCGAAGCGGCCGTGCCAACGTCCCTTGAGCTTTTCATCAATGGTTATCGAACCAGCACCACCGAATTGCAACCCGGCCCCTACACCCTGACCAACGTCCCTTTCATCAACGGTGCTGGCGAGGCAGTGGTGGTGACCACCGACACCCTGGGCCGGCAAGTCTCCACGACCCTGCCGTTCTACGTGACCAGCAACCTGTTGCAAAAAGGTCTGACTGACTACGCGGTGGCAGCCGGCAGCCTCAGGCGAGACTACGGGGTGCGCGACTTCGGTTACGGCCCAGGCGTGGCTTCGGCCAGCCTGCGCCACGGTCTGAGCGACACCTTCACGCTGGAGGCCCATGCGCAAACGGCCGAGTCCCTGATGCTCGGCGGCCTGGGGGCGAACGTGCGCTTAGGGCAGTTCGGGGTGCTCAATGCTGCGCTTGCTCAAAGCCGTTTCGAAGGTAGCCAAGGTCAGCAAACCGCCCTGGGTTATCAATACAACAGTCAACGCCTGGGGTTCAGCTACCAGCGCCTGCAACGCCATGGCGATTACGCCGACCTGACGCGCATCGATCGGCGCGACATGCAACTTAGCAGGAGCAGTGAGCAGGTGACGCTGAGTCTGAACCTCAACCAGTACGGGAATCTAGGCGCAGGTTATTTTGATGTGCGTGCAGGGGACGGCACCCGCACGCGTTTGATCAACCTCAGTTACAGCAGACCGCTATGGGGCAACAGCAGCGTTTACCTTTCTGCTAACCGAGAGGTCGGTGATCGCCAGTGGGCGATGCAGGCGCAGCTGGTGATTCCGTTCGACATGACCGGCACCCTGGCCTTGGGCATCGAACGCACCAAAGAGGGCCAGCACCAACAGCGGGTCAATTACAGCCGGGCCGTTCCAGTGGGCACCGGGGTGGGCTACAACCTCGGGTATGCCACCGGCAGCGATCGCAGGGCTTACCGCCAGGCCGATGCCACCTGGCGCCTGCAATCGGTCCAGTTGCAGGCGGGTGTCTACGGCAGCAGTGGAGAAATGACCCGTTGGGCCGATGCCAGCGGCTCGATCGTGTGGATGGACGCCGGCCTGTTCGCGGCCAACCGCATCGATGATGCGTTCGTCGTGGTCAGCACCTCCGGTTACGCTGATGTGCCCGTGCGCTACGAAAACCAGCCGGTAGGCCGCACCGACAAACGTGGGCACCTGCTTGTGCCCTATAGCAGTGCCTACTACCGGGGCAAATATGAAATAGACCCGATGGATTTGCCGCCTGACATTCTGGCACCGCAGGTGGAGCAGCGCGTTGCCGTGCGCCGCGGCAGCGGTTACCTGCTCGACTTCGAACTCAAGCAGGTGCGAGCAGCCAGCCTGGAACTGGTGGATGGCGATCAGCGACCGCTGGGCCTGGGGAGCCGCGTCAGGCACGTGCAAAGCGGCGCGCAAGCCGTGGTGGGCTGGGACGGGCTGGTCTACCTGGAAAATTTACAGCCCACTAATCGCGTGCAGGTCGAACTGGCGGGGGGAGGGCAGTGTGAGGTCGATTTCGTCATGCCAGAAAGCACAGGTTCGATCCCGTTAATCGGGCCGTTGGTGTGCAAGTGAACCGTCACCAGGCATGGCTCTGCGCAGGGTTTCTAGTATTCTGCGCAGAGCCTGCCCAGGCCAAATGCGCGTCGGTGGCCACCGCGCCAGCCTTGTTCGGTGCCCTCAATTCGACGCAGGTACGCACAGCCGTGCAGACGGCGTCCACAACCAACGCCGGCCTGCAGTGCAATGGCACGGTGTTGAGCGTGCTCAGCAACACTGACTCATTCAAGCTGACGGTACAGCCGACCACGGGTGGGCTGCTAGGCCCCACGGGGGATGTCATCCCGTACACGCTGTACGCCGACGCCACCACCAACTTCCCCATCAGCCGAGGAGTTGCTTTCGAATATGGACGCACGGGCATCCTCGATCTGCTGGGTTTGCTCAACGGTACGCCCAAGACTGTGCCGTTGTACCTTCGTACCCAGATCGGGAGTAACGTGGCGGCAGGTCTCTATCAGGAAACCCTCCGGCTGGATTGGACCTGGAACTATTGCGAAGGGCTTTCGCTGGGCGGGTTGTGCATCGGGAGGGATACCGGATCAGGCACCCAGTACCTGACCGTCAGCCTGACGGTGACCAATGATTGCCAGATCGTTACGCCGAATATCAACTTCGGGTCTGCGCCTGTGGTCAGCGCCTTCGCAACGGTCAGCCAGAGCCTGAGCGTCTCCTGCACCAAAGGCAGTGCCTACAGTGTCGGGCTCAGTGATGGGCAGAACGTGCTGAGCGGACGGCGGCGCATGAAGTCGGCCGCCAACAACTATCTGGCGTACGACATCTACAAAGGCGCAGGTACCGTTCGCTGGGGCGCTACCGGCAGCGCCAGGCGGGCCAGTGCCGACGCCGACGTCAACCCAGGCGTTGGCACTGGCACTGGCAGCCAGGTATTCAACTACAGCGCCCGGGTCTATACCGATCAGGCTACGCCGCCGGCGGCCAGCTACTCGGACAGCGTCGTACTGGACGTACAGTTCTGAGGGACAAGGCAGGCTCAGCGCAGGTCGTCTACCATCGCGGCGAGCGTATCCAATACGGCGCTCGCCAACGCCTTGGAGCGCAGGCCTGACCAGCCCGTGTGCGGGTCGGGGGCATCGTCGTGGTCCTTGAAAGGCATCTCCAGGGTCAGCGACAAGCAGTCGTGAGCCATCCCCACGGCATTGCATGCCAATGTCGTGTTGGCCTGGCCAGGCGCGTCGCGGGTGTACCCGTGGGTGGTCTGGAAGTCTGCCGTCAGGTTCATCAGTGTGCTGCGAAAGGTTTCCTCCAGGTGGGCGAGGCGGGCGGTGTAACCTGGGTTGCCCTCGCATGCGGCAGTGAACACATGGGGGATTTCTTCATCCCCGTGCACGTCGATGAAGGCGTCCACGCCATGCTGCTTCATCTGCGCCTGGGCAAAGAACACTTCCGGAGTGAGCTCGACATTGGCGTCCTGCCAGGCGCGGTTCAGGTCCTTGCCGGCGTAATTGGTGCGCAAATGGCCCAGGAAGGCACCATCAGGATTCATGTTGGGAATCAGGTACAGATCAGCGCGCTCCAGCAGTTGCTGGACAGTGGCGTCACCCGCTTGCACGCGGTCGATCAGCCCCTCCATGAACCATTCGGCCATGTGCTCACCGGGATGCTGTTGGGCGATGAACCACACTTTGCGCTTGCCCGCCGCGCCGTCGCCTGCGCGCAGTAATGGAATATCGCGACCCTGGACGCTGCGACCGCTGGCCAGCAATGTGATGCCCGGGAGGGCGAGCGCCCGTTCGATCAATTGATTGTGGCGTGCACGGGGATAGGGCTCGAAGTAGGCGAACCAGACCTGCGCTTGCTGAGCCGTGATCTCGAAGCTCAGTGCACTGCCATCGAATTGGCTCGGCACCCGAAACCAGGTCTGCTGGTCGTAGGAGGCCACTGCGTTGTAGCCACTCCAGGCGTTCTTGTAGGAAGAGCCAGCGGCGTTGTCGAGGCTGAACCGATGGTTCTGCCCAGGCGTCAGTCCGCTGGCGCGAAAGTGAAACCACTGGTAGTGGCCACTGTGGGTATCCGGCCGGATGGCGAGGCGGACCTGGGCAGGATTGCTGGCGTCGATGACTTCGATGTTGCCAGAATCGAAGTCGCAATCGATATGCAGCGGTGACAGCGTCACGGTCATGGGGCGGGCTCCTTGGCGGTGTTGTTGTGCCAATACTGTACACCGCTTGCAGGCGTCGTCGCGCCCCCGTGCGCCTGGCCTTGGTTCAGAGCCCCAACTGGCTCAGGCCAGGATGATCGTCAGGCCGTCGACCTAGCGGCCAATGGAACTTGCGCTCGCTTTCTGCGATAGGGTGCTCGTTGATGCTCGCGTGCCGATAGTGCATCAGCCCGTCCGGGGCGAACTCCCAGTTCTCGTTGCCATAGGCCCGGTGCCATTGCCCGCTGTCGTCACGGTACTCGTAGGCATAGCGCACGGCAATACGGTTGTCGGTGAAGGCCCAAAGCTCCTTGATCAGTCGGTATTCAAGCTCGCGATTCCATTTGCGGGTCAGGAAAGCCTCAACCTCGGCTCGCCCGCGGGGAAACTCGGCGCGATTGCGCCACACGGTATCAGGGGTATAGGCCAGCGACACCTTGGCAGCATCGCGGCTGTTCCAGCCGTCTTCGGCCAGGCGGACTTTCTCGATGGCGCTGGCGCGGGTGAAGGGTGGCAGGGGTGGACGGGACATTGCTCGACTCCTCGGCATGAATGTGTCCGAAAAGCGTAGCGTGCCAGGGGCAAAGCGAGAATCATCACCGGGCAGACTTCACAATTGCGTCGGCGACAACAATGTCGATGTGTACGCAGACCCGGTGTGATCGGGTTTGGGCACTGCCCGCCACAACCGTGTCTGGTGCACGGTCGTGACGAACAAATGGCTCAGCGCCGGCGGAACAAGGGCAGCGGCTGGTCCGTGGCACCCTGATAGGTGACCGAGAAGTCCTTCAGGCCCTGCAGGGCGTCTTCAGGGTCCTTGTCGGCGCGGATGGCGAATGCATCGAACCCACAGCGGGCCATGAAGAACAGCTGGTCGCGCAGCACGTCACCAATGGCGCGCAACTCACCCTTGTAGCCGTAGCGGTCGCGCAGCAGGCGGGCATTGGAGTAGCTGCGCCCGTCCGTGAAGGCAGGGAAGTTCAGGGCGATGACCTGGAAGTGCTGGACGTCCTCGCCAATTTCCTCGGCCTCCTGATCGCTGTCCAGCCAGATGCCCAGACCACCGTCGCGGGCTTTCAGGGCATGGGCATGGTCGCGCCACATCTGCAAGGGCACGATGTAGTCGTCGCAGTTGGTCAGTTCGTCGAACGAGGTTTCCTTGGGCAGCAGGTGCCAGGTTTCGTCGACGATCTGGTTGTGCTTAATGATTCGCTGCATACACGCGTTCCTTGAAGGGGTCGATGCCGATGCGTTGGTACGTGTCGATGAAACGCTCTTCTTCGGTGCGTTGTTCGACGTAGACGGCGATCAGCTTCTCGATCACATCAGCCATGTCGTCCTGGGCGAACGAGGGGCCCAGGATCTTGCCGAGGCTGGCGTCGCGCGCGGCGTTACCGCCCAGCGATACCTGGTAGAACTCTTCGCCCTTCTTGTCCACGCCCAGAATGCCGATATGACCCACGTGGTGGTGCCCGCACGCGTTCATGCACCCGGAGATGTTCAGGTCGATCTCACCGATGTCGAACAGGTAGTCCAGGTCGTCGAAACGGCGCTGGATGGATTCGGCGATGGGGATCGATTTGGCGTTGGCCAGGGAGCAGTAGTCACCGCCTGGGCAGCAGATGATATCGGTCAGCAGGCCGATATTCGGGGTGGCGAATCCGCTCTCGCGCAGCTCCAGCCACAGGGCATGCAGCTGGCGTTGCTCCACGTCGGCCAGGATGATGTTCTGCTCGTGGGAGGTGCGCAGGAAGCCGAAGCTGTAGCGTTCTGCCAGGTCGGCCACGGCGTCGAGCTGCTTGTCGGTGAGGTCACCTGGAGCAACGCCGGTGGGCTTGAGCGACAGGGTCACGGCCACGTAACCAGGGCGCTTGTGGGCACGGGTGTTGCGTGAGCGCCAGCGCGCGAAGCCTGGGTGTTCGCTATCCAGGGCGCTGTAGTCGACATCGTCCAGCGCCAGGTATTGGGGGTCGACGAAGTGACGCGACACGCGCTGCACTTCCGCCTCGGTCAGCGTGCTGCTGCCGCCACGCAGGTGGACCATTTCGGCCTCGACCTTTTCGGCGAAGACTTCAGGTGTCAGGGCCTTGACCAGGATCTTGATCCGCGCCTTGTACTTGTTGTCCCGGCGACCGTAGCGATTGTAGACGCGCAGGATGGCGTCCAGGTAGCTGATCAGGTCCTGCCAGGGCAGGAATTCATTGATGAACGAACCGACCACCGGCGTGCGACCCAGCCCGCCTCCGACCAAAACGCGGAAGCCCAGCTCGCCAGCGTCGTTGCGCACCGGCTCAAGACCGATGTCGTGCACTTCGATGGCGGCGCGGTCCTGTTTCGAACCGTTGATGGCGATCTTGAATTTGCGCGGCAAGAAGGCGAATTCCGGGTGAAACGTGGTCCACTGACGGACGATCTCGCACCAGGGGCGCGGGTCGATGACTTCATCGGCGGCGACGCCTGCGAACTGATCGGTGGTGGTGTTGCGCAGGCAGTTGCCGCTGGTCTGGATGGCGTGCATCTGCACGGTCGCCAACTCGGCCAGGATGTCGGGAATGTCTTCCAGGGCCGGCCAGTTGAACTGAACGTTCTGGCGGGTGGAAATGTGCGCATAGCCCTTGTCGTAATCGCGGGCGATCTTGGCCAGGGTACGCACCTGTCGGGCATTGAGTTGGCCATAAGGAACGGCGACACGCAGCATCGGCGCGAATCGCTGAATGTATAGGCCGTTCTGCAGGCGCAGCGGGCGGAATTCTTCCTCGCTCAGCTCACCGGCCAGGTAACGGCGGGTCTGATCACGGAACTGCTTGACGCGGTCCTCGATGATCCGCTGATCGTATTCGTCATATACGTACATAAAAGTCCTGTCTCAGGCATGCAGCTATTCGCGCGCACGGCCGCGCACTCCGGTTCGGAGCCGGGGCACCATAGCAGGTTGTATTTATGCGCAAAAGTGATGTTTTTGCATATGAAAAGAACCAAACGAACTATGTGAGACTGACTGCCATTTATGCGCTTGTCCTGACCCGGTGGGTATAATCCTGGGTTTGCTTCAGAGACCTCAGCCTATGCTCAAGGCCCTGTGCCACTGCCTGTGCCTGTGCTTCGCCCTGCCATTGACCGCAGGTGCGCAGCCGGTGTCGGTGGTTTTCCTCAACCCGGGCTCGCCGGGCGAGACGTTCTGGGCCAGCTACAGCCGATTCATGCAGTCCGCTGCCGATGAACTGGGCATGGACTTGCGTGTGGAATATGGCGAGCGCCGGACCGATCTCGCCCTGAGTCAGGCCCGGGCGGCCCTCGATGGGCCCAGGCGACCAGATTACCTGGTACTGGTGAACGAACAGTACATCGCCCCCGAGATCATGCGCCTCTCGCAAGGGGCGGGGGTCAAGCTGCTGCTGGTCAACAACGGCTTGACGCCCAGCCAGGCACGGGCTGTGAGCGCCCGACCTGACAAATTCGCTCAGCCGTTGGGGTCTCTGACCACCAATGACGAACAAGCCGGGTTCCAGATGTTGCGCGAGATGATCGCGCAATTGCCTGCCGCAAGCGGTCCAGTGGATCTGGTCGCGTTTTCAGGCGTGAAAACTACGCCTGCCTCGCAGCGCCGGGAAGACGGCATGCGCCGCGCCTTGGCCGACTTCCCCCAGGTGCGCTTGCGCCAGGTGGTATACGGCGGGTGGAGCCGGCAGCGCGCCTACGAGCAGGCGCGGTTTCTGCTCGAACGTTACCCGCAAACACGGCTTGTATGGTCGGCCAATGACGAGATGGCCTTTGGGGCCATGCAGGCGTTCGAGGAGGCGGGGCTCAAGCCAGGCAAGGATGTGATGTTCAGTGCGGTGAACAGCTCGGGTGAGGCATTGCGTGCGCGTCTGGACGGACGCTTGAGTGTCCTGATGGGCGGGCATTTCAGCCTTGGGGGCTGGGCCATGGTCATGCTCAATGACGATGCCCACGGCCTGCCGTTTGGCCGCGATGGCCTGCGCGACTACAGCCTGCCTGTGTTGCAGAGCATCGACCAGGCCAAGGCCGGGCAATGGCTCAAACGACTGGAGCTGGCCGACTACGGCGTGGACTTCAAAGCGTACAGCGCCATAGGGCGCACGGCTGGCTATCAGTATCCGTTTCTCACGTCACCGGTCGAATACTGAGAAACCCTGCTTGAGCAAAGGTCTTTGCTGGTCTTAACTGCCGATTGTGCGGTGCATTCCCATAATCACTAGAAGAGGCAATGCCATGACCAACCCAACGAAGTTGCGAAAGCCCGGCCATAGCGTCGATACCTGGGCAATCCTGTGCCTGGTCGCGCTGGTCGTCATCACGGCGGTGTATTGGGGCACTCACCCGTAATCCTGCTTACCGATTACACGGCGCAGTGGCACCCACGCGCCGTATTTCCAGCTGCCCCTCTCGGGAACAGCTGGACGGACCCAGTTAAGCCTTAGCTGTCATACCCCAGGTTCGGCGCCAGCCAACGCTCGCTGACACTCACGGGTTGACCTTTGCGGGTGCTGTAGCTCTCGATCTGATCCTTGTCGACCTTGCCCACCGCAAAGTACTGCGCCTGCGGGTGGGCGAAGTACCAGCCGCTGACAGCCGCGGCCGGGAACATCGCGTAATGCTCGGTCAGGAAGACGCCACTTGGGCCCGTTTCGCCGATGGCACTGCCGTCGAGCAGGCGGAACAGGGTCTCTTTCTCAGTGTGGTCGGGGCAGGCCGGGTAGCCCGGCGCCGGACGAATGCCACGGTACTGCTCCTTGATCAGCGCCTCGTTGTCCAGCTGCTCCTCCCGGGCATACCCCCAGTAGTCTTTGCGCACCTGCTCATGCAGCCATTCGGCGCAGGCCTCGGCCAGGCGATCGGCCAGGGCCTTGACCATGATCGAGCTGTAGTCGTCGCCTTTGTCCTGATAGGCCTTGGCGACTTCTTCGGCACCGATACCCGCCGTGGTGATGAACCCGCCGACGTAGTCGGTCACACCGCTGGCCTTGGGCGCCACGAAGTCGGCCAGCGACCAGTTGGGCTTGCCGTCGGGCTTGATGGTCTGCTGGCGCAGGTGGTGCAAGGTCGCCAGCGCAGCGCCGTCTTCACCGTACACCTCGATGTCGTCATCGGCCACTTGGTTGGCAGGCCAGAAGCCAAACACCGCGCGAGCACTGATGAGTTTTTCGTCGATGAGTTTGTCGAGCATCTCGCGGGCGTCCGCGTACAGGGCGGTCGCCGCCTCGCCAACGACTTCGTCAGTGAGAATTCGCGGGAACTTGCCTGCCAGGTCCCAGGAAATGAAGAACGGCGTCCAGTCGATATATTGGGCCAGGGTGCGCAGGTCGATGTCATGCAGGACCTTGGTACCCATGAAAGAGGGTACCGCTGGCTGGTAGCCGGCCCAGTCGTACTGGGGTTTGGCTGCCACTGCCTGGGCATAGGTGAGACGCTCGGTCCGGGCGCTGCGGTTGGCCGTGCGCGCGCGTACCTCTTCGTAGTCCTGGCGTGTGCGTTCGACGAAACCTGACTTGAGCTCCTTGGACAACAATTGAGTCGCCACACCCACGGCGCGGGACGCATCGGTCACGTAGATCACGGCGTCATTGCTGTACTTGGGCTCGATCTTCACGGCCGTGTGAGCCTTGGAAGTGGTAGCGCCGCCAATCATCAACGGCAGCTCGAAGCCCTGGCGCTGCATCTCGCGCGCCACATGCACCATCTCGTCCAGCGACGGTGTGATCAGGCCCGACAGGCCGATGATGTCGCATTTCTCGTCACGTGCCGTCTGCAGGATCTTCTCGGCGGGCACCATCACCCCCAGGTCAACGATGTCGTAGCCGTTGCAGCCCAGCACCACGCCGACGATGTTCTTGCCGATGTCGTGCACATCGCCCTTGACCGTCGCCATTAGAATCTTGCCCTTGGCCTCGGGCTTGTCGCCTTTCTCGGCCTCGATGAACGGGATCAGGTGCGCAACGGCCTGCTTCATCACCCGGGCCGACTTGACCACCTGGGGCAGGAACATCTTGCCTGCGCCGAACAGGTCGCCGACCACGTTCATGCCGTTCATCAAGGGGCCTTCGATGACCTCGATCGGCCGTGCACATTGCTGGCGGCACGCCTCGGTGTCCTCGACGATGAACGCCGTGATGCCTTTGACCAGCGCATGCTCCAGGCGCTTTTCCACCGGCAGCGAGCGCCATTGCTCGTTCTCGACTTCCCGCGTGGCACCGCCGCCCTTGTAGTCGTCGGCAATGGCCAGCAGCGCATCGGTGCCCTGGGGCGTGCGGTTGAGTACTACATCTTCAACCTTTTCCCGCAACTGCGCCGGGATCTCGTCGTAGATTTCCAATTGACCGGCATTGACGATGCCCATGGTCAGGCCGTTGGCGATGGCGTGGTACAGGAACACCGAGTGAATCGCCTCGCGCACCGGGTTGTTGCCCCGGAACGAGAACGACACGTTGGACACCCCGCCCGAGGTCAGGGCGTGGGGCAGGTGGTCGCGGATATAGGCGCAGGCCTCGATGAAGTCGACTGCATAGTTGTTGTGTTCCTCGATGCCGGTGGCGACAGCGAAGATGTTCGGGTCGAAGATGATGTCCTCGGCAGGGAAGCCAACCTCGTTGACCAGGATGTCGTAGCTGCGCTTGCAGATTTCCTGCTTGCGCGCGGCGGTATCGGCCTGGCCGACTTCGTCGAAGGCCATGACCACCACGGCGGCGCCATAGCGCTTGCACAAGCGGGCGTGGTGCTTGAACTGCTCAACGCCTTCCTTCATGGAAATGGAGTTGACGATGCCTTTGCCCTGGATGCACTTGAGGCCGGCCTCGATCACCTCCCACTTCGAAGAGTCGATCATGATCGGCACGCGCGAGATATCCGGCTCACCGGCGATCAGGTTGAGGAAACGGACCATGGCCGCCTGGGAGTCGAGCATCCCTTCGTCCATGTTGATGTCGATGACCTGGGCGCCAGCCTCTACTTGTTGCAGCGCCACTTCCAGGGCCTCGGTGTAGTTTTCCTCGCGAATCAGTCGCGCAAACCTGGCCGAGCCGGTGATATTGGTGCGCTCACCGACGTTGACGAACAACGACTGGCGATCGATGGTAAAGGGCTCCAGGCCCGAGAGGCGGCATGCCTTGGCGATCTCCGGGATTGGCCGTGGTGGGTACTTGGCCACCGCCTCGGCGATGGCCTGAATGTGCCCAGGGGTGGTGCCGCAGCAACCGCCAATGATGTTCAGGAAGCCACTGGCGGCGAACTCCTCGACCACTGCCGCCATTTCCGCCGGGGTTTCGTCGTACTCACCGAACGCATTGGGCAAGCCCGCATTGGGGTGTGCCGAAACGTGGGTGTCGGCCTTGCTCGACAACTCTTCCAGGTAAGGACGCAAGTCCTTGGCGCCCAATGCGCAGTTCAGGCCCACGGATATCGGCTTGGCATGCCGGACCGAGTTCCAGAAGGCTTCGGTGGTCTGTCCGGACAGCGTGCGGCCGGAGGCATCGGTGATGGTGCCGGAAATCATGATCGGCAGCTCGATGCCATCATCTTCGAACACCTGCTGCACGGCGAAGATAGCGGCCTTGGCATTGAGAGTGTCGAAGATGGTTTCGATCAGGATCAGGTCGGCACCACCCTCGATCAGCCCGCGGGTAGCCTCGATGTAGTTTTCCACCAGCGCGTCGAACGTGACGTTGCGATAGCCCGGGTCGTTCACATCGGGGGAGATCGAGCAGGTCCGGCTGGTCGGGCCGAGCACGCCCGCCACGAAGCGCGGTTTGTCAGGGGTTTCCAGCGTCTTGGCATCGGCCACCTGGCGGGCGATGCGCGCGCCTTGCACGTTCAATTCATACACCAGCGATTCCATGCCATAGTCGGCCTGGGAGATCTGGGTGGCATTGAAGGTGTTGGTCTCGAGGATATCGGCGCCCGCGTCCAGGTAGGCCATCTCGATGGCGGCGATGATATCGGGGCGGCTGAGCAGCAGCAGGTCATTGTTGCCTTTGACGTCGCTTGGCCAATCGGCAAAGCGCGTGCCACGATAGTCGGCTTCCTCCAACCGGTAGCTCTGGATCATAGTGCCCATGCCGCCATCGAGAATCAGGATGCGCTCTTTAAGTGCTTGTTGAAGTGCGTGAAGACGAGCGCTGCGGTCGGACATATGAACTACCTGGTCGGGCGGAAATCAGAAAGTGCTGAATCATAACAAAGCTGCACGGTTTTTAGGGGTGCGCCCGGTTTTCATGAAATATGTTCATGTTGCCAACCCTTCATCCCAGCTATTAATACAAGCATTGCCAATTTTTCATTGCCTTGGCTGCACATAATCAGGACATCCCGCACATGGTGCATCGTATGCTTGCCGGCCTCGCTGCCCTGTTGATCAGTGGCGCGGTGCTCGGGCAAGGTCTTCAACCAGCTCCAACCATTTCCTATACCCGCGATGTCCAGCCGATCTTCACCGAGAAGTGCGTCGCCTGCCACGCCTGCAACGACGCCGCCTGCCAGCTCAAGCTCGAGGGCGCCGAAGGTGCCGTGCGCGGTGCCAGCAAGGTGCCCGTCTATCAGGGCGAACGCAGCAAGGCCGTAGCGCCCACGCGATTGTTCTATGACGCCCATAGCGAGGTCGAGTGGCGCAAGAAAGGCTTCTATTCGGTGCTCGACAATCAAAGCGGCCAGGCCGCGCTGATGGCACGCATGCTCGAACTGGGGCACAAGACGCCGCTCACCCCAAATGCCAAGGTACCGGATGAGATTGCACTTGGCCTGAACCGCAACAACATGTGCCCGTTGCCCCATGAGTTCGATGCTTATGCCGGTGTGCATCCCAAGGAGGGCATGCCACTGGCCGTGACCGGCCTGACCGACCAGGAATACGCGACACTGCGTGGCTGGCTGGCGGCGGGTGCGCCCGTCGAGTACCAGGCGATCAAGCCCAGTGCCAGCGAAGCCCGTCAGATCGCCGAATGGGAAGCGCTGCTCAATCGTCCAGGGGCTTCAGAAGCCCTGGTGGGGCGCTGGCTGTACGAGCACCTGTTCCTGGCCCACATTCATTTTACCGGGGGTGAGCAGGGGCACTTTTTCCAATGGGTACGCTCGCGCACGCCCAGCGGGCAGCCTGCCGACATCATTGCCACGCGCAGGCCCAATGATCCGCCCGGCACAGCGTTCTTCTATCGCCTGATTCCCGTGCAGGGTGTGATCGTGCACAAGACTCACATCACTTACCCCCTCGGGCCGCAAAAACTCAAACGGGTCAAGCAGCTCTTCTACGCCGGCGATTGGCAGGTGACCACGCTGCCAGGCTACGGCCCTCGGCACCGCGCCAATCCCTTCGAAACGTTCGAGGCGATCCCGGCGGTGGCGCGCTACCAGTTCATGCTCGACAACGCCGAGTACTTCGTGCGCACCTTCATACGCGGACCGGTCTGCCGTGGGCAGATTGCCACGGACGTGATCCGCGACAACTTCTGGGCGCTGTTCCAGGAGCCGGCTTTCGATCGCTACGTCACCGATGCCCGTTACCGTGGCAAGGCCACGCCCTTGCTCGCCATGCCAGGTCAGAACGATGACGTGGGCAGTGTGCTTGCGTTGTGGCGCGCCTATCGCGACAAGCGCAACGAGTACGAGAAACTGCGCCGTGAGGCCTACGCCGACATGCCGGCCCCGGGCTGGTCGACATTGTGGACGGGCAACGACAACGCGTTGCTGAGCATCTTCCGTCATTTCGACAGCGCGACGGTGACCAAGGGCCTGGTGGGGGACGTACCCCTGACGATGTGGCTATTCGACTATCCCTTGCTGGAACGCACTTACTATCAGTTGGCGGTCAACTTCGACGTCTTCGGCAACCTGTCGCACCAGTTGCAGACGCGCCTGTACTTCGACCTGATCCGCAACGGCGCCGAGGTCAATTTCCTGCGCCTGATGCCGGCTGAGGCGCGCCAAGACATCCTGAGCGACTGGTATCAGGACAGCGGCAAGATAAAGATGTGGCTCGACTATGAAAACATCGACGCCGATACGCCGAGCGGCCTTGCCTTGAGCCCACGCGATCCCAAGCGCGATTTCGGTATGCAGTTGATCGCGCGTACCGCCAGCATCAATGCCTCACCCGATCCGATCAACCGCTGCCAGGGGGCGTATTGCTCGCGCCCTCAGATGAGTGAAGAGTTTCGCAACGCAGAGCAGTCGCTCAGCCGGCTGGTCTCGCGTCCTGCAGCCGGGTTGAAAGTGATCAATCAGTTGCCTGAGGCGACACTGCTGCGCATCGAAGGGCAGGGTGGGCAGCGGCAGGTCTACACCTTGATGCGCAACCGGGCGCACAGCAACGTGGCATTCCTGCTGGGCGAGGCTTATCGTTACCAGCCGGGCCTCGATACCCTGACCTTGCAGCCCGGGGTCATGACCAGCTACCCCAACTTCATGTTCAACGTGCCAGCCGCCGAAGTACCGGTTTTCGTCGATCTGATGAGTCAGGCCAAGGATGATACCGCTCGCTTCGAGCGCATCGTAGAGCGGTGGGGCATACGCCGTACCCATCCGCAATTCTGGCGTTACTTCCATGACCTGAGCGCGTTCATTCTGGAAACCGACCCCGTGGAAACGGGCGTGCTGGACATGAATCGCTACGAAAACCTCTGATCGGGGCGCGCTGACCTTTCGCGCCCTCCTGCGGTCCCAACCCATGAGTGGCACCGGCAGCTGCGCTGCAGCCGGTGCCTGAATGCACCGGCAAACGCAGGGTACTTCATGCTGTATTCGCTTCAGGCACTTCGTGCTTTCGCCGCCTGGGTGGTCGTCTGCCACCACTTCATGCAGGTTTTCTTCGACTTTCACGCCTCCGGCCCCGTCGGCCAATTGTTCACTGACCGGGGTGCGGTGGGCGTGGATATCTTTTTCGTCATCAGTGGGTTGGTCATCTACCTTTCGACCTGCGACAAGCAGGTTGTCCCGCATCAGTTTGTGCTCAACCGCGTGCTGCGTATCGTGCCAGCCTACTGGTTCTACTCGGCGTTGATGGCCTTGATGCTGCTCGCCTTCAGTCAATGGATGCCGCATCAGGTATTCACCTGGCAACACCTGCTGCGTTCACTCTTTTTCATACCAGCAGAAAACCCAGGTGGTTACGGTATGTACCCTACCTTGAACGTTGGCTGGACCCTGAACTTCGAGATGATGTTCTACCTGCTGTTCGGGATGGCGTTTCTCGTAAGCCGGCGCCTGCATTTACTGGTGGTCGCCGGCCTGTTGGTAGGGGTGAGTGAAATCCTGGGGCGCCTGGGCGTGGTCAGTCACTTCTACAACAACGACATCGTCTATGAGTTTCTGCTGGGCATTGGTATAGGTGTGCTTTACCGCCGTGGCCTGGTCCGTCAGGGTATTTGGGTCCCGATGGGGCTCCTGGCCGTAGCCGCGTTGGCCATCTATCAGCTCGACGCGTCCCAAAGGCTGCTGCATTGGGGCCTGCCCAGTGCAATGGTTGTCCTCGCCTTTATCGCCATGGAGCCACTGTTCAAGGGTAATCGCATCCTCAAGGCGCTGGGCGACTGCTCGTATTCGGTGTACCTGATCCATGTGCTGGTCCTGCACCTGGGCTGGTTTGCCAGTCAGCAACTGGGGCTGGACCCGTACCTGACATTCGCCCTCTGCGTGCCTTGCATCGCCACCCTGTCGTGGCTCAGTTACCAGTGGATCGAGCGCGGGCTGTACCGCTGCATGCAGGCCTGGATGCAGGCACCGAGCGCGCAGGCGCAGCCGTATGTGCTTTCCCGAGTCAAATACTAGGACTTTGTTAGAGGGCTGCGTTGGCGTACACTGACGCGCAAGTCTGTGAGGAACCTACATGAGCGCTATAACCATTACCGACGCCGCCCATGACTACCTGGCCGATCTGCTGTCCAAGCAGAACACGCCCGGTATCGGCATTCGTATCTTCATCACCCAGCCGGGTACCCAGTACGCCGAGACGTGCATCGCCTACTGCAAGCCGGGCGAAGAGAAGCCTGATGACACTGCTGTGGGCCTCAAGAGCTTCACCGCCTACCTCGATGCGGTCAGCGTGCCGTTCCTGGAAGACGCGCTGGTGGACTACGCCACCGACCGGATGGGTGGCCAGTTGACCATCAAGGCGCCTAACGCCAAGGTGCCCATGGTCAATGAAGACAGCCCGATCAACGAACGCATCAACTACTATCTGCAGACCGAAATCAACCCTGGCCTAGCTAGCCATGGCGGTCAGGTCAGCCTGGTGGATGTGGTCGACGAGGGCATTGCAGTACTGCAATTTGGCGGTGGCTGCCAGGGTTGCGGTCAGGCAGACGTTACCCTCAAGGAAGGCATCGAGCGCACGCTTCTGGAGCGTATCCCCGAGCTCAAGGGCGTGCGTGACGTGACTGACCATAGTCAGAAAGAAAACGCCTACTACTAGTAGGGCTTCCGGGTTGCGCCGAGCCGGAATCGGACTTGGCGTGGGCCCTGTAAGCCGACGTGCCGCTTTGCGCTAGCAACAAACTGTTACGTTTGCAACCTCTGCGACAATTGGCCGCTGCCTGTATTCAGCGGCCTGGAGAGGTAATCGCCGCCGGTGGGTAGAAGGGACATGGGGGGCATGCCAGAATGCGCCGGTTTTCTGGCCGGCCCGTCCCGAGGGTCGGCACCTTCCCTGTAAAGGATGGTTTCATGAATGATCTTCTGACCCGGCGTTCAGTCGTCGCCGGCATGGGCGTTCTTGGACTTGGCCTGCTGGCAGGTTGCAGTCCGGCGCGTGGGCTTGAGTTCAAGTACGGCAAGAACATGAGCAATGAAATCCTTGGGCGAAAGTTCTCGCTGCGGGATCCACAAGGCAACGTCCGTACCCTGTCAAGCTTCTATGGCAGCATGCCGATGGTCTTCTTCGGCTTCACCCAGTGCCCGGCCATCTGTCCGACCACCCTGGCGCGAGCTGCTCAAATTCGCAAACTGCTGCGCGGCCGTGACCGTGATCTGTTCCAGGTGGTATTCATCACGCTCGATCCAGAGCGCGATACGCCGGAAGTGCTCGATGCTTACGTCAAGGCGTTCGACCCGACCTTCACCGCGCTTACCGGTACGCCTGAAGAAATCGACGCCGTGGCCAGGGAGTTCAAGGTGTTCTACGAAAAGGTCCCGGCCGGCGACACCTATACCATTTCCCATTCGTCCACCAGCTACGTCTACGACACCCGTGGCACCCTGCGGCTGAGCCTCGGGCATTCCCTGACAGCCAAGGAATGTGCCGAAGACCTGGTTACCCTGATGGAGATCTGCTGAATGTCATTGCAATCCGTTAAGCGCGGCCTGGCGGCCTTGGTCCTGCTGGGCATCACTGGGCCGGTACTGGCCCAGACCACCGTCAGCGAAGCGTGGGTGCGCGCCAGCGTGCCTCACCAGCAGTCGACCGGCGCATTCATGACCATTACCGCCAGTGGCGACAGCAAGCTGGTCAGTGTCGCCTCGCCTGTGGCCAAGACCGTCCAAGTACATGAAATGACCATGAACGGGGACGTCATGGGCATGCGTGAGGTCAAGGCGGTTCCGCTGCCGGCCGGCAAGCCCGTCACCCTGGACCCCAATGGCTTGCACGTAATGTTGATGGGCTTGAACGATCAGGTAAAGGAAGGCCAGCAGGTCCCGCTGACCCTGACGGTGCAAGCCGCTGATGGCACTACCGAGTCAGTCGCCGTGCAAGCTCAGGTACGTGCGCTCACTGCCCAGGCGCCAGGTGAGCATGATCATATGCACATGGACCACCCGTAACACTCAATGGGGCTGCTTTGCGGCCCCAGCAAGGTCAACTGCGAAATTTCGGTAGTGGCCTGTCCAGCGTCAATGACGTCAGTGCTCGGCGCACACGTGCTTCGTCAGCTTCCAGGGCCTTCAGGCTCGCCCTTATCTTACCGGCCGCCGGCAGGTCGCCCTGTCGGTCGATCCAGTCTGCGATCTCCTTGCAGGCGGTGCTTAGGCACGCTTGCCGCTGATTCATCAGTGACAGAAGGGTGGTGATCTCTCTTTCAGACATGACGGCTCCTCCTTTCAGCCTTTTAAGTGTAGCAGCGCCACGGCCAACCGACTGCGCCGCGTTGACGCACTCAAGCGGCGAAACAGGCTAACCGATAGGCCCCCGGGGTGATGCCATAGGCTTGCTTGAACTGCCTGTTCAAGTGGCTCTGATCGGCAAAACCCAGGCTGAACGCCACTGCCGCAGGCGGCTGCCCCTGCTTGAGCAGTTCCCTGGCCCTTACAAGACGTCGCTGTTTGAGCCAGGCGTGAGGGGGCATGCCCGTGGCCTGGCGAAACACCCGTGCGAAGTGAAACGGCGACAGGTTGACGGCAGCCGCCAGCAACTCCAGCGACGGCGGGTCGGCCAAGTGGGCTTCCAGCAACTCCCGGGCACGTACAACAGCGCGAGGCTCTTGACCTGGGGCAGACAGTTCGGCCAGGCGACCGTGGCGTTGAACCAGCGCCAATACCGCCTGGCGCCATACGGTTTGTTGATGCAGTGCGCTGGCGCTGCTCTCGGACAGTTGATGCAGTTGGCTGAAGGCGCTGGCAAGGCCAGGGTCGTGGATCACGCTATCGCGAAAGCGCGGCATCCCCGCATGGCCCAGTTCCAGTTCATCGAGCACGCCGGTTACGCGCTCATGTTCAGGGTAGAACCCGCGATAGCGCCACCCGGCTTCGTGGGCCTTGGCACCGGTGTGCAGTTCGTCCGGGTTGATCAGGACCATGCTGCCAACGGGGGCAAGGTGCTCGCTGCCTCGGTGCCAGAAGCGCTGGGCACCGGACTCGATGACCGTGAACACATAGCCTTCATGCACATGGGGTGCGAACCGCTGTTGCACATACCGGGCGTGCAGCATTTCCACATCGCCCAGCGCCGGTGCCTGCCATAGGTGCGTTTGCTCACAGGTCGTGGCGTTCATGAGAGGACACTTCGCAGGACGAAGAAAATCAACATGCTCAACAGCATGCTCAGCATCACGTTGCGGGTCAACCACACCAGTGCGGCGGCCACCACCGCCCCCAACAGGTAAGGGTTCAGCGGTTGCAGGTTGAGCGTATGCCCCGGCATGAAGATGATAGGCCCGCAGATGGCCGTGAGCATGCCCGGCACCGCAAAACCCAAAAATTGACGCGCATTGGCGCTCAGTCGCAACGGTAAGCGCGGTTCGAGAAAAGCATAGCGATTGAGGAAGACCACTACGCCCATGCCGATGATAAGCAGCCAGGTCATCACACAACCCTCCCAAGCTTCTGGCACGCGAAACCGGTGCCCATCCCAAGCAGGCCAGCGCTGACCAAGGCCGTTTCCCAATGCCAGTGGCTGAACAGTACTGAGGCGCCCAGTGAAACGGCGACACAAGCCAGGGTAGGCAGATTACGTACCAGGGGCGTGATCAGGGCGACGAACGTGGCGACGATTGAGAAGTCCAGGCCTAGCTGATCAAGGTGTGGAATGCTTTTCCCCAGCACGATTCCGGCCCAGGTGAAGAGATTCCATGCAACGTAGAATGTGAAGCCTATGCCCAAGGCATACCAGCGATTGAAATGCTGGTGGTCGTGCCGACTGGTCAGGGCAAAGAACTCATCGGTCAGCAGAAATCCAAGGCCCAGGCGCCAGCGCAATGGTAAAGGGGAGAGCGCTGGGCGCATCGACAACCCGTAAAGCAGGTGCTGTGAAGTGAGTAACAAGGTCGTCAGGAGTATGGAGGCCAGGCTGGCACCGCTTTTGAGCATGCCGATGGCCACCAGTTGCGCGGCGCCGGCAAAGACGATCGCCGAGAGCCCTTGGCCTTCCCAGGCGCTGAGGTTGGCTGCGATGGCCATGGACCCGGCCAGCAGGCCCCAGGGTGCGACAGCAAGCGACAACGGCAGGATGGCGATGGCGCCCTGCAGGAAGGCGTGGCGTGCGATGGACGGCATAGGTATGGGCATCTGGACAAGGCAGGCCAGCATGCCAAGCCATCACAGGCGATGGCTTGAACGTTCTTGCTCTCTTGTCACCCGCTTGGTGCGCCGCGCCCAGACCCGCGGCGGGTGGGTCAGGGCCGGCTGGTCAAATGCTGCTGCGCCGTGACACAGCCGTTGGTCTCTACGGCTTTTTGCAGCAATGAGTGGCGGTGTTGCGGATCGAGATCACCCAGCAGGCGGTAGACCTCAGCCTGGTAATCGCGCTGACGTCCCCACAGCATCTCAAGGCCCTGGGGTTGACTGCGGCTGCAGGCCATGCGGGTGGCAGGCTGGGGGTAGTAAGGCGCATAGAGGGTTGCCATGCTGGGTACGGCCTCCAAAGCGGCGCGGTACTGGGCACTGGCGTTGTAAGGTGGGCACCAGGTGGCGATGGCAGGCGCCGCCGGCGCAAACCCCTGGTCGAGGCTTGCCTGGAGCAAAGGGCAGGCAGCGTCGGGTATTTGCGCGGCGGGCAAGTAAGTCATGTAATAGAGCGCCAGACGGTACTGCGCGACTGGGTGACCGAGTGCGACCGACTTCTTGAGCAGTGCCACCGCAGTCGGCAAGGTGTGCGCCATGGCCTGCCCCTGACGACGCAGCTCTGGGTCGCTACCCAGGGCCGTTCGCAAGACGCTTTCATCCTCCTGGGTATCGGCCTGTTCCAGAAGGGGCAATGCCTGGCGGTAGAGCAGATCGGCATGGGGGTCAATGGACACTTCCAGTGCATGCCCCGCCGCAGGTGCCAGGGCGGCCAGTACCAGTGCCATTTGTGGCAAGCGACTCACAGGCTTGCCTCGCAAGTTGCCAGGCAAGGATGGACGGCTTCTCTATTCATGACAGTCAAGCGTACGCCTCAGGCAATCGGAACGACAGGCTATTCTAGCCATGCAACAGGCCGGTCCGAAAGACCACCCGACGATTGTCAGTCAGACACGCTTACAGTGTGCTTGCGCGCTGCGGTTTTTCCTGGGCAAGTCCGAGCTTGGCCGTTATCACTTTAGCCAACGCAGTCTGTCCCAAATCGTTGAGGTGCAGGCGATCAATGAACAGGTCCGAACCGAAGGCTGGGGAGCTGTCGAGCATGCAGTTCATGTCGTAGCAGGGCACCGGCGCGGCCTGTTCGCGAATGCGGCGAAAGAATGCCGCGTGTACCCTGCGATCGAAAACGCCTTCGAGCAAACGGTCGGTGCTTCCCGGCGTTTGCTGGAGCGCGCTCAGCATGGCCTGCTCACCCGCTGGCAGACTCTCGCGACACCAGTGCACCAGGGGCTGAAGGATGAAAGTGAGGGTGGTATGGGCGCTGCCTAGTAGCCGATCCCATTGCTGCACTGCGCGAGCGATATGGTCGGCTGCCTGGGTCATGCGTTTTTCTGCCGGGGACAGTGCTTCGATAGACTGATGAGGTCGAGGCGCGGCGGCCGGCGGTGCCAGCACCTTGGTCAACCGCTGCCAGAGGGTCAGGCCAGGCTGTGATGCTGCCTGGACTTCCTCTGAGCCGGCCACGGACGTTTGCCAGTCATTGCTCTGTTGAGGTTCAGGTGAGCAGGCAGTGATGTCCCAAAGCGCTTCGTGCGCCAAGCTGTTGAGCCCGCTGAGTATGACCACATGTCCCAGCGGCGCCAGGCGGTGCTCGTGGGTAAGGAACAGCAGCAGCTCCTGGCTCGCATCCAGCCCGCACCCGGCCAGGCTCAACCAGATTTCTCCGGTCAGCACCGAGAGCTGCGAGGCGACCGTGTGTTCATCCGAACTGGCGCCGATGCCCATGGCCACCGACCCCCCGACCAGCAGGTTGAGACGCGTAGTGCCGTTGCGTTCAGCCACCGAAAACCGCCGGCCGTTGCAGTAGCTGTAGCGCAGGCCCAGGGCGTCGGTGTTGACGACGGCCGAGCTGAACCCGGTTTCGTGCACCCGAACGCGTTGAGTGGCGCACTGGGTGGCCTTGGCAAGCAGCTGTTGGTACTCGAGCTGCAAAGGCGAAAGCCCTTGGCGACTGGCTGTAGACATCTGGTCTCCTGGCAAGGCACCGCGTCAGGCAAGGTGCTAGGCGGTTAGCTCCCTGAGGTTGTACAAAAGCCCGCCGATGGCGATCAACAGCAATGCCACGCCAGACGCAAGGCTGATGAATCGATGGCTGCGTGCTGAGGCAATCTTGCCGATGGCAAAGATGTAAAGACTCAGCACGGCGAAGTCGATAACGATCCATAGCAGAGAAAGCACGACCATGCTCTTGCCGAACGACTCGGTAATCTGGATGAACTGCGGGAAGAAGGCGATGAAGAAAATGATGTCCTTAGGGTTGGAGATGCCCACCATGAAGCCTTGCCAAAGACCCCCGCGGCCCGCGGGCTTGGCCATATCGGGCTCGTGGTTGGGATGCGGCGCCTTGAGCGCTTCCCTGAGCGTGCCCACGGCGATGTAGCCGATGAACAGGCAACCCAGCAGGCTCATGGCGCCAAGCCATGCCCTGTCAATGGCTGCGCTGGTAAGAATGATCCAGGCCGCTGCTCCGATCAGTACCAGTGAGGCCCAGTTGGTGCCCAGGGCCGTGAAAATGGCCTTGCGTGAGCCCGAAGCGGCTGCGGTGTTGACGATCAATGCCACGACCGGACCTGGAGTGGCGATCAGCAGCAGGACGGTAAGGGCGTAGGTGGCAGTCAGGGCGGTATTCACGTCATTTCTCGATGATGTTGTCGGGGGTGGCAGACACGGCGGTCCTGGCATGGAAAGGGCAGCGCGCCGGGTTCAACGAACCGGTTTCCTGCAACTGGTACTGCATCCACTCGAAATTATCCGCTTCACCGAAGAAACCGAGGCTTTCAGGTACTAACCCGTCGTTGTAGTGGCCGACCCGTTGACGAATGCGCTCGCGGATGCGCTGGCCGCTCTGGGTGGCGACATTGGCCACTTCGTCGAAGTTCTCTCGGGGGTTGATGACGAATGTGATGTGCTTACCCAGGTTGCGGCTTTTCATCTGCTCGTGGCCCGGGAAATTCATGTTGATGAACAGCGCCATGCCGGCAAAGCAGAACGACCAGCCGCTGTCGGCGGGGTCGGCTGGCACTGTCTGGGGCCAGGGGTTCGGATCCCGAGCATGAACGCCTTGCAGCACCTTCCAGGCAAGCGCCTGCTGTTGGGCAAGCGGCATGTCGGTCACCGTTTCGAGAAATATCACCAACGGGTGGCCGATACGTAGCTTGGGCGCAACCGGATCCATCAACCGGACATAGCTGGCCAGCCCTTGAGCGATGTCATCCGCCAGCTGTTCGGCGCGGGCGAAAAGGACATAGCACGTCTGCGCATTGACTGCCTTGCGCCCGAACAGGCAGGGGAATTCCGGATTGGCAAGGGTCTGGCGAAAGTGTTGCAGGGTAGCGATTGTCCAGTGTGTTTCGATGCACTCATGTTCGAGGGCCTGCTCAAACGCATCCAGGCGGTAGCAATGTCCATATGCCGTAAACATGGTTTCCCCGAGCTTCAAATGATGAACGATCCACGCAGATTCAGGCAGGATTGAGGTTATGTATGTTTTTTCACTGCATTTTCTAGCACTGTCGGCAGGTTGTAAAACGCGTGAAATTATGAGCTACTATTAGTCTTGCTAATACTCAGGAGGCGTCAATGTCGGAAAGGATTCAGGCCTTGCATGCACTGCGTGCGTTCGAGGTTGCGTCCCGCTATGGTTCATTCACCAAGGCGGCGGAAGAGCTCGCACTGACCCAAGGCGCAGTCAGTCACCATATCAAGACCCTGGAGGGCATGTTCGGCTGCGATTTGTTCGAGCGGCGCGGGCCCAAACTGAGCCTGACCGAGCATGGGCGCTTGCTCTCTCAAGAGCTCAAGGTCGGCTTCAAGATCATTGAGAACGCTTGCTCGCTTCTGCGCCAGGACCGCTACGGCCTGCGTCTGAAGGCGCCTTCAACGCTCACCGTGCGTTGGTTGCTAAGGGCACTGGATGGCTTCAAGAAACACGAAGACACCTGTTCGGTGCAGCTGTCGAGCGTGTGGATGGACATCGACAGCGTCGATTTCTATTCCGAACCCTACGACTGCGCCATCTTGCTGGCCAACGGTCGGTTCGCTGCCGATGTGGAGAGTTGCCGGCTGTTCGACGAGTGGCTCATACCGGTGTGCCACCCTGACTACATGGAGCAGGCGCAGCCTGTGCTGTCGGACCTGAACCGTTGCGAACTGCTGCATCCCTCGCCGGATCGGCGCGACTGGCGGCGCTGGCTGGCGCGGATGGAGGCCCTTGATGTCAGCATCGACCAAGGACAGGTGTTCGACACGCTCGATCAAGGTATCTCCGCCGCTCAGCAGGGCCTGGGCATCTCCGTGGTCGATCTGGTGTTGGCCAGTGCCGATCTGGCAGCCGGGCGCCTGGTGACACCTTTCAAGCAAGCCGTGGCAACTGGGGATGGCTACTACATGACTTGGCTGAAAAACAGCCCCAAGGCCCGTCAGATGCAAAAGTTGCGAGATTTTCTTCTCGGTCAAGTGCCTCCACTGGTGCTCAAGGACATCAACTACCTGTACAGCTGAATTCACTACACCGCACAGGGTAAGCGCGACCCGTCCACCGACGGTGGAGGTTAGACGCTGGGGCTTGGTTGCCGGCGCAATCATGTCGTCTCGCAGGCAAGGCCAGGTGCGCCTGGAGCGACCCGTTACATTCGTCATCATCAACAACGCAGAGGGCGCGGCGGTGGATTTGCAGCAGGGCTTCGTCCTGACCCGGCACTGGTACGACACGCAGGCAGGTACGTGCGTGGAGCTGTGGCTGGCTACCGATCAGGGCCCCCGGCAAGTGCGACTGGCGCCCCAGATCAATGTGGCGTTCGTCCCTCAGGCGCAACAAGCGCACGCGCAACGGTTGCTGGCCGACGAGCCGGATGCAGAACTGCGCCCGCTTGGATTGAAGACATTCGATCAACGCCCAGTAATGGGCCTGTACTGCCGTCAATACCGGCAATTGCTTCAGGTAGAACAACGGCTGCGCGCCGCAGGTATCGACGTCTACGAGGCCGATGTCAGGCCACCGGAGCGCTACCTCATGGAGCGTTTCATTACGGCCCCCGTGCAGTTCGCTGGACGCCTGGATGAGCAGGGCGTGCTCTGCGATGCCCAGCTCAAGCCGCACGGCAGCTACCGTCCATCGCTGCGCCTGGTGTCGCTGGACATCGAAACCACCGAGCGGGGCGAGTTGTACAGCATCGCCCTGGAAGGCTGTGGGCAGCGCCAGGTGTACATGCTCGGCCCACCCAACGGTGACCCTCGCGAAGTTGACTTCGACCTGCACTACTGCGCCGATCGCAGTGCGTTGCTGCACTGCCTGAACCACTGGATAGCGCGCCACGACCCGGACGCGATCATCGGCTGGAACGTGGTGCAGTTCGACCTGCGCCTGCTGCATGAACACGGCAAGCAGCTGCAAGTACCCATGCACCTGGGCAGGGGGGGAGCGGCCATGACCCTGCGCGCGTCAGGTAGTGGTGGCCATGTCTTCATCGATGTGCCCGGCAGATTGGTGATCGACGGCGTCGAAGCGCTGCGCTCGGCAACGTGGAGTTTTCCATCGTTCAGTCTTGAAAATGTCGCGCGAACCCTCTTGGGTGACGGCAAGGCCATCAGTACGCCCTACCAGCGCATGGATGAAATCAATCGCATGTTCGCCGAGGACAAGCCTGCGCTGGCGCGCTACAACCTGAAGGACTGTGAACTGGTCACACGCATCTTTGCCCACACCAGGTTGCTGGAGTTTCTGCTTGAGCGCGCGTCGGTCACGGGCCTGGCGGCAGACCGCAGCGGTGGCTCGGTGGCCGCCTTCTGCCACTTGTACATGCCTCACATGCACCGCCAAGGCTACGTCGCGCCCAACCTGGGCAGCCGCCCCGACGAAGCCAGTCCCGGCGGTTTCGTCATGGATTCACGACCTGGGCTGTACGATTCGGTACTGGTGCTGGACTACAAGAGCTTGTACCCCTCGATCATCCGCACATTCCTGATTGACCCTGTCGGCCTCGCCGAGGGGCTGCAACAGCCAGATGACACAAACGCGGTCGAAGGCTTCAGAGGGGCGCGTTTCTCACGCACACGTCACTGTCTGCCGGCGATCGTCGAACGTGTGTGGCGCGCCAGGGAACACGCCAAGCAGGATCGCAATGCGCCATTGTCCCAGGCGCTGAAAATCATCATGAATGCCTTCTACGGGGTGTTGGGCTCAAGTGGCTGCCGGTTTTTCGATGCGCGACTGGCCTCATCGATCACCTTGCGCGGGCACCAGATCATGCGCCAGACCCGCGCCCTGGTCGAAGCCCGCGGGTATGACGTGATCTATGGCGATACGGATTCGACATTCGTCTGGCTCAAGACCGGCCATGATGAGGCGGCGGCCGAGCAGATCGGCAATGCACTGGTGCGCGAGGTGAATCAATGGTGGCGCGAACACCTGCGCCAGACGCTCGGCCTGGAGAGTGCGCTTGAGTTGCAGTTCGAGACCCATTACCGGCGTTTTCTCATGCCCACCATACGCGGCACCGAGGAGGGCAGCAAAAAGCGCTATGCCGGCCTTGTTCAGCGTGCCGATGGCACTGAAGACATGGTCTTCAAAGGGCTGGAATCGGTACGCACCGATTGGTCGCTGCTGGCCAGGACCTTCCAACAGCAGCTCTACCGACGCATTTTTCGCGGCGAGCCTTATCGCGAATTCGTTCGCGAGTACGTCGGCCAGATGCTCGCTGGAGAGCACGACGCTTCGCTTGTATATCGCAAACGCCTGCGCCGCCCGCTGGCGGAGTATCAGCGTAACGTGCCACCGCATGTGCGGGCCGCACGGCTTGCCGATGACTATAACCGGGAACTGGGTCGCTCGCTCCAGTACCAGCGCGGAGGCTGGATCAGCTACCTCATGACCACTGCCGGGCCCCAGCCGTTGGAGAATCGTCGTGCCCCCATCGACTATGACCATTATCTGTCACGCCAGCTGCAGCCGGTCGCCGATGCGATTCTTCCCTTTGTGGGTGATCGCTTTTCTACGTTGATCGATGACCAGATGCTGCTGTTTTGATCGTGAGGTAGTACCCCGTCGCCGCAGGTATGTTTGTCGTCTCGCTAACCTCCCGTGCAAAATCACTTCACGGGAGCAACTGATGGACACCGCACTCACTGATCAACAGCTGGCGGAGCAGGCCTGCCAGGATGGCCTGATCGCTGCTCGCTTGCCGGCCTGGCTCAAAAAGCTCGATAAGGCATTCATTGCCCAGGCAGGGCAAGCGCTGAACAGCAGCCTGAAATGCCGCCAGCGTCTGGCCGAGCGGTGGGGATTGATCGAAGGTATCGAGGCATTCGCCAAGCCCCTGCTGGAAAAATCCCTGAGCGCTCGTTTCGGTATCACCCAGGGCGTGGACCAGTTGTGGTTTCGCAATGCTTACGAGGTACCGCTCGCCACTTACTTCCCGATACGGGTGCCCTTGTACGAACGCCACTACTACCAGATACCGCTGCTTGAAGCCGTCTTGCGAAATTTTACCGCTGAACAGACGCAGCCCCAGGTCTTGCCGCCGATGGCTGGCGTGTTCGACGCGGCAGGTAACTCGGTGCCCAGGCTTAGCGCCGCTCGGTTTGCCCAGTTGACCCGGGAACTGGATCTGGGTGGGCTCTATCAACAACACTTGTCTGCCCATCTAGCGTCGGCCTCCATGCAAGCGTTACTAGGTGAGCTGAACCGGCACGAAATGGTGCTTGATGCATTCAAGGCCGATGCCCAGGGCGTGTTCGCTCCCGGCGAGCTCGAACTGTTGGTCGATTTGTGGCAAAGCGGCAGGCTGGGACGCCTGCACGGCGATCGAGTGCTTCCTAAAAGCTTGCAGATTATGGATTGTCCATTGCAGCAGATTCTGGTGCTGGATGTGCGGGACGAATCGTTGGCACCTTTCTACACTTCGAGCAAGCGTGTGCTGGTGTATATCCCGGGTGACCCGTTTGGAGCCTGGAGCACAGCCGATAATCTGGAACGCTTTGAACGCGCTGTGCTCAACGCACGCTTGCGCCAGCCTGCCTATCAGCAGTTTTTTGCGCGTTTCATTCGACGTCGTGATAGCCAACGATTCTTCAGCCAGCTCGCGTCGGCTTTCTATGAAGACATACCGATCTGGGCAACAGCTGACCTGTACCCGGTAGCAAGCGCCTTGTCGGAGCCTGTGTTCGAAACCCTCGCCCGCAGCCGCGTTGCACACGTAATGGACGATGCCGCAACGCTGGCGCCTCCGGTCAACGCGTTGGATCGGGCCATTGGGCGCGCGCATGAGAAACGCCTGGCAGTCGAGGGCTGGACGTTGCTGGGGCTGGCCAGTTTCTGGCTACCTGGGTTGGGCCTGGTATTGCTTGCCGTGACTGCCTGGGAGTTGATGAAGGAGGTGTATCACGGGGTAGACACTTGGCACGAAGGCGAGACGGAGCAGGCTATGGACCATATGACCCATGTGGCCGCTCAAGTTGCATTGATTGGAGTTACCGCGGGAGCGGGTTATGGTTTGGCCAAGGTGTGGAAACGCTCGACGTGGGTAGATGGTCTGGTCCAGTCCAACGTTGAGGATGGGGGCGCGCGCCTGTGGTCCGAGGACCTGGCGCCCTTTCGAAGCTCCCCGCCACCTGTTGAAGCGGTGGCAGATCATGAGGGGATCAGCCGCCAGGATAGCCGCGCATGGATCCGCATGGACGGCCACACCTACCCGGTGCAGCAACGCACGACGGACGAGCAGTGGCAACTGGTGCCGCGCGAGGGTGTAGGTCCTCTTTTACAGCACAACGGTGCAGGTGCGTGGCGGTTGTGGAGTGAGTCTCCCCTGGATTGGTCGACCAGCCATTACCTGTTCAGGCGCCTGGGCGAGCCGATGGCTGAACTCGACGACACGCGAATCGAGCAGGTCATGGCCATTCACGCGCTCGACGATGACCAGCTACGCGGTTTGCATTTTCGCGGCGCCGACCTCTTGCCAGCGCTGATCGATACCAGCCGCCGTGCGCATCTTGCTCAGCGTACCGAGAACCTGCTGATGCAGTTGCGCACTGGTGTTGTAATCGAAGATCAGAGGCTGCTTGCGCAGGTTGTGCAGCTGACCGGCGGCGAGGGCCTGTCTTCTTCGGATCTGGCGGCGCAGCTCGATGCACAACGGTACGAGGTCATGCAGCACCTGCTTGATCAGCAAATGTCTCCTTCCAGTCAGGATATCCAGGCTTTGCAGTGCGTATTCCCACGCTTGTACCCCAGTGCGGCACAGGCGCTGCTGGCCAATGCGAGCAGTGTCGACCTGCAACGTCTGCGTCGGACGGGTCGCGTGCCATTGCAACTGGCCGAAGCTGCCCGTGAGCGCAGCTCGCACATTCGTGTGCAGCGCGCCCTCGAAGGCCTGTACTTGCGGACGTCGCAGGATACGGACTTGGCCAAGCTGGTCCTGAAATTGCTCGACTATCGAGTTGGAGGCATCGGTAATGTGCGGTGGCGCCTGTTGAGTGCGCAGTTCAACGGCGTGCAACTGACCAGTGCCGGAGAAGGGGATGTCGAGCTACAGCTGTTCCATGACACCCAAGGCTTCAGCGTAAGAAACGCCTTTTCGCAGGAAATCTGCCCTCCCGGGGACCTGTTCGAGGTCATCGTGAATGCCTACGATCAGGCCCAACTGACAACCATGGGGCTGCATGCGCCTTTCGCCGAAAGTTTGCGCCAGGAAGTCGCTGCGCTTGCCCAGGTTCACCGGGCAGCGCTGCCTGAGCTCCTGGGCATCGCAACTCGCGGCCGCTGGCAATTGCCCACCCGCTTGGCCGACGGCCGCGTGGGTTACGTGCTCAGTGGACGTGGAGGGCGCAGGCCCAACCCCTATCTGCGAAGGCTGAGGTTCCTGTACCCCACCTACACCGATAATCAACTCGACGAGTGGCTGACTGATGCGCGTTCGGCAGCAGGAGGCATCGAGGCGCGGCTGCAGTGCCTGGAGGATCAGTACCGGACGCTCAACATGCATTTGCGTATGTGGGCCAGGCAAGGCTCAAGTCATGCCGAGCGTCAACGTCGCCGGACGCTGGGAAGAGCCTTGCGCAATTGCTGGCAGCACGTGCTCGATGAGGGCATGCACGGCGACAGTCTGATTCTTGCCTATCGTTGGGACATGATCGGCATTCACACCGAAAGTCTACCGGAGCTGCCGCCCCAGATACGGTTTGATCATGTGTATTCACTGTCGCTGCGCGACGCCAGCATCCGCTACCTGCCTGAAAGCTTTCTGGGTGCGTTTACCAGTGTCCGGTCGCTCGAGCTTCCCGATAACCAGATCTCTCGGGTACCCCAGGCGCTCTTGCAGATGGAACATCTGTGGACGCTGAACTTGGCGCACAACCAAGTGGTGCTGGACGCGGGGCAGGCAACCATTCTCGGTAGCTGCAGCCATTTGCGTTACCTGGACCTCTCACGCAACCCGTTGGGCAGGCCCTTTTCGGTGGGCGGGCTGACATGCCTGCACGAGTTGCGTATAGCAGGCGCCGGCCTGCGCAGCTTGCCTTACCAACTGCTCGAGAGCACTTCGCTGCGGGTGGTCGACTTGCGCGACAACCTGCTTACGGCGTTGCCTGAAGACTTCTATGAATCGCGCCTGTGGGTGGAGGGGGAGGTCCACCTGGGCGGTAATCCGCTGTCGGCTGTTGAGCGCGAACGGCTGGAGCAAGCGTTACTCACAGCGGCTACCCGCGCCCGTGATCGAGCGATGGTACTGGTGCGGCTGAACTGGATGGATGCGATCGGCCTGGCCCAGCGCACGGAACTGGGCACCTGCTGGGAACACCTGCAGGCCATGGAGGGCAGCGGCGAGTTCTTCGGTCTGCTCGAACGCCTGATGGAAACAGCGGATTTTCAGCACCGCACAGGCGCGCGCTATCTTGCCGGCCGAGTCCTGACATTGTTGGGGGCCATGCGTGATTCGAGCGACTTGAGGATGGCGATGTTCAGCGACGCTGAGCAACTGACCTGTCAGGACAGCGTGGCATTGCGTTTCAGCGATCTGGAAGTGCGCCTGCGGGTCTGGCAGGCCGAAGTCCAAGCGCAGCAAGGTGAACGAGAGCAGGTGCTGTTGCACCTAGGGCGGCAGCTGTGGCGTTTGGATGAAGTCGAGCGTGTGGCCATGGACGACGTGCGCTGGCGACAGGCCGATGGTGCTGATCCTGACGAGATCGAGGTGGTGTTGGCTTACCGCCTGGCGCTACGCGAGCGCCTTGACTTGCCCATTTTCACCAGCGGCATGTCATTCAGGGCGGTGGCCGGGGTCACCGAGACGCATATCGAAGGAGCAGCCAGGCGCGTGTTGCAAGCAGAAACCAGCGAGCAACTGGCCAACTCCCTGTTGGACAGGGAATTCTGGTGCAGTCACGTGCGCCGCTTGCATGCACAACGTTTCGACGAGATGAACGCACCTTTTCATGCACGGCTGGAGGCTGTGCAAGAGGCTGCTGATCTGAGCGAACAGCAGGTGTTACAGCAGACGGAAGAAATTTCGCAGCAACGCCAGGCGGCCGAACGGGCGCTTCTGCTGGACATCACGCGTCAGGCGCTGGACAGCGCGGCCGAGCCCCTTCAACCCTAGGAACAGGAGCGCCGTCGTGCCGGAGCAGGGTGAGCGTGTTGAGCTATGCTCGTAGGCATGCACGAGCCATGTAAGGCGCCACATGGCAGGGTGACACCTCCAGTTACTTTTGAGTTGCGCCTTGCCGGGTGGGTTGGTTTAGGCTCCTGCGTCGGATCTTTCTCCAAGGTCCGTAGTCTTTGTTTGATCGAGAGAATAAGGAGATGCGCATGCTTGTCCGGTCATTGACCCTCGCCGCCCTGCTCGCCGCCGTGAGCCCGGCTTTTGCGGCCGACAGTAGTGGGCCATTGGCCCAGGAGCTGGGCAAGGCAAGGCCATTGGTCATCATCGCTCCCAGCAGTGCCGACCCTACCCTCAGGGCCGTGACCAAGGCCATGGAGGATCCGGCTACGCAGGCTGCCTTCAAGGAGCGCAACGTCGTGCTGTACAGCGTCGCCCAGATGATGGGGAAACGGGACGACAAGAACCTGGAGCAGCAGACCACCATGGCACTGATCCGCGAGCTCAAGCTTGGTGCGAGCAAGGGGACCAAGGTCATCCTCGTTGGCAAGGACGGTGAGCGGCACATGCTCAAGGATGATGACACTGGGGAGGTCCTCGATCCCCAGGCCATCATCAAGGCGGTGGACGATCTACCTGCCAGTGAAAAAGCGGTCAAGGCTTCCGAGCCGGTTGCGACCGCAGTGCAGGAAAAGACCAAGGAAACCAAACCGGGCAAGGCCGCCAAGCCCACCTCACCGCCCAAGCCCTTGGAAGACTGAGCCTCTTGTCGAGCCCTCTCATGGAAGACCGGGTGCCATGCAGGGCTGCCAGCGCAGCCCTCACGGGTCAGGTCGTGGATTGTCCTGCGCTGCCAGTTTGGGCCAGGGATGGGTCATCATGCAGCGATATCCGCGAGGTTTCCGGCAACGCCAGCCCGCCTACTAGCGCTATCAAGGCAATGACGACCAGATAGAAAGCCGGCGCCAGACTGCTGCCTGTCTGCCCGATCAGCCAGGTCGCGACCAGTGGGGCGGTGCCGCCGAACAGGGTATAGGCAACGTTGTAGGTGATGGCCGACGCGGTATACCGTGTACGTGTCGGGAAACTTTCTGATAGCAGGGCCGCGGTTACCACGCCGCTGGACAACGCGCCTACCGCCAGCAGCACGACACCGAGCAAGGCGCCGAACATCGACCCCGAGCTGGCCAGCCAGTAGGCTGGGAACACGCACACCATCACCCACAAGCAGGTGAAGCCAATGGTCTTGCGCCGCCCGATCCGATCCGACACAGCGCCGGCAACCGGGCAGCCAGCGGCGGCGAACAACAGCGCGACAGTGGTCACCAGCAGCGACTGGGCGCGAGTCAGGTTGCCCACCAATTGCAGGTAGGTGGCGAAGTAGGTGGTGAACATGTAGAACGACAGTGCAGTGAGGGAGATGAACGCGCCCAGGTTGCGTATCGCTCGTCCATGGTGGCGCAGGGTCTGCTTGAGAGGCGAATGCTCGTGTTCCTTGCCCTGGGCCAGTGCGTCACGGAAGGCTGGCGTTTCCTCCATGCGCCAGCGCAGGTACAAACCGACCAAGCCCAGTGGTGCGGCGATCAGAAAGGGTACGCGCCAGCCCCAGGTGGCCATGGCTTCCGTGGTCAAGCTCGCTTCCAGGCCGTAGGCGATCACGGCAGCGCAGGCAAAGGCCGAGAACGTCGAGACCGGCACGAAGCTGCCATAGAACGCGCGCTTGTCGTTCGGTGCATGCTCCATCAGGTAAGCACAGGCCCCCGCATATTCACCGCCTGCCGAGAAACCTTGTAGACAGCGGGCGAGCGTCAAGAGCACGGGGGCTGCCAATCCGATGGTGGCATACGTGGGCAGTAGCCCGATGAGGGTGGTCGAGCCTGCCATCAGCAAGATAGTCAGCGACAGGATACGTTTGCGTCCCAGGCGGTCTCCCAGGGCGCCGAACACGATACCCCCCAGTGGGCGCAGGGCGAACGCCACCGCGAACACTGCGAAGGTCTTGAGCAGGGCGACGCTCGGGTCACCACTGGCGAAGAATTGGCTGGCGATGAGTGTTGCAAGAAAGCCGTAAACGGCGAAATCGAACCATTCGACGAAATTGCCGATGGCCGAAGCGGCGATCACCCTGCGCAGGGTGGCAGGGGATACCTCGTGAAGTGCGGACATGCGGGTGCTCTCCGATTTTCCATTGGCAGCCATGACGAGCGTGGTGCGGTCGAGCCGCGCCATCAGTAGTTATGGTTGTCAGTAGATCGGCCCCGCTTACGAGTCGCTTTGTCGAGGACGACCTTCGGATGCCAGAAACGACCGCGGCGAGCGGGGCTTTAGGCCACGACAACGCGATTGCGCCCACCTTGCTTGGCCAGATACAGCGCTCTGTCAGCCGCGGCCAACGTGCCGGCCGCATCGCCTGTGCCCTCCCAGTGCGCCACCCCAAGCGACACTGTCAGGGCGCCCACCGGCGCTACCGGGGTGTCCCCGATGGTCGCGCGCAGGCGCTCGGCCACACTGGCTGCCACAGCTAGATCCGCACCGGGCAAGAGCATCAGAAATTCCTCCCCGCCAGTACGGCACAGCAAGTCGCCTTCCCGGCAGCAACGGCGCATCGAATGGGCCAGTTGTCGCAACACGGCATCGCCGGTGTCGTGCCCGTGGCCGTCGTTGATCCGTTTGAAATGATCCACGTCCATGACGATGGCTGAAAAGCGCCGCCCTTCGGCCTCCAGCAACGACAGGCTGAATTCCAGCCCGCGGCGATTGATCAGCCCTGTCAGGGGGTCGGTCTGGGCTTCGCGGTTCAGGCGGCCAATGCGTTCGTGCAGCAGGTTCAGGCCGAACAACAACGCTCGCTTGAGCTCAGCCGCCTCGAAATACCACGCACGCACCCGATGCAAGTCTTCGGCCGTGTTGGCGCTGTCCATCATCCGTGCACTTGCGGCGAGCTGCCAGAGCGGCCGAGCGATGACCAATGCCAGCCACCAGAGCAGCAGGCTGCCGACCAGCGCCAGTGGCGCTGATGTACCTATCACATTGAGGACCAGGGTATTGAGCGGCGCCACGGTGCGTGACAGTGGTTGCTGGGCGACCACGCCCCAGCGGGCGCTGGGCACGGTGGCGAAGCCTGCGAGCATCTCGACGTTCTGGCTGTTGGTGAGCGCCACGGTGCCGCTGGGCAGTGTTGGCAACTGATCGATCAAGGCATTGCCCTGCACGACAGTACCGACGCGCTGGTTATCAGGGTGATAGAGCAGGCGTCGCTGGTGGTCGACTACATAGAGGTATGAGCCGTCCTTGTAGAAATGCTCGCCCAGCAGGCTGTTGAGGATATTGCGTTCGCGCAGGTAGAGGGTGCCCCCTACGTAGCCCAGGTAACGGCCTTGCTTGTCGATGATCGGCTGCGAAAGCGTGACCACCAGGTTGTTGGCGGCAGAGACGTACGGGGTCGAGACCAGCGCACGCCGCAGGTGCAGCGCTTCGTCGACGCCTGGGGAGCGCATGCGCCCGCCCACCAGGTGCCGTAGCGGCGCAGGGGAAACTGACAACAATGTGCCGTCGGCATCGATCACGAACGTGGAATTGAACGCCATGCTCTGCGCCAGCACGCGGTCTGTTTCAACCTGCAAGGCCACGGCGTCACTCAATTGTCGGCCTTGTACACCTGCGCTGAACTGCAGTTGCTGCAAGGCGTTACCGATGAATGTTTCGGTGATGGTGGCCAACTTGGTGGCGTACACCCGGTTCGCTTCCAGTGCGTGATTGATCAGCAACTGTCGCTGGACGCGGTAGCTGGCAAAATAGCTGGCGCACAGCATCACCAGTGCGGTGAGTGCGCAGAGCACCAGAATGAGCCTGCGCAGGTCCAGTCGCAATCCATGCTTGGTGTTAGGCAATCCTGACCTCGGAATCATCAAATGCGGCGAATGGCAAGGAATGCTCATTGGCAGTCGCGTAGCGCGAGTGTCACTCAGGGGGCGTTTTTTTCAAGCGCCTTGAGTTCAGCCTCCACGTCCTGCATGCGCTGTTCAGCCACCGCCTGTACCTTGGCATCTGCGGCGGTTTGCTGCATCAGTGCCGTGAGTTTTTCACTCAACCGCTTGCCTTGCGGTGTCTTTTCCAAGGCGCGGGCCTTGGCGGGGTCCTGCAAGGCGCCGACGATACTGGCGAATTCGGCATCGGTGAAGTTCTGTTCGCTGTACAAGCGGAACAGGTCCTGACGCTGGTCGTCAACCGTCAGGTGCCGACGCAGGACCTGTTCGATACGGGTCTGGCTCACGTCAGGGTGCTTGCCCGCAAGGAGCACGGCCATGCGCTGAATGTTGTGGTCATAAGCCTCCTGCAGCGGCAACTGGGCAACGATCTGTTCTTCTCGCGAGGGTTTCTGGTCGCACGCCGTGACCGCGGCGGTGAGCGCAAACATGAGCAGCAACTTCGGGAGGCGAGGCATGGCTTGGCCTGAATGGGCTGTGGGGTAGGGCGATTATACGGGTGCGCGCACGTCCGGGACGAGCGTTGCATTTGCCTTGCCGGGCTGGCTGCGGTAGAACCAGGCCTTTGACTGCAACGGTTGCCCCATGCCTGAACTTACCCTGCGCCCCGTGACCCCCGAAAGCCGTGACGAGGTCGTGGCCTTTGTCGAGGCCGCGCGCCGGGACTTGTTCCCGATGCTTGCCAAAGCGCCTTTACCTCCCGACCTTGCACAGTTTGATGATGTCTATCTGCAAGGCGCCGGCGCCTTCCTCGAAGCACGGGCGGGCGCAGGCCTAGTGGGCGTGATCGGCTACCTGCCCTATGACAACCGCTTTGCGCAGTTCGACTACGGTGACCAGCGTGTGGCCGAGGTCGTGCGCCTGTTCGTGTTGCCTGCCTATCGCCGGCTTGGCGTGGCGGCACGCTTGTTCGGGGCCTTGAAAGCACAGGCGGCAATCGATGAAATCGACCGTTTTTACCTGCACACCCACCCATTTCTGCCGGGCGCCGTCAGCTTCTGGGAGCGGCAGGGCTTCACCCTGCTAGACGTTGAGGACGACCCGATCTGGCAGACGACCCACATGGACCTGCGGCTGCGTTAGGCGCTCGGACATGTCCTACATTGACGCGGGTGTGATGGACCACGCGTTCATTTTCTTACAAGGCAGGTGATGGTTTGCTTCCTCGTGCACGGACTTTTCACAGCCGCAGAGGGAGAGTGACAATGCCGCACATGGCCCTGTACAAACTGAAACTGCTGGATGAATTCGAGGTTCGCACAGACGGTTGGTCGTTCGACGATTTCCAGAACCGCCTGATGGACATCTGGCGTGGCGCCACCCGCCAGGATGCCGCCTGCATCATCAATGCCGCGCACCGAGAGGGCAGGTGGCCCAGGACGGTCAGGCAATACCTGTTGAGTCGCATCAAGGTGGCCGGCCACGTCGAACCGGAGTTGGAAGCCACGTTCATCGAACTGTCTGGCTCGCTCACTGGCCAGGAGCGGGCGCAATGGTGCCGCACGGCGACCGATACCGTTCACTGACCGCTGACAGGGGCGCGCGGCGGCCTCGCTGTCGCCGCCCGTATTCAACATGCACTACCGTCGGCCTACTCGATGTTCACGATGTGGCGCGTGATACGCAGGCGCTCACGCGCTGCGAAAGCGCAATACCTGAGCGCCGTCCAGCGGGTCGGTGAGCACGTGTGCGTGAACGCCGAAGGTACTCAGCAAGCAATCGGGCGTGAGCACATCCAGCGGTTTGCCCAGTGCGACCAGTCGCCCCTTGTTCAATACCGCCACACGGTCACAGGTCAATGCCTGATTGAGGTCATGCAAGGCCACCAAGGTGGTGACCGGCAATGCCTGCACCTGCTGCAACAGGCCGAGTTGATGCTGGATGTCGAGGTGGTTGGTAGGCTCGTCCAGCAATAGCACCGCGGGGCGTTGCGCCAGCGCCCGGGCGATGTGAACGCGCTGGCGCTCACCACCGGACAACGACCCCCACAGGCGGCTGCGCAAATGCAGTGCATCCACATCAGTCAGCGCGTGTTCGACGATGGCCTTGTCGTCCTCACCGAACGGCGCCAAGGCCGATAACCAGGGGATACGGCCCAACGCCACAGCGTCGAAGACTCGAATGGCATCGAGCGTGTCCGCATGCTGCTCGACCAGTGCCAATGACCTTGCCACCGCTCGGCGAGGCAGGCGCGAGAGCGACTTGCCCAGCAGTTGCACGGTGCCAGTGGCCGGCTTGCGCAGGCCTGCCAGCACTTTGAGCAGCGACGACTTTCCCGAGCCGTTTGGCCCGACGATGGCCAGGGTCTCGCCGGCGTGCACCGTCAGGTCGATCCCGTCGAGCACTGGGCGGCCCCCCAGGTGCAGGCTGATGCCCTGGCAGCCCACTGGGGCGAGCTGCATGGGCGCCATGGCGGTCACGCGCGCCCCCTGCGGGCCACCAGGATAACTGCGAACACTGGCGCACCGATCAGGGCCGTGACCACCCCCACGGGGATGACCTGCCCGGCAATCAGCGTCCTCGACAGGATGTCCGCGGTGATCAAGAACAGCGCCCCGCCCAGGGCACTGGCCGGCAGCAGGCGGTCATGACCGGGCCCGAGCAGCAGGCGTAGCGCATGGGGTATGACCAGGCCCACGAAACCGATCGCGCCGACGATCGAGACCATGACGGCGGTCACCAGGGCTGCACAGCTGATCAGCAGCAGTTGAGTGCGCCGTACCGCAACCCCCAAGGAGGCTGCCGAGTCGGCGCCGAAGGTGAAAGCGTCCAGCGCTCGGCGTTGCCACAGGCAAACCAGAAGGCCCAATAGGGCAACTGGTACGGCCAGCCAGACCGAAGGCCAGCGCACGCCGCTGAGATTGCCCAGCAGCCAGAACAGAATGCCGCGGGCCTGTTCGGCCGTGGCCGACTTGGTAATAAGAAGCGCCGTCACGGCATTGAACAACTGTGAGCCGGCAACCCCCGCCAGGATGATGTGAGCGCCAATGCCGCCCGGGCTCGCGGCGCGCGCCAGTAGCAGCACCAGTGCTAAGGCGGCCAGGGCACCGATGAAAGCCCCGGCTGACATGCTCAGCGTCATGCTGCCCAGGCCCAGCAGCCCGACCAGCACTGCACCTGTTGAGGCGCCTGCCGACAGGCCCAGCAGATAGGGCTCGGCCAGCGGATTGCGCAGCAACGCCTGGAGGATCACGCCGCAGGTGGCCAGCCCTGCGCCGCAGGCCGCCGCGACAAGGCTGCGGGTCAGCCGGTAGTTCCACACGACACCGGCGTCGATGGGGTCGACCGGGTAGCCCGCCTGCCAAGCATGGTTGGCCAGTACCTGGCCGACCAGGCCCAATGACAGCGGGTTTTCACCGATTGAAGTGCCCGCCAACAGCGCGCCCAGCAGGGCCGCCAGTGCGGCGCAGGTCAGCCCCAGACGCTTGATCACTGCGCTGCGACGCCGGTGGAGAAGGCCGTGGCCAGCGTCTGCACGCCGCGGAACAAACGAATGCCCGCCTGCATCGCCTCGGCATCGAGCACGATGATACGCCCATGCTTGACGGCGTCCATGTGCTGCGTCACAGGGTCATTGCGCAGAAAATCGAGTTTTTTCTGGTAGTCGTCGGCCGGAAAACGGCGGCGGTCCATGCGTGCAATGATCAGCCAGGTCGGGTTGGCCTTGGCCAATGTCTCCCAGCTCACGGTTGGCCACTCCTCGGTGGAGCTCACCACGTTGCGCACGCCAAGGGCACGCAGCATGAAGTCCGCAACGCCCTGGCGGCCCGCCACGTACGGGTCGGTGGCCAGATCGGCGCTGGAGAACCAGAACAGCGCCGAGGTAGTGGACAGGTCAACGCCCGCCAGCTGCGCCTGGGCATGGGCCAGGCGGCCCTTGAGTTCGTCGTTGAGGGCGGCGCCACGAGCCTGCACATCGAAGACGCTGGCCAACTCACTGACACTCTTGTAGATGCTTTCGACCTGGAAGGCTTGCAGCCGCGTGCCGTCGGCGCCCACCCGGTTGTCCTTGCCTTCGCAATCCGACGGCAGCACATAGGTGGCGATGCCCAGCTCATTGAATTGCTCGCGCGTACCCACCGCACCTTGGTCCCCCACCATCCACTCGAACTGGGCCGTCACCAGCTGCGGGCGCTTGCCCACTACCGCCTCGAAGCTGGGCTCGTTGTCGGCAAGCCGAGGGACCTTGGCGTCCTGCGCCTGGTAATCGGGCAATACGTCATTGAACCAAAGCGATGACGCGGCCAGCCGGGGGGCCAAGCCCAGCGCGTACAGCATTTCGGTGCCTGCCTGGCCAATCGTCAACACGCGTTGGGGGGCTTGGGCGAACACCTGGGGTTTGCCGCAGTTGTCGACCGTCAGCGGATACGCGGTAGGTGCACCCTGAGCCAAGCCGGCAATGCCAAGGCCAGCGAGCAGGGTGGCGAAACGGGGCAGCATGCAGGACGATCTCCTGTTGGGCAGTTCCCGGTGGCTCGCGCAAGACGAACGCGGGATTCACTATTGATTTGAGCGGTGGAAACCGGGGGGCACGCATGGTAGACCATCGCGCCGCCGGGTGAAACGCTTTAAGGGGCTGATTTAGCGCCTAGAAATACTTCAGCCACGCCAAGTCACGCCTGCGCGCCTTCAACCGGGCGAACCAGCGCACAGGTGGGTAGAGCATCAGCGGTAGCAGGGCCGACGTCAGCCAGACTGCGGCAATGGTCTCGAAACCGAAATAGGCGCCCTGGTTGGCGCCCCACACGCCCACTGCGCTCAGGTACAGCAGTTTGAGCACGTACAGGTGCAGGAGATAGAAAAACATCGGGGCTGCGCCAAACATCGCCAGCACTGCGATCCAGCGCGGGTGCCCGGCGCGCTCGAATGCGCGCAGCAACAGCAGCCCAACGCCCAAGGTCAACATCAGGAACAGCAGTGATGGAGGGTACTTGGTGATGTTGAAGAAACTCATCAGCGTCTGCGTCAGCGCAGGGTGAATGCTCCAGTGCGCTTCGCCATAGCCGTTGATCACGCGTAGCGCGACAAAGCCCAGGAGTGCGCCGCACCCAGCCTGTAGCAGGCGTCGTTGACGCAGTGCCGGCGTGCAGGCGCTGTGCAACCAAGGGCCCAGCCAGTAGCCAACGGCGATGACGCCGAGCCAGGGCAGTACCGGGTAGGATGTGCGCAGACGCAGTGTGGCGCTGATGTCGAGCCAGGTACGGTCATGCGCGATGGCCCACGGCACATGCCAAGGGGATGTGGCGTCGAAGTGTACGCCGTCAAGCAGGTTGTGCCCGGCGATGATGGCCAGCCCAACAGCGAGCAGACCAGCCCGGGGCAGCCATATCAAAGCTGACAGCGCCATCATGCTGATACCGATGGCCCAGATCACTTGCAGGTAGATCACAGTCGGCGGCACCTGGAATGTCCAGGCAACGTTCACTAGGGTGAGCTCCAGCACTACCAGAAACAGCCCGCGCTTGAACAGGAATAACGAGACTTCCCTGCGACTCTGCCGCTTTTCGCCATAAAGCCAGGCAGACAAGCCGGTAAGCAGCACGAAGACGGGCGCGCACAGGTGGGCGAGGGTGCGACTGACGAACAACGCCGGGTCGGTGGTTTCCACTGCCATCGGGTCACTGACCTGATGCTGCATGAAAAACGTTTCGCGGACGTGGTCCAGCAGCATGATCAGCATGACGAAACCGCGAAGGGCGTCGATGCTCTGCAGGCGTTGATGGGAGAGGGGCGTTGGCAGGATTGCAGGGGGCATGGACATCACGTATCAAAACGAAGATCGCAACGTTATCTTATAACTCATGCGCTGAGCAAGGCTGTCCTTGGCATGCGCACCTCGCTCGTATCGCCCAGGGCCGTTGCACGCATCCGGCCCTAACGCCCCTGCGCCTGTACTGGCTACCGACCCTTGCGACGCGCTACGCGCGCTTCGATGTTCTTGCGCCCAATGAGCAGCGCAGGCTTTTCCGTGACTGGCTCATCAGCCAGCCATTTGTACATGACAAGGCAATCCACCAACCCCAGATGCGCATGCCGATAGGCCTTGGGCAAGCGGCCGACGGTTTCGAAGCCCAGCTTGTGCCACAAGGCGATCGCCACCTCGTTGCTGGCAACCACCGAATTGAATTGCAGCGCCAGAAAGCCTTCCTGGCGAGCCAGCTTCTGTGAGTGCTCGCACATCAAGCGCGCCACGCCTCGGCCACGTGCCTGCTCGGTCACCATGTAGCCGCAATTACCCACATGGCTGCCTGGTCCGCCGGCATTGGCCTTGAGGTAGTAGGAGCCCAGGAGCTCGCCCTGGGCTTCGGCCACCAGTGTGTGCCGGGGCAGCTCGAGCCACAGATGCCGGGCCTGCTCAAAGGTCATGTCGGGGTCAAGGGCGTAGGTTTCCCGCGCCTGAACCACCGCCTGTAGCGTAGGCCAGAAGCGCTCGAAGTCGTCTGGCGTCATGGGGCGGATATTGATCATGTGCAGCCTCAGATGTAGATGAACACCAGCACCAACGCGGCGACCACTGCCCATTTCTCGAGGTAGTAACGCATGCGATTACGCTTCTTCAGCGCCTTGCCCCGTTCGCGGATGCGATAGATACGGGTGAACAGGCGATTGATGGCGCCGGTCTTGTCCCCCGCATCGTTGGGTGCAGCGGCAGCGGCCATGACGTTGCGGCTGAACCAGCGATTGAACGCCGTGGCCCAGCGGTACTTGAGGGGGCGCTCCACATCGCAGAACAGAATGATGCGATTGTGCTCGGTGGTGTTAGCCGCATAGTGGATGTAGGTTTCGTCGAACACCACGCCCTGGCCATCGCGCCACGAATATTTCTCGCCATCGACGTCGATGTAGCAGCCGTCGTCGTTGGGAGTGTCCAGGCCCAGGTGATAGCGGTAGGAGCCAGCATAGGGATCGCGGTGCCGAACCAGCTTGGCCCCAGGGGGCAGGGTGGCGAACATGGCGGCCTTGACGGTGCCGATGCCTTGCAGCAGTTGTGTGGTGCGTGGGCACAGGGTCATGGCCGACGGATGACTCTCGCCGTACCACTTGAGGTAAAACCGCTTCCAGCCGGTTTTGAAGAACGAGTTGAAGCCAACATCGTCGTAATTATCGGACTTCTTGATTTCACCCACCTGGAGTAAACGCTGGGCTTCCTCACGGATCTCCTGCCAGTGTTCCTGCAGCGGTTGTAGCTCGGGGAAGGCTTCAACCGGCAGGTAGGGCTTGGCTGGATGTTTCGAGAACAAGTAAAGGAAACTGTTGACCGGGGCCAGGAAACTGGAATGGTCACCCAGCTGGCGAGTCAGCTTGTGACGTACCCGACCGCGCAGGTGAACGTAGGCGATCGAGAAGACGAAGAGCAGAACGAGTGCAATTTTCATGGACGTTTACTTGTCGAAAAATGGCCATGCGCATGGCATAAGCCCGCCAGCATAAACAATCGTCGCAGCAGTTTGTACTGATTGTTACGAAACTGTCCGGCCGATTCGGTGTCGCGTTGCACGGTCCGCGACCCTGGTTTCACCTTCAGGAGATCTTATGGTTCAGGACACACGCTCCAGCGCCAGCCCTTTCAAGCGGCTGTTTTTCGCCCTGCCGGTCAGTGATGCCCAGCGCCGCGATGTCTCCCAGTGGCGGCGCAGCCTGGCGCTGCGCAGCGGCAAGCCGGTGCCAGCCGCCAACTTCCATGTCACCCTGGCCTTCTTGGGCAATGTCGACGCGGCTCAGGTGCCGTCTGTGTGCGCTGCCGTCGACCAATTGGTGCTGCCCGACAAGGCGCCGAGGCTGGTGCTCGATCGCTTGCAGGTGTGGCAGAAGGCCGGTGCCTTGGTGCTTGAGGCGCAGCATACGCCTGCGGCGCTTCTTCAACTGGTCTATGGGCTGCAACAGGCGCTGCTGCCCCTGGGGATCGCCGTGGCAGACCGCAGCTTTCGCCCGCACTTGACGCTGTCTCGCGAGTTTCACGGGCAGCCCCCTGAAGCCAGCTCGCCACCGGAGTTCTTTGGCAGCGCCCGGGAATGTGTACTTTACGAGTCCCGAAAGGGCGCTTACCAGGCACTGGCGCGCTGGGCATTAGGGGATGGGGGCGCATTTCTGAGCCCGCCGGGCTCACACCGGTAGGCTCTGATAGGGCAATTCTTCGCCGGGGCTGCGTTCGAACTGGCGTTTGTACTCGCGGCTGAACTGCGACGTGCTCTGGTAGCCCACCCGATGGGCGACCTGTGCCACGCCCATTCCTTCGCCGATCAGCATCTGCTGTGCCTTCAGCAGCCTCAGGCGCTTGAGGTACTGCATAGGCGCCATGTCCGTGCAGCGTTTGAAATGTTCGTGGAAGGTGGAGACGCTCATGTTCGCTCGCCCAGCCAGAGCCTCGACGCTCAGGGGCTCGCTGTAGTGCTCGCGCAGGTGGGCTAATGCAGCACCAATGCGGGCGAAATGGCCCTGCTGCTCGACCAACGCTCTCAGTACCCCGGCCTGTGGGCCACGCAAAGCGGCGTACAGCACTTCGCGTACCCGGGCCGGCCCCAGCACCTTGGCGTCCACAGGGTCTTGCAGGCACTCCAGCAATCGCTCGACCCGCTCGCGCATGGGCGCGTCCAGGGCGGCCGAGGTCATCGACTGGGGCGTCTGAGCCTGTACCGGGCCATCCGTGGCAAGCCCGGTGCTCTGCACCAGTTCGCTCAGCGTGGCGCGGTCGATCGCGACTGCCACGCCCAGCAAGGGCACATCGGGCGTGGCGAAGGTCTCGCACATGAAAGGGACCGACAGCGCCTGCACTAGGTAATGCCCGGCGCCGTACTCGAGCGTGCGGGGCCCCAGGCGGGCCAGCTTGCTGCCCTGGGCCAGGATCATCAGGCTCGGCTCGTAGATCTGCGGGCTGCTGGCCACGTAGTGGTCCCAGCTCAGCACTTGTACCTGGGGCAGGTGGGTGGACACGAACCCTGGGCGTAGTGCCAGGCGACGTATGAGCGTGCAAAGCGGGGCATTGGCGTCTACGTGACGGGTCAGTTGCATGGAGCACCGGGGCAGAGAATCGGACAGCATGGGGAGTCGAATTATGCCCGCCGCGCGTGGTCTTCACCAGCAGCTTCGGAGAATCAGGCAAGGCTTCCGGAGAATCTGCGGTGGGCAATGTCCCTCTCTAGGAACAAAATGCTTCACATGAACCGTTTCACTTAACCGCGAGGTCTCCATGTATACCGCTATCGGTTACGCCGCCCAAACCCCCACCAGCCCGCTGGCACCCATGACCTTCGAGCGCCGTAGCCCGCGCCCGGATGACGTGGCCATCGACATCCTGTATTGCGGGGTGTGTCACTCGGACATCCACCAGGCCCGCAACGAATGGGGCATTGCGGTCTATCCCTTGATGCCCGGCCACGAGATCGTCGGCCGCGTGACGGCAGTAGGCGCCCAGGTCACCGGCCACAAGGTCGGTGACCTGGTCGGTGTCGGCTGCATGGTGGATTCCTGCCGTCAGTGCGCGGCCTGCGCCAAGGACCTCGAGCAATACTGCCTCGAAGGCCCGACCATGACCTACGCCACGCCCGATCGCGTCGATGGCAGCAACACCATGGGTGGCTACTCCAGCAGCATCGTGGTCAGCGAGCATTTCGTGGTACGCATCCCCGAAGGCATGGACCTGCCTAGCGCCGCTCCTATCCTGTGCGCCGGTATCACCACCTATTCACCGCTCAAGCACCACGGTGTAGGCCCAGGCCACAAGGTGGGCATTCTTGGCATGGGTGGCCTGGGGCACATGGGCATCAAGCTGGCCAAGGCGCTGGGTGCCGAAGTCACGCTGTTCACCCGGTCCGAGGCCAAGGCCGCTGAGGCGCGTCGACAGGGAGCAGACCATGTGATCGTGTCCACCGACGCCGAGCAGATGAAAGCCGCTGCCGGTCGCTTCGACTTCCTGCTCGACACCATCCCTGTCCAGCACGACCTCAATCCCTACCTGGAAACCCTGACGTTCGACGGCGTGCACATCCTCGTCGGGCTGATCGAACCGATCGAGCCTGCGCTGCATGCTGCCAACCTGGTCATGAAGCGACGCGTGCTGGCCGGCTCGTTGATCGGCGGTATCGCAGAAACCCAGGAGGTGCTGGACTTCTGTGCCAAGCACGACATTCGCTGCGACATCGAGATGCTGGACATCCGCCACATCAACGAGGCGTATGAGCGCATGATCGCAGGCGACGTGAAGTACCGCTTCGTGATCGACATGGCGACCCTCAAGGCCTGATCAGCCATTGACCTGCACCGGGGCAACCGGTGCAGGTCCTGTTGCTGGCCCTACCAGGCCAGCGGCTTCTCCCCACCTTTCCAGAACAGCCAGCGCCGGACCTCACCATGCGGGCCTGTGCCGATCTGCCAATCGGGTCGGCCACTGTCGAGCGCGATCACCGAGATGAACCCCGCATGGCTTGCAGCGACGAGGGTTCTCCCATCCTCGCTGATGTCCATCGCGCTGATGGTCGAACCCAGATAGTGCTGCCAGCGTTCGCTACCGTCTTCCCCGAACGCCCTTAGATAACCATAGGCATCACCGACGATGTACTCGTCCTGGCGCGCCACGCCTGCATAGACCCGGGCGCCTTCCTGCACCACCGGCGTGCGGGGGTCCTGGCTGTAGTAATCGGTGTCCAGGCCTTCCAGGTCGCTCACCCTGACGGCCAGCGACGCGCCGCTGTAGAAGTGACAGGCATTGAGCAGCAACTGGTCCCCGGCGCGGTTGAACAGGGCGTAGTGCGGGTATTCGCTGGCCGGCCCGATACTGGCAACAGGCCGTAACCGATGGTCCAGCACCTGGTGTCGGTTGGCTTGCTCGCCCACCACGACCCGCTTGCCGTCAGGCGAAACAGCGCCGTGGGCCATGCTCAGGCCAAGGATGATGTCATCGGGGTCCGTGCCCTCTGCCAACGCCTGCTCGACCTGCTCCTGGCGTGGCAGCAGCCGGCTCGCGCCCTGCTCGGATAGCACGAAAATGCCCTCGTCGCTAACCAGCAGCACCTGTTGCCCGTCGGGGAACGGTATCAAGGCAGTCGCAACGGGGGGCAGGTCGAAAGGCTCGAACGGATAGCCCTTGGGCAACCCCTCCAAACCGGTAGGCCAGGCCAGCCGCCGCACCTGTGGGCCCCCCCATCCATCGGTCACGCGCACACCCTCGGCATTGGCCAGGGCGAAGAAGCGCCGAGCCGGGCACCGGCCGAAATGCTCGACGCCGATGATGGGTGTCACGCTGTAACCATCGATACGCACCACCTGGCCTTTCTCGTGAGGCATGCCGATCCGTGCGAGCAGGCTGCCGTCGTCGAGCAGCAGTAACGTGGCGATGCCCTGGCCGTGCGTATCGAGCAGGGGCAACAAGGGCGCATGGGCTGGCGGCCAGGCCTGGCGAAACGCCTGGCGCTGGTGCTCCTCGACAGCCGGCTGATTGACCGTGCGCAAGGCGGCGCGCCAGGCGTCCAGCAAGTGCTCGGTGGCAGGGTGCCGGGGTTCTTCGAGCTGGTCCCAGCCGTGCGCACGGCCTTGTGCGACATAGTCGTTGACGGCCTGGGCGTAGGTGATAACGGCCTGCTGCCATTGCTGCTGGGGATGCTGCTTGTCCATGAGTGGGTGGAACTCCTTGATGTGCGCCAGTATCCGAGATTGCGCATGGTACTCCTTCGGTACGGCGGTTGTGAGGCCCAAGCATGACGCGTACCATGCCTGCGTCCCCAATTTTAATAAGACACACGCTCATACCGCTCCTTGCCGGGGCTGGACGTGCGTGGTCTTGCCTTGCCTGTGGAGAACCGGTTTCACGCCATGAACGGACCCCTACCTGACCATTTGCCACCCACTGTAGGCGGCGGCAGCTGGCTGAGCGTCATCGCCCTGGCGTTGGCCGCCTTCATCTTCAACACCACCGAGTTCGTGCCGGTGGCGCTGCTCAGCGACATTGGCCGCAGCTTCGACATGACCACTGCGCAAGTGGGGCTGATGCTGACCATCTACGCCTGGGTCGTGGCACTGGCATCACTGCCGATGATGCTGATGACCCGCAACATCGAGCGGCGGCGCCTGCTGCTGTTCGTGTTTCTGGTGTTCATCGTCAGCCACCTGCTGTCGTGGCTGTCGCAGAGTTTTGCGATGCTGCTGCTCAGCCGCATCGGCATAGCCCTGGCGCACGCCGTGTTCTGGGCGATCACTGCCTCGCTGGCGGTGCGCGTCGCCCCGCCTGGGCAACAGGCCAAGGCGCTGGGCCTGTTGGCCACCGGCACGACGCTGGCGATGGTGCTCGGCATCCCCCTGGGGCGCGTGGTGGGCGAGGCGCTGGGATGGCGCGTCACCTTCCTGAGCATCGCCGGCGTGGCGCTGGCGACCATGCTGTGCCTGATGAAATCGCTGCCGTTGTTGCCGAGCCAAAACTCGGGGTCGTTGCGCAGCTTGCCGATACTGTTCAAGCGGCCTGCGCTGGTCATCACCTACCTGCTGGTGACGCTGGTGATCACCGCGCAGTTCACCGCCTACAGCTATATCGAGCCGTTCGCCTTGCATGTCGCGCAGATCAGCGGTGAACGCACCACGTTGGTCCTGCTGTTGTTTGGCGGCGCTGGCGTGGTCGGCTCGTTCCTGTTCAGCCGCTACAGCGATCGTTTCCCCCAGGGTTTTCTGGTGGGTTCGATCGGCATGCTGGCAGTTTGCTTGCTGCTGCTCTTGCCCTTGTCCGGCAGCTTCAATGCATTTGCTGTGCTGAGCATGTGCTGGGGTGTGGCGATCTTGAGCTTCAGCCTGTCGTTGCAGTCACGCACCTTGAAGCTGGCTTCCGACGCCACGGATGTGGCCATGGCGTTGTTCTCCGGCATCTACAACATTGGCATCGGCGGGGGGGCGTTGCTGGGCAGTATCGTCAGCAGCTACCTGGGCGTGGCCAATATCGGCCTGGTCGGCGGCAGCGTGGCAGTGGTCGGCTTGTTGCTGGCAGTCGGCAGTACCCGCCGCTTTCGCGACGCGCTGACGCATTGAGTGTGGCTTACAGGCCAGCAAGGCTGCTCAGCTCAGTACCGCAGCCCACGCTGAGAGCAAGAGCAGCCCGCCCAGGGCTCGGTTGAATAAGCGCATGCGGCGTGGCGTTTGCAGCCAGCCCGCACTGCCTGCGCCCAGCACCGCCCACAGCGTCATGCACGGCAGGGCGATCACCAGAAACACCAGCGCCAGTTGCCACACCGCCAGGCCAGGCGCGGCAAACACGCCGATCACGGCCACGGCCATCAGCCACACTTTGGGGTTGATTACCTGCAACGTTGCCGCGTCCACTGCCGTAAACGCCCGCACCTGGGCTGCTGCGCCGGTGTCGCCGGCGCTGCGCAGCAGTTGCCAGGCCAGCCAGCTCAACCACAACACCCCGCCCCACATCATCAGATGCTGGGCTTGGGGGTGGCGCGTCAACCATTGGCCCAGCCCCATGCCAACCAGCAATACGGTGGCCGCAGCGGCCAGGCAGGCCGCCAGGATGGGTACCAGTGTGCTGCGCAGGCCGTGACGCGCACCTTGGGCAAGGATGAGCAGATTGGTCGGGCCCGGGCTGATGCTGGCAACCAGGGCAAATGCCATAAATGGCAGGAAAGAATGCGTCATGTGCAGGGGCTCCTTGAGATCAGCCACCATGCTCGCCGTTTGCATCGCGTCAGTCTGGAAGGATTGAGCAGCGTTTGCGGTAGTGTGCCGGCGTGAGTCGATAGGCCCGCCGAAACCAGCGGCCCAGGTGGCTTTGATCGGCAAAGCCCAAGGTGACGGCTACGTCTGCAGGGCTGGCTCCGCTGGCGAGCAAACGCCGGGCCCTGGCCAGACGCAGCTGGATCAAGTACGCATGGGGGGCAAGCCCGAATGCCGCCTTGAAGGCTCTGGTCAAGCGATAGCGGTCGATACCACAGGCTGTTGCCAGCTCCTGGAGGCCCACATCCCGTGCGAGGTTGTCATGCAGATAATCGCGGGCCCGTTGCGCCGTGAGCGGCAGGCGCGGGTCCGGGTCGACCCGCTTGCGCCAGTGCAGGTGGCGCGTGAGGCAGGCGAGCAGGGCGTCGGTGGCCGACTGCCTGACGATGAGTAGCTCGTTTGCATGCAGTGCATTGAAGGCAAAAGCGGTGGTTTGGGCGAGCTGCAGGTCCTGAGTCAGCGTGTCGGCGAAACTGGGCAAGGCATCACGGGGCGCGTGTTCGAACAGCAGGCGCAACTGCTGCTCCAGCCAGTCCGGCTCCAGGTAGAGCGTAGAGTAGGTAAAACCGTCTTCAGTGGGCGCAAGCCCATCGTGCAGGTCCCCAGGCTCAAGCATGAAGACCTGACCCGGCACGCTGCGGTGCCTGACCCGACGGCAATTGAATTGCTGGACCCCTTGCTCGGTCACACCGACCAGGTAGCTGTCGTGCCAATGGGGGTCGTAGGCATGACCGACGAAATGCGCGCGGATCGACTCGATGCCGGTCTCGGCGTCCTGCTTGAGGTCGATCCAGTTACTCATGGGAGCTCGCTGTGTGCACGCTGATGCGGGGGCTGTATCACGAGCCTAATGCCCCCGGTTCCAGGTGTCTGGAAGATTTGTGCAACTGCCGAGCCTGGCTGCCGGCTGCAGTGCGTCGAACCGCTGGCGCAGCCACTGGTGCAGTTGCGTGACGGCGGGCGTGAGCTGCTTGCGGTGCGGACATACCAGCGTGACCGGCGTCGGCTCGCCCGGCCATTGAGGCAGGACGATTTCCAGTCTGCCACAGGCCAGATCGTCGCTGACATCCAGCCACGACTTGTAGACGATTCCCTCGCCAAGTACCGCCAGGCGGCGAATCACATCGGCATCATCACTGACCAGTGGCCCTTGCACGTGCACCGTGCGTTGGCCGAGTTGCCACTTGTCGTACACCCGTCCGTGCTGCATGTACAACAAGCAGGCATGAGTGTGCAGTGCTTCGGGTGTCTGGGGTCGGCCGTGGCGGGCCAGGTAATCGGGCGAGGCGACCAGCACGCGCTGGTTCCAGTCGGCCAGGGGGAGGGCAATGTAGTTGGCGTCCTGATTCAGGCCGTAACGCACGGCGACGTCCACCGGATCACGGCTCAGGTCGGCAATCTGGTCGGACAGCATGAAGCGCAGGTGCAGGGCCGGGTGTTCCCGGCGAAACGCGCTGAGCCATGGCAACAGCATGTTGCGGCCCAGGTCCGAGGGCGCTGAAACCTGCAAGGTGCCGCGCAGGGCGGTGGCATTGCCATGCAAATCGTCATGCCCGCGGCGTAGGCTTTCCAGCACGTTCACGGCGGTCGGCAGGTAGCGCTCGCCCTCAGCAGTCAGGCGCAGGCTGCGGGTGGTACGAACGAACAAGCGTACGTCCAGGTCACGCTCCAGCCGCTTGATGGCCGCTGCCACCTGGCCGGGTAACAGGTTCGCTTCTAGGGCAGCTGCGGTGAAGCTGCCCAGTGCGCTACTGCGTACGAACAGTTCGAGGTCGGCAAGGCGCAGCATTGTCACTCCGTGGGTGAAAGTGTTGCTCGATTGTGCCGGTTTTTATTTGTGGCAGGAAAGATACCATGGGCACTTCTTTCCTCTCGACGATCGGAATTGCCCATGGATACCGTCTCGCTGGCCAAGCGCCGCTACACCACCAAAGCCTACGATGCATCGCGTCAAATTCCCCAAACCACGGTCGATGCTTTACTCGAGCAATTGCGCCACAGCCCCTCGTCGGTCAATTCTCAGCCCTGGCATTTCGTCGTCGCCCAGAGCGAGGCTGCCAAAGCCCGCCTGACCACGAGTACCGACACCGACTACGCCTACAACTCGCCCAAATTGCGCGATGCCTCTCATGTCATCGTTTTCTGCACGCGTACCGACATGACCCAGGCGCACCTGGAGGCCGTGCTCGCCCAGGAAGCACTCGACGGGCGTTTTCGGGATGAGCAGGCCAAGGCGGCTCAGGACAAGAGCCGACGCCACTACGCCGACCTGCATCGTTACGAGCGCAAGGACCTGCAGCATTGGATGGAAAAGCAAACCTATCTTGCCCTGGGTACCGCCTTGCTGGGCGCGGCTGCCTTGGGCCTGGACGCTACCCCCATCGAAGGTTTCGATAGCCAGCGCCTGGATGCCGAGCTGGGGTTGCGCGAACAAGGCTTCACCAGCGTAGTGCTGCTGAGCCTGGGCTATCGCAGTGAAACCGACTTCAATTCCGGGTTGAGCAAATCGCGGCTCCCGGCCTCCCAGGTATTCACCTTCCTGTAAAGGCATGCCCGGCTGGCGTGATTCACCACAGTGCAGCGCTGGCCGTCTTCAATGCCGAGGCCATTACCGCAATGGCCTTGTCTACCTCTGCCTCTGTGGTGAACCTGCCGATGCTCAGGCGAATGCTGTTACGGGCACGGCGCTCGTCCAGCCCCAGGGCCAGCAGGACGTGGGATGCCGCATTGTTCGCCGAATTGCAGGCCGAGGTGGTCGACAGCGCCAGTTGCGTGGCAAGCGCCGCGTTGTTGAACCCCGCCTGCTCGATACACAGGTTCAAGGTGTGCGGCACGCGCTGGGTTGCGCAGCCGTTGAGCGTGATGCCGGGCAGTGCCAATAGGCCCTCGCGCAGGCGCTTGGCCAACTGTGCCAGGCGCTGGTCCTCGCCGTCGCCCGGTTGACCCGCCAGGGCAAACGCGCTGCCCATGCCCGCGATCTGATGCGTCGCCAGGGTGCCGGAGCGCAAGCCTTGCTCGTGACCACCGCCATGCAGCTGCGCACGCATGCCGGCGCGGGCCCGGGGGCCGACGAACAGCGCACCGATGCCCTTGGGGCCATACACCTTGTGGGCTGAGAAGGACATCAGGTCAACGGGCAGGCCGGCCAGGTCGATGTCGAGCTTGCCAACCGCCTGGGCGGCATCCACGTGCAACAGGGCGCCGTGCGCCCGCACCCGCTCGCCGATGGCAGCGATGTCGGTCACCGTTCCCAGTTCATTGTTCACCGCCATCAGCGACACCAGGCGCGTGTCGGCGCGCAGCGCGTCCTGAACCATGGCGGGATGGATCAGGCCTGATCGGTCCGGTTGCAGTCGCGTCACTGTCCAGCCCTGGCGCTCCAGTTCGGCCGCTGTGTCCAGAACGGCCTTGTGCTCTAGCTGACTGGTAAGCAGATGCCCAGGCTGGCCCAGTCCCTGTGCGATCCCTTTGAGCGCCAGGTTGTTGGACTCGGTCGCCCCGGATGTCCATACCAGCGACGCCGGCGACGCCCCCACGCGTTCGGCCACCTGCTCACGGGCCAGTTCGACTGCATCACGCGCTGCCTTGCCGTAGACATGCCCGCTCGAGGCCGGGTTGCCGAAATGGGCATGCCGACCCAGGCACGCAAGCATGGTCTCGATCACTCGATCGTCGACCGGGGTGGTGGCAGCGTAATCGAAGTAGAGCGGGGCGTCAGTCATGAGCAGGTCCATTGGCAAGAGAACGAGGGTGCCTGAACAAGATTAACTGCGCTGTGAAGAGACTTTTGCTCTAAATCAGGGCTTTTTAAGACCATTTTGCAAAAGCTTTCTCCCGCTCAGGCATAACGGAAAAAATGTTCCCGTGCTTGCCACGACCCTTCAGACGGTTTTTCTTCACGCACCGCGCAGAGACCGTTCCTCTTCGCTGACTACTCGCTCGCACAACTCTGTGATCTGCTCGCGCATCCAGCGGTTCGCGGGGTCCTGATCAGTGCTTTCATGCCAGTACAGGTGCGTCTCCAGCGCAGGCACCTCCACAGGCAGGGGCTTGTAGCACAGCTGATGACGGCGGGCGAAACGCTCTGGCACGGTCATCACCATGTCGGTTTGCTGCAAGACTTGCGAGGCCATCAGGTAATGCTGTGAGCGCAGGGCAACCTTGCGCTGTACGCCCATCTTGCCCAGCGCAAGGTCCACGTAACCCAGCCCGTTGCGGCGGCTGGAAATGTGGATGTGGGTCATGCCAAGGTACGCGTCCAGGCTCAATGCCTTGTCGGCCTGCGGGTGGCCTTGGCGCAGGGCGCAGACGTAGCGGTCCTGCATCAACTTGATGTGCCGCACTTGAGGGTCGGTGTTGAGAGGGGCATCGATGGCGAAGTCCAGTCGTCCCGCGGCGAGCTCCTTGGTCGTTTCTCGACGCTTGCACAGGAAACTCTCGATCAGCACCCCAGGTGCCAGGCGACGCAGACGCTGGAACAGCGGCGGCAGGATCACGGCCTCGGTCAGGTCGGTCATGCTGATGCGAAAGGTCTTGCTCGCTTGCAGGGGATTGAACGTTCGGCTTTCCTGCACTGAGGTGCGCAGCAACGCCAGGGCGCTGCGGACCGAGCCGATGATGTTTTGCGCCATGGGTGTCGGCACCATGCCCTGGGCGGTGCGCACGAACAGCGGATCGTTGAAGGTCTCCCGCAGCCTGGACAATGCATTGGACACGGCAGGCTGGGTGATGCCGACGATCTGCCCGGCACGGGTGAGGTTAGCTTCGGTGTAGATCGCATCGAAGACGATGAACAGGTTGAGATCGACCTTGCTGAGGTTCATGAGCGCCGCTCGTTCTTGGAATTATCGGCTGATCATATATCGGTTATGAATGTTAATACACGCCGAAAATAGACTAGGTGGATGACCCATGCCTGCCCTAGGCTTGCTTCATGTCATTCGACCCGAAGGAACCCGCCAATGGATTTCGCCTATTCGCCCAAGGTGCAAGCGCTGCGCGAGCGCGTGACTGCATTCATGGATACCTACGTCTATCCTGCCGAGTCCGTATTCGACCGCCAGGTGGCCGAAGGCGATCGTTGGCAGCCTACCGCCATCATGGAGTCGTTGAAGACCAAAGCGCGCGAGGAGGGCTTGTGGAACCTTTTTCTGCCTGAATCCGAATACGGTGCAGGGCTGACCAACCTGGAGTACGCCCCACTGGCAGAGATCATGGGCCGTTCATTGCTGGGCCCGGAGCCGTTCAACTGCTCGGCACCGGACACGGGAAACATGGAAGTGCTGGTGCGCTACGGCACGGCCGCCCAGAAGCAGCAGTGGCTGGAGCCTTTGCTGCGGGGCGAGATCCGCTCGGCATTCGCCATGACCGAGCCCGATGTGGCGTCCTCAGATGCCACCAATATGGCGGCCACAGCAGTGCGCGAAGGGGACCAATGGGTCATCAATGGCCGCAAGTGGTGGACCTCCGGCGCCTGTGACCCACGGTGCAAGGTGCTGATCTTCATGGGCCTGTCCAACCCGAACGGCCCGCGGCATCAACAACATTCGATGGTTCTGGTGCCGATGGATACCCCCGGTGTGAGGGTGCTCAGGCCTTTGCCGGTGTTTGGCTACGACGACGCCCCCCATGGCCATGCTGAGGTGGTGTTCGAAAATGTGCGGGTGCCGTTGGAGAACGTGCTGCTTGGAGAAGGCAGGGGGTTCGAGATCGCCCAGGGCCGACTGGGGCCTGGGCGCATTCACCATTGCATGCGATCCATTGGCATGGCCGAACGGGCCCTTGAACTGATGTGCAAGCGCGCGGTTGGCCGGACTGCGTTCGGTCAGCCACTGGCGCGCCTGGGCGGCAATGTCGACAAGATTGCCGATTCGCGCATGGACATCGACATGGCACGACTGCTCACGCTCAAAGCGGCCTACATGATGGACACGGTGGGCAACAAGGTGGCCCGCAGCGAAATCGCCCAGATCAAGGTGGTAGCACCGAACGTGGCGCTGCGCGTGATCGATCGGGCGATCCAGTTGCACGGTGGCGCGGGGGTCAGCGCTGACTTTCCGTTGGCCTACATGTACGCCATGCAGCGCACGCTGCGCCTGGCCGACGGGCCCGATGAAGTACACCGGGCTGCGATCGGCAAGTACGAGATCGGCAAGCACCTGCCTGCGTCGGGTTCAGCGGCCCAACGCTGATTGCTGTGGTCACCCCGCGAGGCTCAGCGGGCCGAACGGCTGTTGGTATCGGCAGGCGTAGTGGTGGCAGGTTTGTGCAGATGCGCGCCCGTAGGGTCATCCAACTGAATGACGACGCCTTTCTGCCAACTGTCGGCGCCGGTGTCAGGCGTCGGAATGTCGATGTCAGCGCGCTGCTTGCGCGTCTGGGTGGTATCGATGCCCAGGCGACGATTGCGCTGCTCGACCATTGCAGGGTCTGCCTGACCGTCTGCCGTAAAGCCCATCATCAGTTGGGGCACGCCCATCGGCAGGGACTTGTCCTGGTCGGTATGCCAGGTATGCCACGTCTTGCCGTAGGTGGTGGCCAGGCGTTTCATCAAGGCATGCTCGGCAGGCGCAGGTATACCGGGCGCCACCAACTGGCCAGAGGACACTTCATAACCGTGGCTGTGCCACAGGGCTTTTTCCTTGTCGGGTAAACGGGCGAACAACTTCTGATCGATGATGTACTCCACGCCCATGATCTTGGCCGTGGCCGTGCTGCCATCGTAGATCACGCACTGAATGACGTCTTCGTTGAGGATCGCACAGTAATGATGCGCTTCCATTTGAATATCCGGATGGCCGTTATAGAAGTGAAAGCCGTCCAGGTAGGCATTGAGTGCCTCAATGGGTGGTTTGGACTGTAACAGCGCCGCGCCTTTTTCAAGCCATTGCGTCCCGGTTTTTATTGGGGCGCCGGGTGTGTGTACGGGTGATGCGGTTTTGGCACCTGAGCAACCGGCGAGCAGGGCGCTGGCGATACACAAGCCAAGAAGGCTGGGGAACGGGTTGGGCATGATTCAGTCTCCGCTGGGTGTGCGCAACAGACCGCTTGCAGGGCACTAACATTTTCTTTGACGGACAGACGGTAATGCGGTCTAGTTAGTCAAGCGGGTTGAACCAAGCGTATGTTCGACTGCACTAACAAGTTACTGAAGTTTTATTGCCCGTCGTACTGAAAAGGAAACGTCCCCATGTCTCGTCTTGCAGAGTTTCGACAACTGGAACAGAAATTGGCTGCCCAACTTGCAGAGCTGGAAGCCATGAAAGGTAGCCCTGAGCTGCAGAAAGAAATCGAGTTTGAAACCAAACTGCGAAATCTGCTGGCCAAGTACGAATACAGTTTGCGCGACATCGTCAACCTGCTCGATCCGAAAAACGGTCAACGTCCCGCTGCGCCTGCTGCGTCCCAGAAAGCGCCGCGTCGTGCTCGGCAAGTCAAGCAGTACAAGAACCCTCACACCGGTGAAGTCATCGAGACCAAAGGTGGCAATCACACCAAGCTCAAGGCATGGAAGGCCGAACACGGCGCAGATGAAGTGGAAAACTGGCTGGCCAAGTAATGCCTGCCCAGCGTTATCCCACGACCCCGGACGGCCGCTATTTCGTTGTCCGGGGGCGGTTGTGGCGCTGTACCGACCCCTCCCTGTCCGAGGCTGAGCGTCAGCACTGGGTGCATGCCCTGATGGACGCCCGCAGAGCTGTAAAGGACGCAAAAGCCGACAACGATCCCGATCAGTTAACCCGCGCCCGTGCCCAGGTTCAGACGGCAAAGGTGGCGCTGGGTGAGCGGGGTCCTGTCTGGTGGGCCGACGGGAGCCCGGACTTCAACCGGCGCATGGCGGTCAATACTCCTTATGCCCAGTGGTTCCAGTCGCTTGATCCGACTCAGTAATCGCAGCCTTGCCCTGACCACGTGTTTTTATCAGCGACACCAGCACACCGCCCAGCAGCAGTCCGAACGTGACACCCAACGACAAGAGGGCGGGCACCTTGCCAATCAAGCCGTGGTAGAAGATCTTGCAACCGATGAAGATCAGCACGAGCGCCAACGCATATTTCAGGTACACGAAACGGTGCATCAGTGCCGACAAGGCAAAGTAAAGCGAACGCAGGCCCAAGATGGCAAAGATATTGGATGTGTAGACGATGAAAGGGTCCTGAGTAATGGCGAATATTGCCGGAACACTGTCCACGGCAAAGACGAGGTCGGCCAGTTCAATCAAAACCAGCGCAAGGAACAGCGGCGTAGCGTGGCGCACAGCATGGCTGCCCCCGCTGGGCGTGATGTGCACGAAAAACTTCGAGCCGTGGATCTGATCGGTCACGCGCATGTGCCGCCGTACAAACTTCAGAATCGGATTGTTGGCCAGGTCCGGTTGGCTGCCTTCCTTGGACAGCGCCATCTTCACGCCGGTAAAAAGCAGGAAAGCGCCGAAGATATAAAGTACCCAGGCAAAGTTCTGCACCAGGGCCGCACCTACGCCGATCATGATGGCGCGCAACACCACCACACCGAGAATGCCCCAGAACAACACGCGGTGTTGGTACCGCCTGGGAACGGCGAAGTAGCTGAAGATCATCGCCATGACGAAGACATTGTCCATCGACAACGACTGCTCGACAAGAAACCCCGTGTAGAACTCCAGCGCCGGCTGCGCGCCCAGGTAGTACCAAACCCCAACGCCGAACAGCACGCCAACGCCAAAATAGCCCGAATACAGCAGCAGGCTTTCGCGCATTTCGATTTCACGGTCATGGCGATGCAGCACGCCCAGGTCGAGCACCAGCAAGCCGACGACGATGGCGACGAAGATCAGCCATAGCCAAGCGCTGGTGCCAAGAAAAGGTGTGGTGAGAAAGGTGTGCAGAGCTGTCATGAGCCCCTCCTGGTCGGCCGACGTTGCGTGGCAACAGTGATCCGACATGGCGGCTGGCAACCGTCAGAGGGGCCCGGTATCACTTAAGCTTGAGCGTAGATCCATTTGTGGGGCACGCCGAATGGGCAGCTGTTACTTTTTTTTGCGAAGGGCTTTCGATGCGCTGACGGCTCAGGTCTTGGTGCAGTACTGCAAGCCTCAATAGACCCAGATCTCGACGCGACGGTTGCGCAATCGGCCTTGCTCCAGCTCGTTACCGGCCACCGGCATCTGGTCACCTAACCCCGCCACCTCCAGCACCTCGATACCCCCGCGCGCCAGCGCCTGGCGTACCGCCTCGCCGCGCAGGCGCGAGAGCAGGGCCGCGCGTCCCGGTGTGTCCTTGGGGTCGCCGAAGCCGACCAGCACAGCCTTGCGCTGCTGCTTGCCGGCCTGGTTCAGGTAATCGATGATCCGCTGAACATCCTGGATGGCCTTGCTGTCCAGGGCGGCACTGCCCGGTTGAAAGCGCAAATTCACGCTCAGCCGCTGGGCGTGCTCTACGAGGTCGCGATACCGGGCGGGCATGTCCGGAACAGGCACCACCCGCTGGGCCAAGACCTGTTGTGACACAAAGCCTTGTTCGGCCACGATGGCCTGACCAGCAGGGCTCTGGATGAAGTCGATCAATGCGGTGGCTTGAGGGCTTGAGGGAGTGGGCAGATACAGGAACAGGCGACGTGACAGGGGGTAGTTCTCGCTGGCCACCAAGGCGCGTTCGGGCAGCTGCGCCGCAGCGGTGCCTTCGGCCACTGCCAGCACCTTCGTCCCGTGTCTGGTCGAAAGGCCGGAGAATCCGATTGCCTGGCGATCACCCGCTACCTGGGCGGCCAGACGATCGCCGGCTTCGAAACGCGTGGCTGTCGGCGCCAGGCTGACCTGCCCAGGCGCCAGCACCCGTGCTTTGAACGTTTCGAACGTCCCGGAGCGTTCGTCCCTGGCGTACAGGTGGATGTCGCCACCGGCCACTCCCAGTTGCTCCCAGCGCTGTATCTGCCCGCTGAAAACCTGCGCAATTTGATCCAGGGACAACTCATGCAACGGGTTGGCAGGATTGACGAGGATGGCGACGCCGTCCAATCCGATCACATGTTCGGCGGCAGGGGCCCGCAGGTCACCAAATGCCTGCAATTGCCGCGCTTCGCTGTCATTGATCGGACGTGAGGCGGCGACCAGGTCGGCCTCGTTACGAGCCAAGGCAGAAAAGCCCGTATTCGTACCATGTGCCGCGATGTCGACCCGAACGGCTACGCCGTCGGCGCGGGTCGCCGTGATCACTGACTCATTGTCAGACTGACCGCGGTGAACCTGCACCTGGGTGGCGAGCTCAGCACGCAGTTGCGCCAGTACCAATGCCGGTAGCAGGGCGCTGCCAAGCGTGTTGGAGCCCTGGATGCGCAGAGGCACGGACTCGGCCCAGGCCATCACCGGTAGCATGGTCAACAGGAGGGCGAACAGGCGGGCCATGCCGATTGGACCTTTACGGTGGGAATGGCCTGAGCGTAAGACAGTGGCGTGATGGTGTGATGACAAGGCGGCCGTGCGCAGGCATTAGCGCACGGCCTGATACGTGGCGTCAGCTCCTCGGCTCAGTGAGCGCCGGCCGATTTGCTCAGGTCACTTTCTGCCCATTGGGTATAGATACACGCATCGGCCACGGCCCAGCGTACCTTGACGGTGTCGCCTGGCTGCATCGGCATGCCTGCCGCCGACAGCGCCTTGACCGTCAACGATGTACCGCCTGCAGTGACCACATGACAGGTTTGGCTTTCACCCAGGAACAACACCTCGCCGACCGTGGCGCTGACTTCATTCCAGCCCGCAGGCAGAGGTTGCTCGGCAGCTTGCTGAGCAGTCAGGGCCAGGGCCTTCTCGGGTCGCACCATGATCAGGGCATCCTGGTCCTGGCTCAGGCCTGGGGTCAGGCGGATGGCCACGCTCTGGCCTTCGAAGCTACCGGCGCCGTTGCCATTGGCCTTGATCCGCAGGAAGTTGGAGTTGCCCAGGAACGAGGCGACAAACGCGTTGGGCGGGTTCTGATACAAGTCGTAGCCACTGCCAAGGCCCACGATTTTGCCATGGCTGAAGATCGCGATGCGCTGGGACAGGCGCATGGCCTCTTCCTGGTCATGGGTGACGTAGACGATGGTAATGCCAAGACGCCGGTGCAGTTGGCGTAATTCGTCCTGCAGGTCTTCACGCAGCTTCTTGTCCAAGGCACCCAGCGGCTCGTCCATCAGCAGGATGCGCGGCTCGTAGACCAGCGCCCTGGCGATGGCCACGCGTTGCTGTTGCCCGCCAGACATCTGCGAGGGCTTGCGGTGCGCGAAGGGCTCCAGTTGCACCAGCTTGAGCATGGCATCGACACGCTTGCGTGTTTCAGCCGCACCCAGCTTGCGAATGGCCAGGGGGAAGCCGATGTTGTCGCGCACGTTCAGGTGCGGAAACAGCGAATAGCGCTGGAACACCATGCCGATGTCGCGCTTGTGCGGCGGCACGTTGACCAGCGATTGGCCCTCCACGAGTATCTGGCCGCTGCTGGGCGTCTCGAAGCCAGCCAGCATCGAAAGGGTGGTGGACTTGCCGGAGCCGCTGGAACCCAGGAAGGTCAGAAATTCGCCTTCCTGAATGTCCAGGTCCAGGTTGTCCACGGCGGTGAAGTCGCCGTAATGCTTGTTCAGGCCGCGCAGGCTGACCAGGGCCTTGCCACGCGCGTTGTCTTGGATCACTGCACTCATGGGTTAATCTCCGCGCGCTCAGGCGTTGGTTTCGGCACGCCGGCGCAGGGCGGCGGCAAGGAACATCACAAGCAGCGACAGACCGATCAGCAAGGTCGATGCCACGGCGATTACCGGGCTGAGGTCCTGGCGCAGGGTGGTCCACATCTTTACCGGCAGTGTCTGCAGGTCGGGGCTGGCCATCATCACGCTCAGCACCACTTCGTCCCAGGACACCAGAAACGCGAACAACCCGCCGGCGATCATCCCAGGCCGGATGGCCGGGAAAGTCACCTTGAAGATGGCCTGCAGGCGCGAGGCGCCGCAGATGACGGCGGCGTCTTCGATTGACTGGTCAAACAGCTTCAGGGAATTGATGATGGAGATGATGGTGAAGGGCAGGGCGACGATCACGTGGCTCACCACGAAGGCGAACAAAGTCCCGGTGTAGCCCAGCTTGAGGAACAAGGCGTATACCGCCACGGCGATGATCACCAGGGGCACGATCATGGGCATGGTGAACAAACCGTACAGCAGTTCGCGCCCCGGGAAGCGACCCCGTACCAGGGCAAAGGCCGTGGGTAGGCCCAGCAGCACTGCCGCACCGGTGGTGAGCACGGCGACCTTTAGGCTGGCCAGGGCCGCGTCCATCCACTCAGGGTTGGAGAAAAACTGCCCGTACCATTTGAACGTCCAGCCCGGCGGCGGAAACACCAGCCATTGGGATGAGCCGAACGACAGCAGCACGATGAAGACCACCGGCAGCAGCAGGAAGGCAGCAATCACGCCGGTGGTCAAGTACAGGCCGGTGCGAAGCGGCCGGCCCATGGCGTTGGGAGACAAGAGCATGTGGTTTACCTCGCAGTGCCAACCGGGGATTCCGGCTGCAGCTTCAGGTACAGGTAGAACAGCACCAGGGTGATGACCACCAGCAAGGCGGCTGCCGCGCTGGCCAGGCCCCAATTGAGGAACGACTGCACCTGCTGGATGATGAATTCAGGCAGCATCATGTTCTGCGCCCCGCCCAGTAGCGCCGGGGTGACGTAGTACCCCAGCGACATGACGAACACCATCAACGCCCCGGAGAACAGCCCCGACCGGCACAGCGGCAGAAACACTTTCCAGAAATTGGTCCACGGGCTGGCACCGCACACCGAGCCTGCCTGCAGCACCATCGGGTCGATGGCATGCATGGTTGCCTGCAGCGGCAGCACGATGAACGGGATCATGATGTAGCTCATGCCGATCACCACGCCTGTGAGGTTGTGCACCATCTCAAGTGGGCTATCGATGATGCCCATGGCCATCAGCATTTTGTTGATGACCCCCGAGCTTTGAAGCAGCACCAGCCAGGAGTAAGTGCGTGCGAGCAAGCTGGTCCACATCGACAGCAGTACGATGTTCAGCAGCCACCGGCCCCAGCCCTTGGGCACCAGCGTGATCGCCCAGGCCAGCGGAAAGCCCAGCAGTACGCTGATCAGCGTTACCAGCCCGGCCACCGAAAAGGTGTTGAACAACACCCGGGCATAGGCCGAGTTGGCGAACAGCTGTTCATAGTTGCCAAGGCCAGGCGTGGGCTCGAGCACGCCGCGCAGTAACAGGCCAACCAACGGTGCGAAGAAAAACAGGCCCAGGAACAGCAGGGCTGGCAGCAGGTTGCGGCTGCCCTTCCAGCGCTGGCTCAGGGAGGCGCGCCGTGGCCCGGCCCCTGGAGCACCGGTGCCCGAAGGGGCACCTTGGGCGTTATGCAGGGCATTGATCGCGACTTTCATTTGACCAGCCACTCATTCCAGCGGGCGGCAATGGCCTGGCCGTTCTTGGCCCAGTAGGCAAAGTCCAGGGTAACCTGATCCTGCGCATAGGCAGTCGGCAGGTTCGGGGCCAGGTCCTTGTCCAGCTTGGCGAGGCTGTCGGTATTGACCGGGGCGTAGGCCGTCTTGTTTGCAAACTCGGCCTGGCCTTCGGCGCTGCTGGCATTGGCCAGGAACTTCATGGCCGCATCCTTGTTCTTCGCGCCTTTGGGTACGACCAGGAAATCGGCCATGACCAGGTTCTGTTTCCAGCTCACCCCTACAGGCGCGCCGTCTTGTTGCAGGGCGTAGACGCGGCCGTTCCAGAACTGGCCGAGGGAGGCTTCACCGGAGGCAAGCAGCTGTTGCGACTGCGCACCGCCGCCCCACCAGACGATGTCCTGCTTGATGGTGTCGAGCTTCTTGAAGGCGCGATCCAGGTCCAGCGGGTAGAGCTTGTCCGGTGCTACGCCATCGGCCAGCAGCGCCAGTTCCAGCACACCTGGGCTTGGCCATTTGTAGAGGGCGCGCTTGCCGGGGTAGGTCTTGGTGTCGAACAGCGCGGTCCAGTCGGTTGGCTTGCTGGCACCGAGCTTGCCTTCGTTGTAGCCGAGCACGAAGGAGAAGAAGAACGAACCCACGCCATGATCGGAAACGAAGCGCGGGTCAATCTTGTCGCGCTGGATCTGGGAAAAGTCCAGAGGTTCGAGCAGGCCTTCGCTGGCAGCACGCAGGGCAAAGTCAGCCTCGACGTCGACCACGTCCCACTGCACGTTGCCGCTTTCGACCATGGCCTTGAGCTTGCCGTAGTCGGTCGGGCCGTCTTGCACCACCTTGATGCCGGTAGCCTTGCTGAACGGGGCTGCCCACGCTTGTTTCTGAGCATCCTGGGTCGTTCCGCCCCAGCTTACGAAATTCAGGCTCTCAGCCGCCTGAGTGGCCTGGCAGGCCAATGTCAGGAGGCTGGCCGACAGCACTGCGGTTACACGTTTGCTCAACAGCATGATTACGCCCTCGTTGCTTTTTGTTATTCGAGGCAGGGCTTGTGGTGCGCCCGCCAACAGTATTCGGGGAGCAGCGGTAGACAAATTCAAGGTCTACGGAATGTCATATTATGGTATTCCAAACTTTTCGCAAGTAGCAGCAGGCTACCGGCCATCATTTGGTCGATGGCCATGCAGGCTGCGCGATCAGCCAGCCATTGGCTCGAACGGTACGCTCTGCACCACTTCCAGCTCGTAGCCCGCCAAGCCTGCATACTTCAAGGGCGGACCCAAATGACGAAGCTTGCCCACGCCCAAGTCTTGAAGTATTTGCGCACCAGTGCCGACCTCCGAATACACCTTCGACTGCCCGCGCCGGTAGGGGCGCTGGGGTTGGGTCAATTGCGGCACACGTTCGAGCAGCGCCTGGGAGGACTCATGGTTGGCCAGGATCACGACCACGCCTGCGCCTTCCTCAGCCACTTTCTGCAGTGCCGCCCACAACGTCCAGTTGGCCGGGCCCGCCCACTCGGCGCCGACCAGGTCGCGCAGCGGATCGATCACGTGCACCCTCACCAGCGTAGGCGTCTCACGGCGCAGTTGGCCCATGACCATGGCCATGTGCACGCCGCCGTCGATACGGTCCTCATAGGTGACCAGGCGGAAGGTGCCATGCACCGTGGGCAGCTCACGCTCCCCGATGCGCTTGACGGTCTGCTCGGTACTCAGCCGGTAGTGGATGAGGTCGGCAATGGTGCCGATCTTGATGCCGTGGCGGGCCGCGAAGGCTTCAAGCTCGGGCCGACGGGCCATGGTGCCGTCGTCGTTGAGCACCTCGACGATGACCGACGCCGGGCTCAAGCCTGCCAGGCGGGCCAGGTCACAGCCGGCCTCGGTGTGTCCTGCGCGGGTGAGAACACCGCCTTCGCGGGCGCGCAACGGGAAAATATGCCCAGGCTGCACCAGGTCTTCCGGGCGCGCATCGGCGGCCATGGCAGCTGCCACGGTGCGTGCGCGATCGGCGGCGGAGATGCCCGTGGTGACGCCGGTCGCGGCCTCGATCGAGACGGTGAAGGCGGTGCTGAACATGCTGCCATTGGCCGGAACCATCTGTTCCAGGCCCAGGCGCTGGCAGTGCTCATCCGTCAGCGTCAGGCAGATCAGGCCACGGGCTTGCTTGGCCATGAAGTTGATGGCCTGTGCGTCGCAGTATTCGGCGGCGATCAGCAGGTCGCCTTCGTTCTCACGATCTTCGTCGTCCACCAACAAGACCATCTTGCCTTGCCGATAATCCTGGAGAATTTCATCGATGCTGTTGAAAGGCATGTCGAGTGCTCGTGCTGAGAGTTATTGTTTATGGTATACCATCATACACAAAAGCCCCCACGCAGGAGACAAGCGGATGAAGGCCTATTGGATTGCCCATGTGGATGTGACCGACCCGGTTCAATACCAGCAGTACACTCAGCGTGCCCCGGCAGCCTTCCAGGCCTACGGTGGGCGCTTTCTGGCCAGGGGAGGGCGCAGTGAGGCCTTGGAAGGGCGGCCTACGCCCCAACGCAGCGTGGTGATCGAGTTCGACTCCTATGACCAGGCCGTGGCCTGCTATCGATCCGACCTTTACCAGCAAGCCTGCGGCCTGCGCCAAGGTGCGGCGTGCGCCGAGGTGATCATCGTCGAGGGCGTCGCGCCATGACACCACCGGGCGTAGCACGGGTGCCGCAATCCTGGCTATGCTTGGGCAATGACCAACTCTGTACCATTGCGCCAACCTTGCCCGCCCGGTGCGTGCATCTGCGGTCGCGATCAGCTGGCCACCGAGTGCGAGCCTGCTCGGCGCATCCTGCTGCTGACCCGGCAGGAAGAAAAGCGCCTGCTCGAACGCCTGGAGAACCTTCAGGACATCGAGGATCTCTATCGTCTGCAACGTCGGCTATATGACAACCTGGGCATCCGGCTGCATATCGCACCGGGCCATCATGAAGTGCGCACCATGCGCGGGATCGTCATCGAGCTGGACGATCAGCCTGGGTTGTGCCGCAAGACGCGCCAGGCCATACCGGCGGCCATACGCAAGGGGCTCGAACGAAATCCGCAGGTTGCCTTCCGCCTGCTCGACACCCACGACCTGTTGCGCGATACCTGACCGAACCGGCCCCACATCCCCAGGCCGGCTCGGCATTGCCTGGTCGCCTAATTTTTTCCACTCCCTGCACGTCTACTTGAGAGTTCCCCTGCGCCGCGCGCGCAGTGGCAATCCCACTCAAGGAGGCAGGCAACATGACTTCAGTTTTCGACCGTGAAGACATCCAGTTCCAGGTCGTGGTCAACCACGAAGAACAGTATTCGATCTGGCCGGAATACAAGGCGATCCCCGAGGGCTGGCGGGCGGTGGGCAAAGCAGGGCTGAAAAAGGACTGCCTGGCCTACATCGATGAGGTGTGGACCGACATGCGTCCGCTCAGCCTGCGTCAGAAAATGGCTGAAGCTGGCGCACAGTGACGGTGATCAATCTCCTGTGCCTGCCGTATTCGGGGGCCAGTGCGATGGTGTACAGCCGGTGGCGCCGCGCGCTACCGGCGTGGTTGCAGGTTAGGCCAGTGGAATTGCCAGGCCGCGGCGCACGCATGGCCGAGGCGTTGCACACCGACATGCAGGCGCTGGCCCGACAGCTGGCCCAGGAGCAGCGCCTGACGACCAGTACGCCTTATGCCTTGCTCGGCCACAGCCTGGGCGCGCTGCTGGCCTTCGAACTGGCCCATGAACTGCAGGCGCTTGGTTGCCAGCCACCGCTGGCGCTGTTCGCCTGCGGCACTGCTGCGCCTACCCGCCGGGAAGACTATGACGGCAGGCACTGGCGCGAGCCGAAGTCCGACACCGAGCTGATCGATGAATTGCGTGAGCTGCAAGGCACGCCAGAGCAGGTGCTTGCCAATGATGAACTGATGAGCCTGACACTGCCGATCCTGCGCGCTGACTTTCTGCTGTGCGGGACCTACACGTATCGCCAGCGGCCCGCGCTTCGCTGCCCGTTGCACGTACTGGGTGGCGAAGATGATCGGGCCAGCGACGAGCAGCTACGGGCCTGGCAGCACGAAACCCAGGGCTCGTTTTCGCTGCAGGTGTTCCCTGGCGGTCACTTCTTCATCCATGACCACGAGCCAGGCGTGCTGGCGGCATTGACCAGCGCCCTGGAACCGCTGCGCCTGACGGGTTGATTGACGTCTCGCCCAGGGTCGGCGAGGCTAGGGGCTTTGAACCTCCAGGACAGACCATGCTGATCGATCTCTCTGCGCGCCCGTTGGCAGGAGCCCACCTCTGAACGGGCGCATGCTGGCCGCAGCCGTTCTGGCCCTGGCCGTATTGCAAGGGTGTACGGGGCGCCGAGCGTCCGTACCCCAAGCCGACCCTGCGCAGGTGCACGCAGAGCTGATGCGGTTGTTGCCCGCCAAGGCTGGCGACCGGGCCGGCTGGGCCGCTGATATCCAGAAGGCGTTCCAGGCCCAAGGTATCGAGCCTTCAAAGCGAAACCTGTGCGCGGTACTGGCTGTGACCGAGCAGGAGTCCACCTTCAACGCCGACCCCCAGGTGCCCCAGCTGGGCCGTATCGCGCGCGAGGAAATCAATCGGCGGGCTGCCCGTGTGCATGTGCCTAGAATGCTGGTCGACGGCGCGCTGCAAACCCCGTCTGGCAATGGCAAGACCTACGCACAGCGCTTGCAGGCAGTGCGCACCGAGAAGCAATTGAGCGAACTGTATGATGAGGTGATCGCGCGGGTGCCATTGGGCCGTACCTTGCTGGGGGGGCTCAACCCGGTACATACCGGCGGCCCGATGCAGGTGAGCATCGACTTTGCCGAGAAACACGCGCAAGCCTATCCCTACGCACGCGAGGGTAGCGTGCGCCAGGAAGTGTTCACGCGCCGCGGTGGCCTGTATTTCGGGATTGCGCATCTATTGGGCTATCCCGCCAACTACGAGCGTCAGCTCTATCGGTTCGCTGACTTCAACGCTGGCTGGTACGCCAGCCGTAATGCGGCGTTTCAGGCGGCGCTCAGCCAGGTCACCGGGATAGATCTGGCGCTGGACGGTGACCTGATTGCGCCTGGGTCGATCATGCCCGGCACCACGGAAAGGGCAGCACGTCAGCTGGGTCGGCAGTTGGGCCTGCGCAACCCGCAGATTCGCAGTCAGCTGGAGCAGGGCACCGAACTGGATTTCGAAGAGACTCGGCTGTACCGGGAGGTGTTTGCCCTGGCCGATGCCAGGGCCGGCCGTGCATTGCCGCGGGCCGTGCTGCCGGGCATCGAGCTCAAGAGCCCGAAGATCACCCGCAAGCTGACCACTGCCTGGTTTGCCGAGCGGGTGGATGGGCGCTATGAGCAGTGTATGAGTCGTTGAGTAAGTGCGGGTCTGCTCTTCTTATTCGGCCCTTATGCTCCACACAGGTACTGCGCTACCCCTTCAGCCTTGGCCTAATGCCTCGACGATCAGATCAACGCTGCTCTTCAAGCCTGCCAGCGTGTCGTCGGTATCGCTCTGCACGACAACCAGCTTCGCGCCGCTGTCTTTGATGACCTGCGCCACGGCGGCCTCTGGTTGCCGATGATCCAGGACCAGGGCCACGTCCTGGTTTTTGAGGTTGTCGGCCAAGGCTTTGAGCGCAGCGGCATCCCATTCGGTGGGCAGCGGCTGGTCCACCAGGTCCAGGTTCAATCCGCTGGCCAAGTAACCCAGCCGCTCCGAAAGGCTGACGGTGGTCAGGTTTTCCACCTTGGCCAGACGCGTCTGGCTATCGGCGGCCAGCGCCAACACTTGCTGCTTGAAGCCGGCAAGGTTGGTTTTTATGCGTGCCTTGTCCGCAGGTGACAGCCGCTCCAGATCATTGGCCACGACATCGGCCATGCGGCCCAGGTTGGTGGGGCTGAGCCATGGGTAGCCGGCGTAGGCATCAGCCCCCGTCACGGCGATGCCTGGCAATGCACCATCGACGGGGCGAGCGGCGTCGATTTCCACGATGCGGATATTGCTGCGCCGCGCCACCGGATAAAGCGGATCGTCTCGCCAGATCGAACGCACGCCGATCACAGCGTCAGCCTGCTGGGCCGCCTTGTGCAGGCTGGCTTCGCCACGACCACTGAAATATGACGGCTGGCGGCTGGCGGGCAAATTCGCCGGCGCAGCGCGTTTGAGCTCAACCGAAGTGCCTTCGAGCAAGGTGTTGGCCAGGCTGTGGGTCACCGGCAGGGTGGTCAGCACCTGGGTGGCCGAGGCCAGGGACGGCAGGCTGGTAAGGGCGACGGCCAGACACAGGCGTTTGAGGTTCATGCCGGGTTTCCTTGCAGACGTGGGACGAGCGCGCGGGCCAGGGCGGCCAGGGCGAAGCAGAGGCCAGCGACCAGAATGATCGCGGCGCCGGACGGTACAGGCAGGTCGAAGACAATGGGCAGCAGAATGCCGAACAGGGTGCTCAGGGTAGCGATGAACACCGAGATGAAGAAAAAGCCTTTCAATGACTGGCTGACCAGGCGCGCGGCAGCCGCGGGGATGACCAGTAACGCGCCCACCAGAATCGCACCGATTACTTTGACCGCGGCCACCGTGACCAAGGTCACCAGCACCACGAACAGGTAGTCCAGGGTTTTGACCGCCACCCCGCGTACAGCAGCCAGTTGCGGATTGAAGCTGGCCAGCATGATGCGGTTGTACAGCGGCAGCGCCAAGGCCAGCACCAGCACGGCGACGATTCCCAACACGACCAGGTCCTGACCGCTGACGGTCAACACCGAACCGAACAGCACGTTTTCCAGAATGTGCACGTTGATCCTGCCGGCCAGCATCAGCAGCAGGCTGGCGCCTAGCGCCAATGACACCGACAGGAACACGCCAATCAGCGTGTCGGGCGACAAGCCGGTGCGATTGCGCAGGAAATTCAGCAGGATGCCGAACAGCAGGCAATAGCCGAACAGACTGCCGTAGGGCCCAGTATAGGGTTCGCCCAACAGGATGCCGATGGCCACGCCAGTCAGCGCCGCGTGGCCGACCGCTTCGGAGAAGAAGGCAAAGCGCTTGACCACCACCAATGTGCCAAGGCCACCGAGCACCGGCCCGATCATCAACCCTGCCAGCAGCGCATTGACGACGAAGCCGTAGGCCAGCGCTTCGGGCAAGTAGCCTTGAACGGCCCACTGCTGCACCAGTTCACGGAAGGATTCGAAACTCATCAGGCAAGGCTCTCGCTGCGCGGATGGACGGAGAACAGCCCGAGCAGACGCTCAGGGGTGAGAGCCTGGGCAGGCGGTGCATCGAACAGCACGCGGCGGCTCAGGCCGGTTACCCGGTCAGCCAGCCGCAGCACGGCTTCAAGGTCATGCTCGATCCACAAGACAGTGGTGCCGGAGCGACGCCAGCTGGCCAGCAAGTGCTCGAACACACGAATACCCGCTTCGTCCAGTGCCGACATGGGTTCGTCCAGTACTAGTAGTTGCGGTTCGGGAATCAGCCCTTGCGCCAGTAGCACCCGCTGACGCTCACCGCCCGACAGTGCCCCCATGCGCCGCTTGCGCTTGTCGAGCATGCCGACGTGGGTCAGGGCCGCCTCGATGGCCGGCTGGACACGCTTGGACAACCCTAGGAAGGCGGGCTGGCGCTGGCACATGGCAGCCATGAAGTCGTCCACGGTCATGGGCAAGCCGCGGTCGAACTCCAGCGCCTGAGGCACGTAGCCGATCACCTCCCGCTCGCTGGGCCAGTGCATAGCCAATCGGCCCTGATGAGGCATCTGCCCCAGCAGTGTCTTGATCAGCGAGCTCTTGCCGCCCCCATTGGGTCCGACGATGGCATGCACCGAGCCGGCCGCGACGCTGAAACTGACCTGTTCGAGAATGCGCGTACGGCCCAGTTCGAGGTTGACCGCCTCGAACTCGATGCGAGGTCCACAAACCGGCAGCACCTGAGTGGCGGCGGTCATGCGCGGTTCTCCTCGATGGCGCGCACCACTGTGTCGAGGTTGCGCTTCATTTCGACCTCATACTTGTCCTTGGTGTATTCGCCGTAGGAAATATGCGTCAACGGGTACAAGCGCACGCCGGATTCACGCTGGATCGTTTCCACATAGGCCGAGGGGAAGTCCATTTCCGAGAAGATGACGCGCACATCCAGCGCTTTGAGTTGGTCGATGGTTTTCTTCAGCTGAGCGGGACTGGGCTCGATGCCATGGGCAGGCTCCACCACGGCGGTGACTTCCAGGCCAAAATCACGCACCAGATAATCGTAGGCAGCGTGGATCGTGGCCACCCGGAAGGTGGCACCAGGCGCTTGGCTCACCTTGGCCAAGGCCTCTGCACGCAGGGCACGCAGACGCTTGGCATAGGCCCGCGCATTTTGCGTGTAGAGTTTCGCGTTTTCCGGGTCCAGCTTGCCCAGCTCCCGGGCAATGTTATTGACCTGCGCAATGGTGGTGCTGATGGACAGGAATGTATGCGGATTGACGACCTTACCAGCGCCGCGTGCGGCAATGCCGGTTGCCGCGAGCAGAGGCACGTTCTGGTTCGATTCGATGGTGGCGATGTTCGGTTTTTCGCTGGCCGCGATCATGCGGTCGGCGAAGTCGTCATGACCGACGCCGTTGAGCACGACCACATCGAGCGTGCCGATGCGCTTGATGTCCTCGGCGCGAGGCTCGTAGGCATGCGGGTTGAAGCCAGCCGGAATCAACGGCACCACCTCGGCTTTGTCGCCAACGATGTTGCTCACATAGCTGTAGTAAGGGTGCAGGGTGATGCCGATACGCAGCGGTTTGCCGGCGTCGGCCAGGGCAAAGGCGGGTAGGGCGCAGGCCAGGAGCAGGGCGAGGGCGGAGCGAAGCATGGAACATTCCTTTGGAGTCAGTGACGGTGTTCGCGGGTGACACCGGCGTCGTAGTGGCTGACGACCTGGCGCCAGCCGGCGACGATCAGGCTTGCCGGGGCAAGGTCATCGACCGATGAGCTGGGGCTGTCTCTAAGGAGCCAGACCTCGGCCTCGGCGCCAGCTTCGGCGGGCAGGATCATCAGCAGGTCGCCGGCGATTTCCGGCGCCTGGCTGCGGCCCAGGTAGGCGCCGTCGGCCAGCAACGACCAGTGGTGATTGCCACGGCCCTGGCTACCGGCATCAACGACGAAAGGCGGCAGACCCTCGGCCGCCAGTGTTTGCACGTCGGGCACGGCGCCCTCTTCCTCGCGAAGGTACTGGATTTCGTCGAAGGCCACCCGCAGGTCGGTGTAGAGGCCTTGCTCAGCCGGCGTCAGGTCCCGCCGAGCGTCAATTTGATGGCTGGCGATCGGCTGATCGTCCACACGCTCCCCACGCACCAGCACGACGCTGGCTGCCAGGGCTACGATCAATGCACTGACCATCAGCACATACAGCGTTTCATGCCCGGCGCCGGCCGGGCGAATCACCTGAACCCGGCTCATGGTTGCGAAATGTCGGCGTAGTCGACTTCGACCACATGGCCAGGGCCTGCGTCGAACAACACGTAGAATTCACCATCCGGGCGCTTGAAGGTGAGGGTGGAGTCATCCCCGAGCTTGCCGCCGACCAGCACCTGTTCGTCGTAGCCGATCACGTCCAGGGTTACACCAGGTGCACCGCTACCGTCAGAAAAGCCGCCAGTGCATTTGATCTGACTGCCTGGCACTTCCTCACATTCACACATGGGGTTGTGTGCCATGGCAGCCGTCGCGGTCAACAGCAGTGATGGGAGCATGAGCCTACGCATGAGGTGTTTCATTTGTTGCCTCCTTGTTTCTTGAGCCAGGCCACGGTGGCTGGCGATGCCTGGGCCAAGGGCACCGAGGCTTGATGCATGCTGCCGTCCCAGCCTTCAAGGGTGATCCACACTTGGGCATCTGGCCGAGTACGCGGCGCAATTGGAAGGGAGGTACCCATGTGGTAGGGGGCCCCGAAGAAAATGGTGCCGGCGGCGCGCAGGCTGCGCGGCTTGCCGATGCGCAGGTAGGTGGCTTTCACCTCTTGGGCGCAGCCTTTGCAGAGCGAGGCATTGAACACCTTGAAGTAGCCGGCCGGACCATCGGCCTGGGGCACTTCGTCACGCATTTCAGCCAGGTCCAGGCTGTAGGGCCCTACTTTGATATCACGTATCACGTTCGCGCCCAGCCCGGCTTCGCCGCGAAACAGCTTGGCGTCGGCAAAGTACTGGGGCATGAAGCCCAGCGGGATCAGGACCAGCAGAATGTTCAGGTGAAACCGCCACTTCAACCAGATCTGCTTCAATGGCCGTTGCTCAAGGGTGTGTGCCTGGCTCATGGTTGGGTCTCCAGGGTAGGCTCGCGCTGTGCGACGCGCGGGGCGCGCTCGCTGCGCTTGAGGGCGGCGGCGGTAGCCTGGGCGGTGCGCTTGGTCCAGATGAGCAGGCCGCTGAACACCATCAAGGTCAATACCAGGCCGAAGAAGAACCACACCAGTTTGATCGGCAGCCCGCCGAAGTCGCCGGTGTGCAGCGGACGCATGGATTCGGTGACGAACTCCAGGGGCGTGCGGTCGCTGATGCGGAACTGGCTGTCGACCTGGCGGGTGTAGGGGTTGACCGAGGCATTCTGGAACATCAACGGGTACCACCCCGGCCCCGAAAGGCTGATATGGCTGTACGCCGTGGCGGGCAATATCACGAAGCTGACCTCAAGGCCCGGTACCGCTTGCCCGGCAATGCGCACGGCTTCGTCCAGGTCGATGCGTGGTGCCGGGGTGCCGTCGGTGGTCTGCGGCACGTCCTCGCGTGCAATCACCGGCACGATGGGGCGTGTGGAAATCGTGACGTGGTTATCGCCCAGAATGGCCTGGATCAGGAACCAGGTACCGGTAATGGAAATGACGGCGATGAACCAGATGGACCAGACGCCGGCCAGGCGATGCACGTCCCCCCAGAAAATCCGCGAGCCGTGACCGGTGCGCACCGGCTTGAAGAACCCCCTCCAGAATTTCTTGTACACCACCAGCCCTGTGACCAGGGACGCCAGCATGGGCAGGCCCAGTAGTGAAACAAGGTACCAGCCCCAGCTGTAACCGTTGGTGAATGGCACCAGCCACCACCCATGCAAGGCGCGGGTGAAGGCTTCGAAGTCGAAGTCGGGCGTCTTGCCCTGGATGGCCCCGGTGTAGGGGTTTACATACAGCGTGGGGCTGGTGCCGTCGGGCAGGGTAACGTTGGCAATGACCGCGAAGTGCGAGCCGTCGGGCTGGCGAAGCATGTCCACGATCATCTCGGGCTCGGCCTTGTGCAGCGCATCGAGCACTTGCTGGAAACTCAGGCGGTCCACGTCGGCATCGGGCTTGTTGGCGCGGACCGCAGGGTCGGCCAGCCATACGATTTCCTGGCTGACCACCGCGAGCATGCCGGTGAAACACACGATAAGGACAAAGAACCAGATCGGCAGCGCGAGCCAGCTGTGGACCAGGAACCAGAGCCTGGACTTGGATTTTTTCGGAGTTTTGGCCATCAGACGATCTTCACAATAAGGGGTCGAGCTTAAGCCCAACCCTGGAGAGCTGTATTGATAAGGACGAATGAGAATCGAAATTCCGTCGATTTAAATGCAAGGAAATGTTTCAGGCTGAGGAGCCGGCCCCCGCACCTGAAACGGGGGGGCGGTGGCGAAGCGTCTGTCAGGCGCGGGACAGGACCGCTTCTGGCAGTGGCAGGGTGCGCAACGATGGCAGGTCTTGATAGAGCGCACGGCCAATCTCGGCGGCCCGCGAGGGCAGAACCGACAGCAGCGTGTCGCTCAGACCATGGCTGTTCTCGCAGAAGCCTTGCAGGTACACCGACGCCTTGAGGTCGGGGCTGGTCAGTACGCGGTAGTTGCGATCGACGTTGAAGTCCTCCAGGTAGCCAGCCAGGGGGGCCAGCAAGTCGCGGTGCGAACGGCGCTCGTAGCCGGTGGCCAGGATGACGGCATCGTAGCGGTGGGTCTGTTGCTGGCCGGTGGCCAGGTCGCTGAGGGTCAACTCGATGCCTTCTGAGGTGCCCACCACCGCTTCTACCTGGCGCCGGCACAGCACGTTGTGGCGGAACTGATGGGCCACTTTTTGCCGATAGAGAATGGCGTAGATGCGCTCGATCAGGTTCAGGTCGACCACCGAGTAATTGGTGTTGTGGTATTCATCGAGCAACTTGCTGCGTTGATCGGCCGGTTCGTTGTAGACCAGGTCGGTGTAGTCGGGTGCGAAAATCTCGTTGACGAACGGGCTGTCGTCGGCTGGCTTGAGCGCCGAGGCGCGCAGGATCATGTCCACCTTCACCGACGGGTAGCTGTCGTTGAGATCGATGAACGCCTCGGCTGCGCTCTGGCCTGAGCCGATGACCGCGATGCGCATTGGTTTTCCGGCATTGCAGGGCAGCTGGCTGAGGCTGCTTAGGTAGCGGGAATGGTGGAACACGCGCGGGTCGTTCTTGAAGGCCGCGAACGTTTCCGGAATCTTCGGTGTTCCGCCGCTGCCCACCACGACCGAACGGGCCCTGCGGGTGTATTCCCGGCCTTCGGCATCACGGGACACCAGGCGCAGGTGCTCGACGCGGCCTTGGGTGATTTCAGGTTCGATACGCAGCACTTCTTCACCGTATACCGCCTGGGTCGCGAAATGTTCGGCAGCCCAGCGCAGGTAGTCGTTGTATTCCAGTCGGCAGGGATAGAAGGTGCCCAGGTTGATGAAGTCGGCCAGGCGCTGTTTCTGGTGCAGGTAGTTGACGAAGCTGTAGGGGCTGGTGGGGTTGCGCAGGGACACCAGGTCCTTGAGGAAGGAGATCTGCAACTCGCTCTGGGTGGCGAGGGTTTCACCGTGCCAGCGATAGTCCTGCTGCTTCTCGATAAATAGCGCGTCAAGGGCGCGCCCCTGGCTTTCGGCCAGCTCTTCGAGGGCGATTGCCAGCGCAAGGTTGGACGGGCCGAAGCCTACGCCGATCAGATCTTTGATGGTTTCCTGCTGTGTGGCTTGGGTCATGGCCGCGATTCCATAAGGTCGATGTGGACGCTCACCGGTGATCCGGCTACCGCGCTGGTACATCTTCTGGAACGAGCCAACCGACAGGGAATTTAGCAGGGCTCAAGACAAGCCCATTTGTGCCGATAAATGGGGCACGGACCGGTTTTGGAGCAAGGAATCATCATGGTCGCAATCAACTCGAGCAATCTGTTGATCAACGGCGTCTCAGCCCAGACGCTGAGCGTTGACGCTGCCGCCGAGCGTGAACGGCGTGTGCAGGCGGGCGAAGCGCCCGGCCCGTTGAGCATCACCAGTGACAGCCTCAACGCCACGGCTACGGGCCAGGCACAATCTGCCCAGAGCGACGACAGCGACGAGCCAGAGGCCGTCAAGCAGCTGCGCGAGTTGATCAAGACGTTGCAGAAACAGCTGGCAGAGGAGCAGAAACAACTTTCAGCGCTGATGAACAGCGACATGGAAGAGACCGCGAAGATGGCTGCCATCAGCACCAAGCAAAGCAGCATTGCCACGCTCAGCAGCCAGATCATCGCGGCCTCGGCACAGTTGCTCGAACTGTTGCAGCAAAGCGGTGGTGGCAGTGCCGGTGGCCTGGTCAGCACCCGTGCCTAGCCGGCGCTGACCAAACCGAGAGGGTCAATCGGCGGCCAACCGCGCTTTGTTGTGACGATCGGCCTTGTACTGCATGGCCACCGCTGGGGCTGGCTTGGCCGCGCCCGTCTCCAGCCACTGGCGCATACGGCTGGCATCGGCGAAGTGGGTGTACTTGCCGAATGCATCGAGAATGACCATGGCGACCGGACGGTTGTCCATGCGTGTCAACAGTACCAAGCAGTGTCCAGCCTCGTTGGTGAAGCCGGTCTTGGTCAGCTTGATGTCCCAGTTGCTCTTGTTCACCAGGTGATCAGTGTTGCGAAACCCGAGTGTGTAATTGGGTTTGCTGAACGCTACGGTTTTCTCACGGGTGGTCGACAACGTACTCAACATAGGGTACTTGCGCGACGCCATCAACAGCTTGGTCAGGTCGCGGGCAGTGGAGACGTTCTGAGTCGAAAGACCGGTGGGTTCGATGTAGCGGGTATGGCTCATGCCCAGGCTGCGTGCCTTGGCGTTCATCGCCTTGATGAAAGCCGGGTAACCGCCAGGGTAGTGGTTGGCCAGGGTGGTTGCGGCGCGGTTTTCCGAGGACATCAGGGTGATCAGCAACGTCTCGCGTCGGTTCAACTGGCTGCCGAGCCGAACCCTGGAGTAGACGCCTTTCATGTCCGGGTTGTTGGCAATGGTCATGGTCAGCATTTCGTCCATGGGCAGCTTGGCATCGAGCACGACCATGGCCGTCATCAGTTTGGTCACCGACGCAATGGGCAGCACGCGGTCAGGGTGACTGGCGTACAGCTCCTTGTTGGTGTTGAGGTCGATCAACAAGGCGCTGCCGGAGGCCAAGTGCAGCTTGGCGGGGTCACGTTGCAACTGGGCAGCGGGCTGTGCAGCGACAGCGCCGGTAATAGGGGTCAGGGTACCTGTGAGCAACAACACAAGGCTGAGGGTGGACAGGATCGTTTTCACGTTGAGGCTCACTAAAGAGGGCTATGTCGTTGGCATTGCGAGGGTTTTCCCCAAGCCGGCGCATTCTGGAGTATGGCTCAAGCCGTGTCGATTGCCTTATCACCAATGGGCGCAAGGTGAAGGAAATTTAATCCTGCGGGTACGGCTTCAGCGCGTTGAGTAGGCCAACTCCCCATCCTTTGGTCGTCCCCTCTCACTGAACCGCTTGGGCTGATTTACTGATTCGAGGTGAACTCCGTGGGACTCGGCCCTGTCACCTTTGAACATACGGAGGATCCAGGCATGGTTGTGAAATTGAGAACGTATCGCGGAGATGACATCCCGGAGTGGTACCAGCGTGACGATCTCGATGAACTCTACGAGGTCGAGGACCAGGAGGGGAGTGTACAATTGCTCGAAGATGATGAAGATGCAGTGAAGCTCGTCGTAGACCTTACCTATGAAGATGACACGGCCCCCAAGCCAGAGTGATGGGAAGCAAATGAAGCCTCGCAGCGGGCCTAGCCCCCACGGGCCTGCTGGCACTTTCGGATCGTAAAATACCTATGCCCTGCGCCAGGCACGCGAGGCGATGCGCGTGAGTCGCAGCTCGGTGATGGTCAACCCGACCAATATCAAGCCTGCGCCGGCCAGACGCTCTGCAGGCAAACGATCACCGGCAAGGAAGTAGCCGAACAGGCCGCCGAAAATTGGCTCGCATATGAGTATCAATGCAACCTTTTCCGGGGGCAACACCGCTTGGGCACGGTTCTGGATGGCGTAAGCCAAGGCTGTTGCCAGCAGCGCCAATACCAGGAGGGTGGTGGTGACAGGTAGCGTGGTGGGTACGAAGAACTCGTTGTTCGACCAACTCCATATCAGCGAAAGCACGCCGACGACGCTTAATTGAATCGAAGCCGATGCCAAAGCGAGCGCAGGCGTGGTGAACGTCGATACCATCACGATATGCAACGCGAAGCACACGGCACACCCCAGCACCAGCAAATCGCCGTAGTGCAGGGTAAATCCATCCAGGCTCAGCAGGCCGAGCCCGACTACCGCGATACCGGTTCCGACCCCTTGCTTCAGGCTGGGGCGACCCTTGCCCATGAGGTAGATCAGCACCGGCGTGAACACAGTACACAGGCCCGTGATGAAACCAGCATTGGAGGGCGTCGTCAGGGCAGTACCGGAGGTCTGCAGCGAAAAAGCCAAAAACAGCACGATCCCGGCCAAGCCAGCACTCAACCAAGTGCGTGGGCCCATCAGTCGAAACGAGCGAATCGAGAAGGGGAGCAACGCCAATGCGGCCAGGCTGAACATCCACGCATTCAAAGTGGAGGCAGCCATGATGCTCAGCGTGTCGTGCTTGGCCACGAAGCTCCAGCCCCATACCGCGGTGACAGCCAGAAGCGAAATCGACCAGAGGGTGTTTTTAGACATGACGAATCCTTGGGCAGGCATTTATACCGAATGCCTTGCCGAGAAATGTCTGTCAGCGGTACCTAAGAACGCAAAGATAAAGCGTTGCCTGCCCACTGGCAATTACCAGGTTGGTAGCGCCCTGCGGCCTAGTTGTCGGATGAGTGGTCCGTACCGGTGCACCCCACCAGCAGCATGATCATCGCCTCGATCGACCACGGCTTGGCAATGAATGCAGCGGTGGGTGGTAATGGCACGTCGAGCCTGCTGTGCCCGCCACTGGTCACGATCACAGGCAAGCGCGGCCATTTTTCGTAAGCCGTCCAGGCCAGATCCCAGCCATCGGAAAGCCCCGGTGTGCGCACGTCGGTCACCACCGCCGCCCAGGGCTGCTTATCGAGTTGGCGAATACCCTCTTCGGCGGTATCCACAGAGACGACCGTCGCGCCTGTATCTTCTATGATCATGGCCAAGAATTCCCGCAGGGCAGGCTCGTCCTCGACCACTAAGATCCGTTTTCCCTTCATGAGCGCAGACCATCGTTTCCATCATGTGCTTCCGAGGGCGTGGTCAGCACCGCGTTGCTTCGAATGGATAAGCGGTGCAATTTGTACAGCTATTGGCATGAAACTCGACGGCTGTACAACAGTGGCATGCATGCCATCACCGGTTTCAGCTGCTCGTCCAGGTCGCTCAATAGATGCGTTTGCCTAGCTTTTGGGTAAACGGGGCGGTGATCTGGCAACTGAATCCAGCAGGCTCGTAGTTGAACGTCACCTTGCCGTTGAACGCGTTGCGTAAGCTGCCTTGCATCATCAGAGTGCCATAGCCTCGCCTGGTGGGCGGCGCAACCGCTGGACCGCCGGTTTCATGCCAGTTGAAGGTGAAATGTGGCGGTGAGTCCATTTGCTCTTCAAGCTGCCAGCTGAAGGCCACAACGCCGCCGCATTGGGAAAAGGCTCCATATTTCGCGGCATTGGTCGCCAGCTCGTGCAGGACCAACGCCAATGCAGAAGCCGCCTCGGGCGCCAGGATTATGTGCGGCCCGCTTTTGTCGTCGTGCATGTCCGTCACATAGGGGGCCAAGGTTTCAGTCACCAGGCTGTGCAAGCTGATCGGGACCTTCGCGAGCGCCAGCGTATGAGCCTTCTGCATCGTCACCAGGCGGTTTTGCAGAACACTGCGGAACTCGGTGATTTCTGGATGATGCTTCGCCGTCAGGATGGCAACAGCGCCAATGGTACTGAACAGGTTGCGCATACGATGATCAAGTTCGGTCACGAGTATCGCCGCCGCTTCCTGGGTACGGCTGTAGGCGCAGAGCTGCGCGCACAAACGCAAGGCGCTGGGCATCTGTGCGCGAAAAGCCTTGGTAATCGGGCGTTGCGGGTCATAAATCAGGGCGATCGTGCCTTGTACGGCGCCGTCCTTGTCCTGGGCCGGAAACGACGTCAATGCTTTGAGCCCATGCTCACGAAACAGGCCCTTCCACGCTGCTGCGAAACGTGGATCGGTAGCCACGTCAGGCACATCAATGGCCGCGCCGCTGAGAATGGCCAAACCGCATGAGCCGCGGTTTGTCGAAATGGGGTTGCCAGTGAGCTTGCTGCTGAATGCTTCAGGCAGGCTCGGAAAGACAGAGTGCCTGAAGGTTTTGCCTGGATGGTCCAGGATATTGATGCCGACGTGACTACCCGGCAGTTGCGCAGCCAGTGCAGTGACGAAGGCGCTCAGCAAAGGGAGGATGGATTCACCGTTGGCCATGATCTCGATGGCCTCGTCCCGAAAGCTGTCGACCAGTGCCGTCATGAGCCAGGAAGCCTTGCAGGGAATGGCAACGACGTCTCCTTGGACGAAGTGTCTCGGTGTTTTAAAACGGCAAGGTTACAGCGTTTCGCGGATGCGCGCAGCCTGGCGAGTGACAGGGCACTTAAAAAAAAGCCCGCACGATGGCGGGCAACAGGGAGCAGCACTAAATGTTCGTGTCAGGCGAGTAGGCTGAGGGGTTGCAGCTGTTCGATCAGGGCGCGCGCACTGGCCAGGCTCGGCATCGGCCCGCTGACCGGCTCGCCATTACTGACCAGGTACCAGCAAGCCAGCAGGCCCTGATTGCGCAAGGAGGCCGGTACTGCCGAGCCGATCACGGACATGATCTCGATAGTGGACATCTACAGCCCTCCGCTAAGACATGGCGTTACTGTACCGACGCCTTGGGCGGGACTGAAATCAATGTGCTCAATAGTGCTTATCAGTTTTGCCTAATGTGCTGGCGTCATTGTGCATGGTCGATTCGTAGGGCGTTGCGAGCAGCCTCGAGTCGGTATGCGTGGGGCATCCGCTCTGCTAGGCTCACTCACCGTCTGTACACCGCAAAAGGATCGTGTATGTCCCTTATACCCAGCCGGGATACCGTGCTGTGCATTTCCCTGGCAGGCCGTCCAGGGACCTTCGGTGTCCGCTTCCACAACCACCTCTATGAGCAGCTTGGCCTGGATTTCTATTACAAGGCCATGCGCACCGATGACTTGCCGGCTGCTGTAGCGGGCATCCGGGCGCTTGGCATTCGTGGTTGTGGTGTCTCGATGCCGTACAAGGAAGCGTGCATGGCGTTGGTCGATGAAATTGACCCCTCGGCTGCGGCAATCGACTCCGTCAACACCTTGGTCAATACCGAGGGCCACCTCAAAGCCTATAACACTGACTACCTGGCAGTCCGGCAGTTGCTGACGCAGCACAAGGTGGACCCGGCTACGGCGTTCGCCTTGCGCGGCAGCGGTGGCATGGCCAAGGCGGTGGCCAGTGCGTTGCGTGACGCAGGTTTTGGCGAAGGCATGATTGTCGCCCGTAACGAGCAGGCCGGGCGGGAACTGGCCGATGTGTGCGGCTACCGCTGGCTGCCCGAGCTTGGCGACCTTTGCCCGCCGATGCTGATCAACGTCACCCCGGTGGGCATGGCAGGTGGGCCGGAGGCGCAGCAGTTGGCGTTCAGCGAGATGGCAATTGCTGCGTCCGAGCGCGTATTCGATGTGGTGGCCATGCCCGCGCAAACACCGCTGAACAAGCTCGCAGAGCAGCTCGGCAAGCAGGTGATCACCGGGCTTGAAGTCATCGCACTGCAAGCGTTGGAGCAATTTGTCCTGTACACCGGGATCAGGCCAACGGCTGAACAGGTACAAGCTGCCGTGACCTACGCGCGTCAAGGCTGAGCCAGCTGCAGAGCCTGCGACATGCAGCGACCAGCAAGCAAAGCCGGGTCGCTGCAGCGATCAGCGCACCTGGGTGACTTGATCCAACTGCTTGTCAACCAGCGCACGGCCATACGCCAGCGACACATGCTGGGCATTGTCCAAGTCGCTGAAGAACTTCATGGGCATCGATAGCCGGCGGCTGACATGGCCGTCGGGCGCTGTGATCAGGCAGCCTGCCGCAAAGGGGAGCGGCGAGTCAGGATGAGGCATGACGCTGGCGGTGATGACGTGCTTGCGGTATTCACACTGGAGCGATTGCATGATCGGTACCTCGCTGTGGCAATGAAGCCTCTACTTCATATACCACAGCAAAGGGTATGCGGGCGGTCACCCGACAAGCGTGGCCTGTGAGCCTTAGGCTTTCACCTCGCCAGGCTGGATGACCTCGACCCAGTAACCATCCGGATCCTTGATGAAGGCCAGGTGGTTCATGCGTCCGTCTTGCAGGCGTTTCTGGAACGGCACGCCCAGGGCTTCGAAGCGGGCGCAGGCTTCACGTACGTCCGGCACCGAGACACAGATGTGGCCGAAGCCGCGTGGATCGGTATTGCCATCGTGGTAGGCGAAGTCGGCATCCTGTTCGGTGCCATGGTTGTGTGTGAGTTCGAGCACGCCCGGGATCGACTTCATCCACTGGTGGCGGGCATGGTCGTCCTCTGGGATCTGGGCAGGGTCGACCAGGGCCAGGAAGTACAGGCTGAAAGCAGCTTCCGGGAAATCACGCTTGTCCACCAGGCGGAAACCCAGTACGCGGGTATAGAAATCCAGCGACTTCTGGATGTCCTTGACCCGCAGCATGGTGTGGTTGAAGACGAATTGGGCAGTGGCAGCGTCAGGCTGTGCGGTGACGCCCGGAACGGTTTGCAGATCGTGCAAGCTCATGGAAACTCCTGAGACGGGGCCGGGTGCAAGGACCCGGCGAAACGGACAGGCTGCTCATGATACGGCAGTGAAACGATTGCGCAAATGAAAGCGCCCTGCTGAAGGCAGGGCGCTGGAATTAGAGGCCCGCGTGTGCGGGCGCGTGATGGGGTCGCTAGTCCGTTAGCTGTGTTTATGATGCCTATGGCGCTGTGAAAAAAGTGTGAAGCAAGTGTTGAGGTTTCATCATTGCGCCAACGCGAGCACATTCATGGCCAGTCGCCTTTTAGCGAGTGGGCGAAATGGCACGGGAGGGGAAATGATACAGGTACTGCTGATCGGCATTGGTGCTGGCGATCCTCGTCAGTTGACCTACGAAGCGGTCGAGGCGTTACGCTGCGTAGACGTGTTTTTCGTCATGGACAAAGGTCCCGAGGTCCAGGACCTTCTGGAGGTGCGCAAGGCGATCCTGCAGCGCTACCTACCCGACGACAGCTATCGCATCGTGCAGATTACCGACCCGCGACGCGCCAGGCAGGCTCCAGGGTATGCCGAGTCGGTCGATGTCTGGCACCGTCAGAGGGCCATGGCGTATGCCTCGCTGCTGCAGGCGCAACTGCACCCAGGGCAGACCGGCGCATTTTTACTATGGGGTGAACCAGGCTTGTACGACAGCACGCTACGTGTGATGGAATTGGTCCGCGAGCAGGGCGTGTCGCTTGCTTTGAAGGTTGTACCAGGAATAAGCAGCATGCAGCTGTTGGCCGCCCGTCACCAGATCGCGCTCACACGTGCCGGTGAGCCATTGATCGTGCTGCCAGGACGGCGGCTGGCGGATCTCGAGCAAGTCGACAATGTTGTGGTGATGCTCGACAGTGCCTGCGTCTTTGCTGAGCTGTCCGATCCGGCGCTCACGATCTTCTGGGGGGCCTACCTGGGAACCGCAGACGAGATGGTGATCGCCGGGCCACTTGACGCGGTCAAGGCACGTATTGTGGAGGCCCGGTCAACTCTACGCAGGCGCAAGGGCTGGATAATGGACATCTACCTGCTGCGCCGTGAAGCACGCCCGACAACGGATTATCAAGCCGAACCAACTACCCCGCTTGATGGGCATCAAGGATAGAGGCCACCTTGTCTCGCAATTGGTCAATGGAGTAAGGCTTGCCAATTCTGTACATGCCTTCAGGCACTTCGACGTTGTCGCCATAGCCACTGGCGAACAGCACAGGAAGCCCTGGACGCAGTGCGCGTGCACGCTTGGCCAGGTCATGGCCATCCATGTCCGGCAAGCCAACATCGGTTATCATGAGTTCGAGCGTTTGGTCAGGATTTTCGAGTACTTTCTTTGCGGTCGTGGCGTCTTGCGCCTCGATCACGTCATATTTCAATTCGTCGAGGACCTCGACCATGAGCATGCGTACGATGTCGTCGTCCTCGACTACCAGAAGGGACATGGTTCAGATCCTGTCTTGTTGAATGTCTTTTGTTCTGTGCGTCGCCAGGGCCCAGAAGTTCCCGAAGAATACCTATCTGATCGATCCGATGGAACGATTGGAGCAGGTATGTTTCAAATGCTGGCTAAATGCCGGGCACGCTGATCAGGGCGTGCGCCAGGCCAGGGGCTGCCGCTTACTATAAGGAAAGATTGACCATGCTGTTCATGGACCTCATTTGCTCGGGCGTTTTCAGATGATACAAGCTGCCTCGATGGATCAACGTAGCTTTCGCAAGCTGTTGAGCCGCAACATCGGCCTGCCCCTGGGGCTCGGCCTGCTCGGTGCCGTGGCGTTCGTCGCCGTTATCAACTACCTGCTGTCTGCCATGCAGTGGGTGGAACATACCGACCAGGTGATCGGTAACGCCAACGAAACGCTCAAGCTCTCGATCGACATGGAAACCGGGATGCGCGGTTTTCTGATCACAGGCGATGAGCGTTTCCTAGACCCGTACGAGGTGGCCAAGCCCAGGATCTTCAACAGCCTGCAAAGCCTGCGAAGCATGGTCGAGGACAATCCCCAGCAGGTCGAGCGCATCGATCGGCTGATCGCGCTGCAGGGCGCGTGGAACGACTTCGGCAGCCAGATGATCGACCTGCGCCGCGCCGAAGGGGGATACCGAGAACTGATCGGTAACGGCCGTGGCAAACGCCTGACCGACGAAATCCGCAAGGAATTCGAGGACCTGATCGGCGCCGAGCAACAGCTGCGCATGACCCGTAACGAGACGGTCAGCACTGTCACCGTCGCGGGCATCATCACGTTCATTGTGTTGCTGGTCGGGCTCAGCGCATTGCTCGCCTACCTCGGACGCCGAGACCTGCTGGCCTTGTCCGACAGCTACACCAAGAACTTGCAGGCCCAGCAGCGCGCTGCAGAGCGACTGGAGCATCAGGCCTGGCTGCGTAACGGCCAGACCCAACTGGCCCAGCAGGTGCTGGGTCAATTGTCCTTGCCCATGCTGGGTGACAAAGTCCTGCGGTTCTTCGCTGCCTACCTGGGCAGCGTGGTTGGCGCCGTGTATGTGCGTGATGAACATGGCCGCCTGGTGCGGGTGGCTAGTTATGGGCTCGAAGCCCAGGAACAGGCCCGCGAGCAGGTGCTGGGTGATCATCACGGCTTGCTGGCACAAGCGGTGCGTGAAGAACGGTTGATCCGCCTCGATGCCTTGCCGGAAGACTATTACCGGTTGGCGTCGGGCCTGGGCAAGGGCCTGCCTCGCAGCGGCCTGATCGTGCCGGCCACCGAGGACGGTCAAGTCAACGGTGTCATCGAGCTGGGCCTGCTGCGCCCCTTGCAGGACCGCGACGCGGAGATGCTCGAGCGTGTGGCGGGCAACCTGGGCATGTCCATCGAAAGCGCCCGCTACCGTCAACGCCTGCAGGAAGTGCTGGCCGAAACCCAGCAGCTCAACGAAGAGCTACAGGTCCAACAGGAAGAGCTGAAAACCGCCAACGAAGAACTCGAAGAGCAGTCCCGGGTGCTCAAGGAGTCCCAGGCTTACCTTGAGACCCAACAGGCGGAGCTTGAGCAGACCAACGAGCAATTGTCCGAGCGCACCGATGCACTGGACCTCAAGAACGAGGAGCTTAGCCGTGCACAGGCCGAGCTTCAGGCTCGTGCCGATGAGCTGCAGCGTTCGAGCAAGTACAAGTCCGAATTCCTTGCCAACATGTCCCATGAGCTGCGCACGCCGCTCAACAGCTCGCTGATCCTGGCCAAGCTGCTTGCCGAGAACGGCGAAGGCAACCTGAGCCAGGAGCAGGTCAAATTCGCCGAGTCCATCTACTCGGCGGGCAATGACCTCCTTAACCTCATCAATGACATTCTGGACATTGCCAAGGTCGAAGCCGGCAAGCTTGAGGTGCGCCCCGAAACGACCCACGTCGATCGGCTGGTCGAGGGCTTGCGTGACATGTTTAAGCCACTGGCCTCTCAGAAGGGGCTGGGCTTCGAGGTTACAGCGGCCGAGCACGTGCCTGCGACCTTGTTCACCGATCGCCAGCGCCTTGAACAGATCCTCAAGAACCTGTTGTCCAACGCCATCAAGTTCACCGAGCGTGGTCAGGTCAGCCTGAATATCGGCTACCAGCCCGAGGCCGGCATCGTGTTCGCGGTGCGCGACACCGGGATTGGCATCGCGCCCGATCAGCAGCAAGCCATTTTCGGTGCATTCCACCAGGTCGATGGCACCAGTAACCGCCGCTATGGGGGCACCGGGCTGGGCCTGTCCATCTCCCGCGACCTGGCCCGCCTGTTGGGCGGGCAGATCACCGTACAGAGCACGCCGGGCCAAGGCAGCGTATTCAGCCTGGTACTGCCAGAGCGCCATGATGTCGACGAACAGCCCGTCGCGCCGCTTACCCTACGCCCTGCGGTGACTGCGTTGCCATCGGTCATCCAGCCGCCAGCAGCGGCGGCCAAACCGCCGATCCTGGCCTTCACCGATGACCGCGAGCGGGCGCCGTTCACCAACCGCTGCATTCTGGTCATTGAGGACGAGCCAAACTTTGCCCGTATTCTCTTCGATCTGGCCCATGAACTGGGCTACAGCTGCCTGGTGGCCCATGGCGCCGACGAGGGCTTCGAGCTGGCTGCTCGGTTCCTGCCCGATGCCGTACTGCTGGACATGCGACTGCCGGACCATTCCGGCCTGACCGTACTGCAGCGCCTGAAGGAACAAGCCGAGACGCGGCACATCCCGGTGCATATCATTTCGGTCGAGGACCGCGTCGAAGCAGCCATGCACATGGGCGCAGTCGGTTATGCGGTCAAACCCACCAGCCGCGAAGAGCTCAAGGAAGTCTTCGCGCGCCTGGAAGCCAAGCTGACCCAGAAGCTCAAGCGTATCCTGCTGGTAGAGGACGATGACCTGCAGCGAGAGAGCATTGCCCGGCTGATCGGCGACGAAGACGTCGAGATCACCGCTGTGGGCCTGGCCCAGGAAGCCTTGGCACTGCTGCGCGAAAACGTCTACGACTGCATGATCATCGACCTCAAGCTGCCTGACATGCTCGGTAACGAGTTGCTCAAGCGCATGACGGCTGAAGATATCCGCGCGTTCCCACCTGTGATCGTCTACACAGGTCGTAACCTGACGCGTGAAGAGGAGGCCGACCTGCTCAAGTATTCGCGCTCGATCATCATCAAGGGCGCACGCTCGCCCGAGCGTCTGCTCGATGAGGTCACCCTGTTCCTGCATAAGGTGGAATCGCAGCTGTCCCATGAGCGTCAGCGTATGCTCAAGACGGCGCGAAGCCGCGACAAGGTATTCGAAGGGCGCAAGATCCTGCTGGTGGACGACGATGTGCGCAACATCTTTGCCCTGACCAGTGCCCTGGAGCACAAGGGGGCCATCGTCGAAATCGGCCGCAACGGCCGCGAAGCCATCGAACGCCTCGAACAGCATGAGGATATCGACCTGGTATTGATGGACGTCATGATGCCGGAAATGGATGGGTTCGAAGCGACCCGGCTGATCCGCCAGCAGCCTCGCTGGCGCAAGCTGCCGATCATCGCCGTGACTGCCAAGGCGATGAAGGACGACCAGCACCGCTGCCTGCAGGCCGGCGCCAATGATTACCTGGCAAAGCCCATCGACCTGGACCGCCTGTTCTCGCTGATACGTGTGTGGTTGCCGCAACTGGAGCGAATTTGATTAGCGAACGCAATACCGACATCGAGATCCGCTTGCTCATCGAGGCCATCTACCTCAAGTACAGCTACGATTTCCGCAATTATTCTGGCGCTTCGATCAAGCGCCGGATCCTGCATGCCCTGCGCCAGTTCGACTGCCAGACCGTGTCTGCGCTTCAGGAGCGGGTACTGCATGACCCTGGCATGTTCATGCAGTTGTTGCAGTACCTGACGATTCCAGTCAGCGAGATGTTTCGCGACCCTGGCCACTTCCTTGCCCTGCGCAACGAAGTGGTTCCGCTGTTGCGCACATGGCCATCGATAAAGATCTGGATCGCCGGCTGCAGCACAGGCGAGGAGGTGTATTCGATGGCCATCTTGCTGCGCGAGGAGGGTCTGCTGGAGCGCACCATCATCTACGCCACCGACATCAACCCGCACTCGCTGGAAAAAGCCAAGCAAGGCATCTATTCCATGCCAAGCATGCGCGAGTATGAAGAAAACTACAGGTTGGCCGGTGGGCGACGCGACTTCTCCGACTACTACACTGCTGCTTACGGCAACGCCATCATGGACAGCACCTTGCGTGAGCAGGTGACCTTCGCCGATCACAGCCTGGCCACCGACAGTGTGTTCTCGGAAACCCAGCTCGTCTCGTGCCGCAACGTGCTCATCTATTTCGACAAGGTCCTGCAGGACCGCGCCCTGGGCCTGTTCCATGAGTCCCTTTGCCACCGGGGTTTTCTGGTGCTGGGCAGCAAGGAGTCGGTTGATTTCTCGGCCTACAGCCAGCGCTTCGAGCCCTGGGTCAAGCCTGAACGGATCTACCGCAAGTCATGAAGGGCATACAAGCTGTCGTGATCGGCGCCTCGGCGGGCGGTGTGACTGCCTTGTTCAAGGTGCTCGGCGGGTTGCCAGGGGCGTGCAAGGTGCCTGTGGTGTGCCTGTTGCATCTGCCCGAGGACCGGCATAGTCATCTGGCTGAAGTGCTGCAACGTCGCTTGGGCCGACCAGTGCTCGAGGCACGCGACAAGCAGCCTTTGCAAGACGGCGGTATCTTCGTGGCGGGCCCTGGTTACCACCTCTCGGTAGAATGCGACTTCACCCTTTCTCTGAGCCAGGAGCCGGCGCAGCACTTTTCCAGGCCTTCGATCGACTACCTGTTCATGTCGGCAGCCGATGCCTATGGCGCGGCACTGCTGGGCATACTGCTCACTGGCGCAAATGAAGATGGCGCCCAAGGCCTTGCGTACATCAAGAACAGCGGCGGCCGGACCATTGTCCAGGACCCTCGCGATGCACAGGTCGCGCTGATGCCGGAGGCCGCTTTGGCCCTGCATCGTCCCGACCATATTCTTCCTTTGAGTGGTATCGAGCAGTTGCTTGGTACTCTGGAATCCAGCGCATGTTAAGCCAGACCATCGCCAAACTGCTGATCGTCGACGATCTGCCAGAAAATCTCCTGGCCCTCGATGCCCTCATACAGGGTGACGATCGCGAGGTGCATCAAGCCCAGTCCGCCGAAGCGGCGTTGTCACTGCTGCTTGAGCACGAATTCGCCTTGGCCATCCTGGATGTGCAGATGCCTGGCATGAACGGTTTCGAGCTGGCCGAGCTGATGCGCGGTACCGAAAAAACCCGCAACATCCCTATCGTGTTCGTGACCGCGGCTGGGCGCGAAATGAACTATGCCTTCAAGGGCTACGAAAGCGGCGCCGTGGATTTTCTCTACAAACCGCTCGATACCATGGCGGTCAAAAGCAAGGTGTCGGTTTTCGTGGATCTCTACCGACAACGCAAAGTGCTCGACCAGCAACTGCAAGCGCTCGAGCGCAGCCGGCAGGAGCAGGAGGCCTTGCTGGATAAGCTGCAAAGCGCGCGCTGCGAGCTGGAGCACGCCGTGCGGATGCGTGACGATTTCATGTCCATCGTTTCCCATGAGGTGAGAACGCCTCTGAACGGTTTGATCCTGGAAACGCAACTGCGCAAGCTGAACCTGGCCAGGGGCAATCTGGAGGCTTTCAGTGAGGAAAAGCTCAAGGCCATGGTCGAGCGCGACGAGCGTCAGATCAACAGCCTGATACGGCTGATCGAAGACATGCTCGACGTGTCACGCATCCGCACCGGTAAACTCTCACTGCGCCCGAAGCTGTTTGACCTCAGCCAACTGGTACGGGGGCTGGTGGAGAACTTCACGGCGCAAGCGATCGCGCTGGATACCCGAATCGACCTGCACTGTGACGGGTGCCTGGCTGGCGAGTGGGACGAATTTCGCATCGAGCAAGTGCTGGCGAACCTGCTGTCCAACGCCCTGCGCTATGGGGAGCGCAAGCCTGTACACGTACGGGTGTTCGAGCTGGACGGCATGGCATGCGTGCAGGTGCAAGACAATGGCATTGGCATTGGTGCGGCCAACCAGCAGCGTATCTTCCAGCAGTTCGAGCGGGTCTCGAACCATAAGGCGACGGGTGGCCTGGGGCTTGGGCTCTATATCTCCGAGCAGATCGTACAGGCCCACCGCGGGCGTATTCTGGTCGAAAGCGAGGAGGGCCAAGGTGCCACGTTCACCCTGCAATTGCCGTTGGGCGTGTGCGAACAACAAAACGATCAGGCGCGGGCAACCTCTGCGTGAGCCCGGGGTCTGATGGCAAACTGCAAGAATTTCCAAGGTTTCGATATGAGTGAAGATGCACAAGATGTGGTGCTGGTCGTCGAGGATGAACCGGCTATTCGCATGATTTTGCGGGACTACCTGGCCGGGGAGGGGTACCACGTGCTGGTAGCCGAAGATGGCGAGCAGGCGTTTGCCATCCTGGCCAGCAAGCCGCACCTAGACCTGATGGTGACCGACTTCCGCTTGCCCGGTGGCATCTCAGGCGTGGAAATCGCTGAACCCGCAGTCAAGTTGCGGCCAGACCTCAAGGTGATCTTCATCAGCGGCTATCCAGCGGAGATCCTGGAGTCCGGTAGCCCGATCACCCGCAAGGCGCCCATCCTGGCCAAGCCGTTCGACCTCGACACATTGCATGACAAGATCCAGACCCTGCTGCGCTGACAGCGGCAGGTTAAACCAAAGCGGGTGGCCACTGGTTCAGCAATCAGTGGCCTGGTTCCAGTTCCACCGCAGGATTGAGCGTCAATGGGCGAACCGCTTGGCCCCGGCAACACACAGCACCGCACCCACCGTCACCGACACCATTGCCCAGCTCACCTGCTCGTGCAGCAAAACTGCTGCCAAACCCAGCCCAATGAAGGGCTGTACCAACTGCAATTGGCCGACCGCCGCAATCCCGCCCTGGACGAGCCCGCGGTACCAGAACACGAATCCGATGAACATGCTGAACAACGAGACATAACCGAAGCTGAACCAGGCAGAGGCGCCGACTTGCGTCAGGTTCGCCATCGTGGGCATGGTGATGACCGCCAACACCAGCATCGCGGGCAGCGCGAGCAACAACGACCAGCTGATGACCTGCCAGCCGCCCAATGTGCGAGACAGTCGTGCACCTTCTGCATACCCCAATCCGCATACCACGACTGCCGCGACCATCAACCCATCACCCACTATCGAAGCCTGCCCTGCATAGGCCGATGCATAGCCCGCCACCAACCCGGCACCAGCCAACGAAAATGCCCAGAACAGCGGCCTAGGACGCTCGCCGCCGCGCAGCACGGCAAAGCCGGCGGTGCACAGCGGCAATAGCCCCACAAATACGATGGAGTGGGCGGAGCTGACGTGCTGCAAGGCCAATGCAGTCAGTAGCGGAAACCCGACCACGACGCCGAGCGCTGTCACGGCCAGGGATGGCCAATCGCCTCGTCGGGGCTGGGGCTGACGCAGCAAGATCAGGCAACAAGCACCCACCAACGCGGCAATGGTTGCCCTTGCGCAGGTCAGAAAGGTGGGTTCGAACGCTGCCACTGCCACGCGCGTTGCGGGCAAGGAGCCTGCGAAAATGACCACGCCGATAAAACCGTTGATCCAGCCGCTTGCTGTTCTCTGCATCTCGCACTCCTTGTCGTCAATGAAGCCAGTACAACACCGATGTGCGCGCAGATGCCATGTACAATCCAGTACAGTTTGGCGGAACTGTTAGGTATTGATGGGCAGTACAGGTGGGAGGAATCCGGTGAAAGAGCACAGCACGCGCATTGCAAAGGTCATGGCTGAAATCCATGCCCGCATCGCGGCCCGTACCTATTTGCCCGGTGCGCGGATACCTTCAGTACGGGCAATGGCGCAGAGCATGCAGATCTCGGTGTCGACCGTGGTCGAAGCCTACGAACGACTGGTGGCCGGAGGGGTACTCCATGCCCGCCGTGGCGCCGGGTTTTATGTGGCAGGGGGCGTGGCGCCCTTGGTGCTGACCGAGCTGGGACCCAAGCTTGAGCATGAGGTCGATCCACTGTGGATCTCTCGCCAGGCGCTCGAACCCGCTGGCGCCCTGTTGAAACCTGGCTGCGGCTGGCTTCCTGCGCACTGGATGTTCGAGGCTGGAGTGCGCAAGGCGCTCCGGGCTACGGCGCGCTCGCAAGCCGAGCAGGTGGTTGAGTACGCATCGCCGCAGGGCCATCGGCCGCTGCGCGATTTTCTGTCGCGGCGACTGGCCGGCTTTGGCATCGACGCACCGGCGGAGCAGGTCATGCTCACCGAGTCCGGCACGCACGCCATCGACCTGATCTGCCGTTTTCTGCTCCAACCCGGTGACACCGTACTGCTCGACGATCCCTGTTATTTCAACTTCCATGCCTTGCTCAGGGCCCACAGTGTCAACATCGTCGGTGTGCGTCAGACCCCTACCGGCCCGGATATCGATGCATTCGGTGCTGCCCTGGCGGCGCATTCGCCACGGCTCTACATCACCAATTCCGGCATTCACAACCCAACAGGTGCCTCCCTGTCACCGGGCACTGCGCACCGGCTGCTCAAGCTCGCTGAGGCCTCGGGCCTGTTGATCGTCGAGGACGACGTTTTCGCCGATTTCGAGCATACGCCAGCGCCCAGGCTCGCAGCCTTCGATGGTCTGGCCCGGGTCATCCAGATTGGCAGTTTCTCCAAGACCGTCTCCGCTTCGGTCAGGTGTGGGTATATCGCCGCACGTCATGACTGGATCCAGAGCCTGGTCGACCTGAAGATCGCCACCATCTTCGGAGGCGGTCGTCTGGCAGCGGACATCGTTCACCATGCGATCACCAGCAGCGGCTACCGCAAGCACATGGAGACCGTGAGGATGCGCCTTGCCATCGAAAGGGACAGAACGGCTGAAAAGCTCAAAGCGCTCGGCATCATTCCCTGGCTGATGCCACAGGCAGGGCTGTACCTGTGGTGCCGTCTGCCGCAGGGCAAGGACGCGGCCGCGTTGGCCAAGGTGTGCTTGAACAATGGCGTGGTGTTGGCGCCTGGGAACGCGTTCAGCCAGTCCCAGACGGCAGGCGATTATGTGCGTTTCAATGTTGCGCAGTCAGCCGACGGGAAAATCTACGAGGTACTGGCGCGGGCTCTGAATGCCTGAGCCTTGCGCCTGGGTAGGCCCGCGAACCCTGACGCCCGAGCTTTTCTGAACCCTCGTCAATCGGGCAGTGCCCAACGTTACTCCAGGCTCAAGCAGGCTAGCCATCATGGACCACCCAGAAATCATTCACCACGGCGCCCGTGAGGGCGTGACCGGCTCCTGCCATCAAGTCTGGATGGACCAGACGGCCAGCTTGCTGATCGACTGCGGGGCCTTTCAAGGCGAGGACGAAGATCAAGGCGGGGAGGGCTTGGCCCTCGACTTCGCCATCGATGGCGTCAAGGCCCTGATCGTGACGCATGTACACCTGGATCACGTTGGGCGAATCCCTCATCTGCTGGCTGCGGGTTTCGAGGGACCGATCCTGTGTAGCGAACCGTCAGCTCAGTTGTTGCCCATCGTACTCGAAGACGCGTTCCGGCTCGGTATCAGTGACGATCCCGAGCAACTGGAACGCTATCTCAAGGTTGTGGAGCAGCGCACCATCGCATTGCCCGACGGCAACTGGTTCACGCTCCACGAAACCGAGGCTGCCCACTGCAAGGTCAGGCTGCAACCGGCCGGCCATGTGCTGGGTTCGGCGTATGTGGAACTCGACATGCAAAGGCCAGGCGCGACTGCCCAACGGGTGGTCTTCAGTGGTGATCTGGGGGCGCCGCATTCGCCACTGTTGCCAGACCTGACGCCTCCCGAGCGCGCTGACCTGCTGATTCTGGAAAGCACCTACGGTGACCGTCGGCATGCCGACCGGAGGCACCGGCGTGAACGCTTGCAGGCCGTCATCGAGCGCGCGCTGAAAGACCAGGGTACGGTGCTGATCCCTTCTTTCTGCATCGGCCGCACCCAGGACTTGCTCTACGAGCTAGAAGAAATCCTCCACGAGCACGAATTGGCGGGAAACGATCAGGCCAACAGCGGCCCGGAAGTGGATTGGCCACACTTGCCGATTATTCTCGATTCACCGCTGGCTAGCCGCTTCACGCAGGTCTACAAGGGCTTGCAAGGGTATTGGGACGAATCGGCCCAGGACCGTATCAAGGAAGGGCGCAAACCCCTGTCCTTCAAGCAGCTGATCACCATCGACAGCCATGAGGAGCACCAACGCATCGTTCAGCACCTGGCCGAAACGGCTCGGCCGGCGATCGTCATCGCGGGCAATGGCATGTGCTCGGGCGGGCGTATCGTCAACTACCTCAAGGCGATGCTAGGTGATGCCCGGCACGATGTGGTCTTCGTCGGTTACCAGGCCCATGGCACACCTGGCCGGGACATCCTGACCCACGGCCCGGAAGGCGGGTACGTCATGCTGGACGGCGAACGCATAGACATTCGTGCCGGGATCGAGCGTGTGGAGGGCTACTCAGCCCATGCCGACCAGGCGGATCTGGTCGGTTTCGTCACGCGAATGCAGGTTTGGCCGTCGCATATTCGCCTGATACACGGAGAGCCTGAGGCCAAGCAGTGCCTGGCCGGCGTTCTGCAAGCGCGCTATCGCGAGAGCGGTCACGAGGGACGTGTGCACATCCCCTGATGGTTAGCGACTAGAAAGTCCACGAACACCCGCACGCGTGCGGGCATGTTCGGTCCACCGGCGAAAACGGCGTGGATGGGCTCTCGGTCACCTGGATTGAAGGCCTCGAACAGTGACACCAGGCGGCCGCTGGCCAGGTCATCGGCGACGGTGAAGGTGCCTATCCGCGCGATGCCTGCGCCCAGCCTGGCCAACTGGGCCAGGGCTTCGCCACTGCTGCACTCGATGTTGCCGCTTACCTTCAGTGCGAACTCGCGACCGTCACGCACGAACGGCCAGTCCGACGTGGCTCGCCTGAAGTTGAATCGCAGGCAGTTGTGCTTTGCCAGGTCCTCGGGTAGCAAAGGGGTGCCCCACCGGCTCAGATAGTCTGGCGAGGCCACGACCACCTGGCCCGTTTCATCGATTTGCCGAGCATTCAGAGAGCTGTCTGGCAGCGTGCCGAAGCGCACAGCCACATCGGCCTGGCCACCGAGCACATCAACGACTTCGTCACTCAGGGTCAGGTCGACCAATACCTGCGGGTACTGCACGCTGAACGCCGCCACCAAGGGGACGATGCGCAGTCGGCCGTGCCCAAGTGCAGCGCTGACGCGAACTCGACCACGGGGCACGCCCTGGTCCGTAATGGCCTGCTCCACCTCCTGAAGGTCGGTCAGCACGCGGCGTGCCCCGCGTAGATAAGTCTCGCCTTCGGGTGTGAGGGTAATCGCGCGCGTGGTACGCAGCATCAGCCGTGTTCCAAGACGCTGCTCGGTGCGCGCCAGTATGCGGCTGACGGCAGAGGGTGTCAGGCCCAATGCACGGGCGGCTGCCGACAGGCTGCCTGCTTGCGCCACCTGGGTGAACACCTCCATCTCACCTGATCGTCCTGTCAGATCCATTTGTGCCTCGTACGCAAAGGTGGTTCGCACAATCGCTATCTAGTGCCTTGGTGAAACAGATCGTAGCATTCACGGCACAGATAAGGAGTTAGCCATGCGTATCAATCCACCCCTTGTAGCACTCGCCATGGGCGCGTTCGGTATCGGGGTTACCGAGTTTGCTCCCATGGGCATGCTGCCCAGCATTGCCACTGACCTGGGTGTGTCCATTCCGGCCGCTGGTCTGCTGGTCAGCGCCTATGCACTGGGTGTGCTGATCGGCGCCCCGCTCATGACCCTGGCAACCGTACGCGTACCGCGCCGATACCTGCTGATCGGGCTGATGGCCATCTTCACCTTGGGCAACCTTATGTCGGCCTTGGCCAGCGATTACGCCAGCCTGTTGGTCGCACGGGTAGTGACCTCCCTCAACCACGGCGCCTTCTTCGGTATAGGTGCCATCGTCGCGGCCAGCGTGGTGCCCGCCGAGAAACGTGCCGGCGCCGTGGCCGCGATGTTCATGGGCCTGACGCTGGCCACCATCGGCGGTGTCCCCCTGGCAACCTGGTTCGGCGAGTTGCTCGGCTGGCGCACGGCGTTCTGGGGCATAGCCGGGCTCGGCCTCGTGGCGATGACCACGCTGTGGTATGCCTTGCCCAATGTGCCATCGCCCAAGGGCGACGGTGCGCTGGCCGAGATACGCGTGCTGACACGTGGGCCTGTGTTGGCAGCCTTGCTCCTGACCGTGGTGGGCTCCAGCGCGATGTTCACGGTGTTTACCTACATTGCGCCCATCCTGCAAAACGAAGCCGGCGCGTCTACCGCATTCGTCACCTCCATGCTGGTGCTGTTTGGTGTTGGCCTGACCCTGGGTAACGTCTGGGGCGGCAAAGCGGCGGACCGTTCCGTGGATCGAACCCTGATTGTCTCGCTCGCCATATTGATCGCGGTACTGCTGGTGTTCCCACTCGTAATGGGCTCATCCCTGCTTACTGCCGGCGCCATCCTGGTCTGGGGCGCAGCCAGTTTCGCCCTGGTTCCGCCCCTGCAGATGCGCGTGATGGAGGCGGCCAAGGATGCACCCAACCTGGCCTCGGCCGTGAACATCGGTGCTTTCAACCTGGGCAACGCCATCGGCGCTGCATTGGGGGGCGCCGTGATCAATGGCGGCCTCGGTTACTCGGCCATCGCGTTGGCGGGCGCAGGCACCGCAGTGCTGGGCTTGATAATGGTGCTGACGTTCGCCTGGCGTGGTCGTCACCAGGTTACCCAGGTCGCGGCCTGAGGCATGCGCCTTCGCGAAGGCTGTGCTAGCTGTCAAGGCGTGCCGTTACGCCCATGTTCGTGATAGGCCGGGCGCTCGCTCAGGCGCTCGTAATAATCGCGTAGGGCAGGCAGGTGAGGGTGTTCGAGCGGCGTTTCGAACCAGCGGTTGACCGACAGGCCTATGGGAATGTCGGCCAGGGTGAAGTCACGCCCGGCTATATAGGCGCCGGTGCGTGCCAACTGGCGCTCGAGAATGAGCATATTGCGCCCCCAGTCGGCACAGGCGTTGGCCAGGGCATGCGGGTCTTGATGGGCGGGGGAGTGTCTGACCAGCGACAGGAACGCGTAGCGCCAGGATGCGTTCAGGTCCGAAGCCTGCCAGTCGATCCATTGGTCGATCCTGGCCCGAGTACGGGCCTCCCCCGGGTAGAAGGCTGCTGGGCCATAGCAATTGGCCAGGTAGCGAATGATGCTGTTGGACTCCCACAAGGTGAAGTCGCCGTCCTGGATGACCGGCACCATGGCATTGGGGTTGAGCGCCAGAAACGCTTCGCTGTCGGTAGCCTGGAAGCCCGTTCCCCAGTCCTCCCGCACGAATGGGACCTGGAACTCCGCGCACGCCCACAGTACCTTGCGTACGTTGATCGATGAGGCTTTGCCCAGTATGCGCAGCATGTTGACATCCTTGTAGGCGGAGCTTCGATCCTCGATGACCGACGGCAAACGGTCAAGAGGTAGCGATCGTGTAGGCCCTTTCTGAAATTGCGCGCAGGTACTTGCTGCTCGTTGTGCTCAGGGAAGCACCTGCCTAGTCTCGGCTCTCCAGACAGGGAGCAAACAGCATGGACAATGACATCACCAGACCCCCCCAAGGCCCCACCGTGGTCAACGCAACCCGTCGATTCGCGAGCGCCGGTACCGACCTGGTCCAGATGAAGCCAGCGTTGCCCTTGCGTACTGCCTTAGTGGAAGCATCCGTCATCATGGGTTGCATCACCGAGCTTACCCGCAAGGCCATCGACAAGCCTGCAGACCGCAAGAACGCAATGCTCGCCACCTGCTACCTGGCCGCAATGGCCAAGGCCCTCATCGACGGGCAATTACAGGCGTTGCGCCATGTTCGTGAGGACGATGTCGAACGATAGCGGTCAGGCGCTTGCTTGGGGGCCGCGAACTTGGCACCCTTGGCGGCGCGTATCGCCTGTAACTCGACAAAAGGAAGAGTGCATTGAGCTGGGACAAGGTGGGGAAACTCCTCGTAGTCGTTCTGATCGGGCTGGCGGCCCTGTTGTTCGTCTACAAGGCAGTGATGGGCAACCCGCGCCTGGAAGCGTCGCTGACCTACGCGTACCTGACCTATCCGGGACAGTTCAGCGAGCGTATCAGCAAAGCCAGCGAGCAGCTCAAGTACGAGCAGTTGAGTGCACGCATAAACACGATCGGCCAAGGTCAACTGAGCCGCGACCAGGTCGACCGGCTGGTGGAGATGGCACAGGCGCCTTATGCCCAGCTGTTTGCAAAACCTTTCGAGGCCGGCCTGGTAGACCACCGGACCGGCTTGCTCATCGAGTTGCAGAACACCGGCAATGCCCCCGTGGATCAGGTAAGGATCCGCTTGCCCTCCAAAGGCCTGGTGCAGGTCCGGGATTCGGCCGGCAATGACACCTTGCTCGAGGCGGCCACCGCTCAGCTCGAGATCCCGGCGATCGAGGCCGGCGGCTCCAGCAAGGTCTGGGTGTATTTCGATGCTGACTATTCGCAGATTCGCCAGAGTGGGGTAGGCATCAGCTATGCCGAGGGGACGGCGGATGTGCAGGTGTATCAGTCGGTCGCCGGCTTCCCGGCCTGGGCTGCCCGCTACAGCACAGAGCTGATGGGGCTGTTGATTGTAATGGGGTTGAGCGTGTTGGCACTGGGTTACGCCTGCCTGTCCCGCCGGCGGCCGGCCTAGGCATTGCTCAAGCGCCGGTGTCGTGCAGTGCCAGGCTCTGACGCAAGTGCTCCAGCAAGGCCAGGCGCACCGATTGCGGCCCCTGAACGCGGATCGCTCCGGCCTGGGACAGCAGCCAGCCCATCAACGCTCGATCATCCGCTACCGTTGTGACCAGGATGGCACCGCCGTTGGGCAGGCATGTGAGGCGCATACCTGTGCCCAGCGGATGCATCTCCAGATGATGGTAGAGCGACTCGTCCACCCAGGCGTGCAATTCCACTTGAGCGGGCGCATCCCCTGGCGCGGGCGGTGCCCCATCGCGCAATTTGCGTCCGGGCTGCCAGTGCCAGCTATACGGCATGCACGCGCTGTTGCACTGCAACGGGAACAGCCCTGCCAGCTCCACCAGGTCACGCTCGACCGTACGCTTGGTCGTGGCATGGCCCGCGCTCGACAGTGCCGCCTGTAACTGCGTGCAGCTCATGCCGGGATCGCGGCCCGGAAGGAGCTTGAGGAGTTCCCACTGGCGGGCGATGGTGTGACGCGATGACTGACTGGGCAAAGGCTCTTCCTTGAGGGGCAGACAATGAATGCCTAACTGGTGGCTTTAAGCTACCGGAGGATACCGTTTCGCAGGTTTTGAACCAAGTCATTCATACCCGTGAGGCAAGCGACGAGCGCAAACGGTGTCTTCGTACTTGCAACGCCATCGCCCCCGATCAACGACACAGGGGCGATGGGTTAACGCTCGAACATCATCTGTCCAGGCAACGGGTCAGCGTGCGCCCACTCAGTTGAGCGCGTGCGCCATACCCTGGTCTTCGCCAAGGAAACCACCGCTCTGGTGCTGCCACAGGCGCGCGTAGGTGCCGTTTTTCTCGAGCAGCTGGGCGTGGGTGCCTTGCTCGATGATGCGCCCTTCATCCATCACGATCAGACGATCCATGGCGGCGATCGTAGACAGTCGATGGGCAATCGCAATTACAGTCTTGCCCTCCATCATCTCGTCCAGGCTTTCCTGGATGGCGACCTCTACCTCCGAATCCAGTGCACTGGTTGCCTCGTCAAGCAGCAGGATAGGTGCGTTCTTGAGCATCACCCGGGCGATGGCGATGCGCTGACGTTGCCCACCGGACAGCTTGATACCGCGCTCACCGACCATGGTGTCGTAACCGGTGCGGCCCTGTTGGTCGCTGAGCTGGCTGATGAACCCGTCGGCTTGCGCATCGCGGGCGGCGGCCTGGATTTGCGCGTCGGTGGCGTCCGGCCGTCCATAGGCGATGTTCTCGCGTATGGTGCGATGCAGCAGTGACGTATCCTGTGTCACCATGCCGATGGCGCTGCGCAGGCTGTCCTGGGTGACCTTGGCTACATCCTGGCCATCGATACGGATCTGGCCACTGTCCACGTCGTAAAAGCGCAGCAGCAGGTTGATCAGCGTCGACTTGCCAGCACCGGAGCGGCCGACCAGGCCCACTTTCTCACCCGGCTTGATGTCCAGGCTGAGGTCGGTTAGTACCTGGCGCTCACCGTTGTAGTTGAAACTGACCTTGTCGAATGTCACTGCGCCACCACGGGTCACCAGAGCGGTGGCGTCCGGGGCGTCCTGCACTTTCGGACCGCGCGTCAGGGTGGCCATGCCGTCCTGCAGTGTGCCGATATTTTCGAACAGTGAGGTCATCTGCCACATGATCCAGTGCGACATGCCATTGATGCGCAGGGCCATGGCAGTGATGGCCGCCACAGCGCCGGTGCCCACTTGGCCCTGGTGCCACAGCCACAGCGCATAACCGCCTGCACCAAGGATAAGCCCTACCACCAACGCCTGGTTGACGATCTCGAACTGGCTCACCAGACGCATCTGCCGGAAACCGGTCTGCTTGAAGTCCTCCATGGCCGCTCGGGCGAAATGGGCTTCGCGCTTGGAGTGTGAGAACAACTTGACTGTAGTGATGTTGGTGTAGGCGTCGGAAATGCGCCCGGTCATCGACGACCGCGCGTGGGCCTGCTCTTCGCCTACTGCGCCCAGGCGTGGAACGAAATAAACCATCGCCAGCCCGAATAGCACCAGCCAGGCAATGAACGGCAGCATGAGTTTCAAGGCAAAGCCGCCGGCCAGGGCGATGATGGCGATGAAATAAACGCCAATGCCGGGCAGGATCTCGATGACCGTGAACAGCACCTCGCGCACGGCCAGTGCAGTCTGCATGACCTTGGTGGTGACGCGCCCTGAAAACTCGTCGGAGAAGAACGACAGGCTCTGGCGCAGCATCAGCCGGTGAAAATCCCAGCGCAGTCGCAGCGGCAGGTTGATGGCCAGCACCTGGTGCTGGACCATGGTGCGTAGCGCCACCAGGCCGATGCTGATCACCAGCACGATGCCAATGCCCCACAACACGTGGCTTTCCTGGGCGGCAGCGGTGTCGCCGGCCTGCCAGGCTGACAGCAGGTCCACCACCTGGCCGAGGAAGCTGAACAGCCAGGCTTCGTAGAGGGACACGCTAGCGCTGAGCAGGGCCAGCGCAAGAATGTAGCCGCGCGCCCCACGGGTGCACGCCCACAGGAAAGGCATGAGGCCAACGGGGGGCGGCGGCACCTCATCGGGAGGGAAAGGGTCGAGCCTACGCTCAAAGATACGAAGCATGCAGTGTCTCCGGAAAAACGAATGGCGTGGCTGCCCTGGTACTTCACCAGCAGTGCCCGCCTTTACATAGACACAATGAGTGTCCACCTGATCAAAAACTTCAGCGCCATGGGCCTGCGTGAGGCTTCACATGCTCAAGACCTTTTGCATTGGCTGGTAAATCAGCCCCGCGTGCTCCCCAACTTCACCTGCCTGGCTGAAGCCATAACGCTGATAGGCCGCCACCGATGGCAGCGACGCGCTTACCGTAACCGTCTGGCTGCGGGCATGGCCGAGAGCGGCCTCGATCAAGCGTCGGCCGATACCCTGGCGCTGACGAGCGGGGCATACGAAGAGCATTGCCACATGACGGCCTTGCTTGAGTTCGACCAGCCCCGCAAGCCTTCCTTGGACCTCGCACACCAGCATGAGGTTGTCACCTTGCAATCGCTCTGCAAAGGCGTTCACGCTCGCCACTTCGGTGAATGTCGTGATGGCCTGCACAGGCAAAAGTGGCGCTACCGAATGCATGAACGAAGCCATGCACAGAGCATTGGCCTGGTCGAGTTCATCGCGAGAGAGGGTGCGTATTTGCATGCTGACGGTCCGTGTGGGCAAGCGGTGAGCTAATAGTACCAGCGCTTCTTTCTGGCAATTGCAAAGGAGTGTATTCGTGCCTGCTTGAGCGTACAGCCGGAGAGTTGCTGATCGATTCCATATCACCAGGCGAGTACCCAGTCCTGGACGCTCATCGACTTCCTGCACGGATGGGGCTAGCCTCGTGCCAATCTGCCCAGCCTGGATCGCCTACCCCCTATGCCTGCCGTTTTTTCCGAGTTGCCGTCCCTTGGCGCCCTGCGGGTGTTCGAGGTCGTGGCGCGGCATCTCAATTTTGGCCTGGCCGCCGAAGAGCTGGGTGTCACCCAGCCCGCCGTGGCCCAGCAGATTCGGGGGTTGGAACGCGCCTTGGAGGTACGCCTGTTCGAACGCCTGCCTCGAGGCCTGGCATTGACCGACGCTGGCCGCGGGTATAGCGAGACCGTGCGTACGGCAATGGCCATGCTCGATGAGGCAACGCGCCGGCTGCGCCCTGCGCCTTCTCATATCACCGTCAGCGTGACACCCACTTTCGCCGCCAAGTGGCTGATCCCCAGGCTCGGTGGACTGGCCGAGCGCTACCCGACATTGGATGTGCGAGTATTGGCCACCGATCGTCTGTCGCATTTTCATACCGACGGCGTCGACCTTGCCGTGCGTTACGGGCGGCCACCTTTCGGGCCAGGGCTTGAGCAGGCACTGTTGATGGGTTCGGAGATCATCGCGGTGGCGAGCCCCACCCTGGTAGCGGCGCTTGGCCCGCCTGAAGACTTCGCAACACTGGAGCGCTATGTAGCTCTGTGTGATGCCCACGACTCGTGGCCGTCTTATCGCGCGCAGGTCTATCCCGGTCACCCCGCCGTTGGTGCAAGGTCAGTCCAGTTCAACCAGACATCACTGGCCATTGACGCGGCCATTGGCGGGCAGGGCATTGCGCTGGCAGAACGCGCCTTCGTGGCTCAGGAGATCGACGCAGGGCGCCTGGTCCAGGTTGCCGAATCGCATCTGCGCCCAGACAAGGCGTTCTACCTGGTGTGGCCACGCAAAGCTCGAGACGCGCAGCAGCTGCAGTGGGTCATCGACTGGCTCAGGTCAGACGCAGGCGATAGAAAAACTACTGGCTGACGCGTTGGGAGCTATCTCCCTCGCTTCTCTGCCCCTTGGTAGCCTGGTTCCTGTACCCACTCGATGCCCATCACAGGAGGCAGCATGACAAACGAAAAGGTTGCAATCATTACCGCAGGTGGCAGCGGTATGGGCGCGGCGGCGGCCAGGCGCCTGGCCGCCGATGGCTACAAGGTCGCGATTCTTTCGTCCTCTGGCAAGGGAGAGGCCTTGGCCATGACGCTGGGCGGGCTGGGCGTGACGGGGAGCAACCAGTGCATGGAGGACCTCGAGCGGCTGGTCGAGGCAGTCATGCAGCGGTGGGGCCGCATCGACGTCCTGGTCAACAGTGCTGGCCACGGGCCTCGGGGGCCTGTGCTGGAACTGAGCGACGCCGACTGGCATGCCGGCATGGAGACCTACCTGCTCAACGTCATCCGGCCGACACGCCTGGTCACGCCGGTGATGCAGCGCCAGGGCGGCGGGGTCATCGTGAATATTTCCAGTGCCTGGGCCTTCGAACCCAGTGATCTGTTTCCCACTTCCGCCGTGATGCGTGCCGGGCTCGCTGCGTTCAGCAAACTTTTCGCCGATACGTATGCACGTGACAATGTGCGCATGAACAACGTGCTGCCGGGGTGGATAGACAGCTTGCCGGCCCTTGAGCAGCGTCGCGACAGCGTGCCGCTCAAGCGCTATGGCAGCAGCGACGAAATTGCCGCCACGGTCGCGTTTCTGGCAAGTGACGGCGCCGCCTACATCACCGGGCAGAATATCCGGGTCGACGGTGGCGTGACGCGAAGCGTCTGAGTTGAACGATGCGCTCAAGGCAGGCTCACAACCCCAAAGGGTTTCACAGGAGCAGTGCGATGAGTATCGAACGCAGTATCCCTGAACTCGCGGCCTGGTACGCGCAGTACGACGACATCAGCTACCGCCGTGAGTCACCCGATGCCTACCACCATGAACTGGTGCGTACCGCCGAAGCGTTGCGTGACGATGGCATCATCGATTGGGACGATTGGCTGGCGCTCAAGGCCTTGGCCGACCAGGCGCATGTGCATGCCCTCGAAGATGCCGTGCGCGCCCATGTAATCGACCCTGACACATGAAAGCGCTCAGGATTGCCACATTCAACATCAACGGCATTCGCAGCCGGCTGCCTGCGCTGCTGGCCTGGCTCGAACGTGAAAAGCCCGATGTGGTCTGCCTTCAGGAGCTCAAGGCACCCGACCATCAGTTCCCGGGTGAGGCTCTGGAAGCCGCTGGCTACGGGTATCTGCACCTGGGCCAACCTGCCTGGAACGGAGTGGCGATCCTGGCGCGCGGCAGCGAGCCGCTCGAGGTACGGCGAGGCTTGCCGGGCATGGAGGACGACACCCAGAGCCGCTATCTGGAGGCAGCGGTGCATGGGGTGTTGATAGGGTGTTTGTACCTCCCCAACGGCAACCCGCAACCAGGGCCGAAGTTCGACTACAAGCTGCGTTGGTTCGAATGCCTGATCGAGCATGCCCGGCAGTTGCAGGGCAGTGGTCACCCCACCGTCCTGGCCGGTGACTTCAATGTCGTGCCCACGGACCTGGATATCTACGACTCCAAGTCCTGGCAAAAGGATGCGCTGCTGCAACCCGAATCGCGCGATTGCTTCGAGCGTTTACTGGCCAGCGGCTGGGCCGATGCTATCCGGCACCTGCATCCGCAAGAGCAGGTGTTCACGTTCTGGGACTACTTCCGCAACCATTGGGCGCGCAATGCGGGTCTGCGCATCGATCACCTGCTGCTCAACCGGGACCTGGCGCCGTACCTCAAGCGAGCGGGCGTCGATGCCTGGGTGCGCAATGAGCCCAAGGCCAGTGACCATGCCCCGACCTGGATCGAGTTGGGGAGTCGGCGCAGCCGCAAGTCGGCTGGAGTCAGCTAATAAGGTCAGGAGCTCAAGCGCCTGATTGCACGATCCTATACGCATCTTTCCAGCTGCCCTGTACCCCATCCATCATCTCTTGAGTTCCCCTATGGGAGCGGTCCGATGCCCCGGCAAGGCCGCTCCCACAGGGGGAGCGCTGGCCAGGCGTCAAAGCTGCGCTTACAGCCAGTTACCTGCGCGTACGACTTAATGAACGTCATAAACATGCATGAGTCTACTTGATGCTTTCTCTTAGCGTGACTAATACTAAGGAACGGCCGGTGAGGGATGATCATGCAGATGCGATTCGTTGTGGTTCCAGCTGTACCGCAAACAAAAGAATGGCTGCCACGGCGACTCGGCTTTCCATCATCACTGGGGGAGGGCTACGACCTGTACGACACGCAGGACAAGGTCAGGCTGAGCCTGAACCTGCCTACTCGCGCACAGGCCGAGTACGAGTGCAGCTGTCGCAACGGCTGCGAAGTGGCCGGTGACCTGACCGGAAGCGGCTGAGGGCCTGCCCGGCCCGATCAAGCCAGGTAGTCGTTGAAGTAGTCAAGCGTGGCCAGGTTCTTGTCCTTGGACTCGAACATGATGTCGAACCTGTCGAGAAACTGAAGTGCGTAGCGGTTCGTCCAGCGGTTCCACATGCGAGCGCTGTGGGCGTACAGATCGCGTTTGTTCACCTGTTCCAGCAACTCACCGATCACCAGCTTGCGATCAGGCCCGAACCCCAGCGCCTGCAGGTGCTCCGGGGGCTGAGAGTAGTGCATGGTGGGGCGTACGCCGCGCCAGCTCTCGATCACCCGCTCAACTCGCGTATCGCCCGGGTCGATGTAGTCACCCTCATGAATCCAGCAATGGTGGATATCCAGCACCACCGGCGCCAGGTCAGCCAACGCCAGGCAGTCGTCGAGCCCATAGGTCTTCTCGTCATTCTCGAAGGTGATCACATTGCGGGCCACCTCGGACAGGCGTGGCCATACGGTGCGAATCCCCGCACCGCCCAGCCGGCCGGCAATGTGCACATTGCATTTGAAGTCCTGGAAGACCTGCCCGTAACCCATCATGCGGATCATGTCGGCATGGTATTCGAATTCGGCCAGGCTGTTCTCCACCACCTCGGGGCGGTCCGAGCCCAACACGCAGTACTGTCCAGGGTGAAATGACAGGCGTATCTGCCTGGCGCGCGCGAAAGCACCGATGGCGGCGAAACGTTCGGCCATCAGCGCTTGAAAGTCGGCCTCGCGGTACACGTGGGCCACGCTAGGGTGGCTGTACAGCGGCAGCAGGTCGCTGCTCAGGCGCAGCATGCGCAGCGCCTGGGGCAGCTGGGCCACATAGTCGAGCAAGCGCAGCTGGGCCTGGAGGTTGTGTTCCACCAGTTCAAGCAACTTGTTCCGAGCCGCCTCGCGGGAGGCGCCCGAAACCCAACGCAGCGTCGTGCTGCGCGGGTTGAACGTACGCTCGATGGTCTCCAGCTCCTTGACCGACAAGCTGCGGTGCGGGTGTCGGTACATGCAGGCGAAACCCAGGCGTGGCATGCGATTACTCCAGAGGGCAGGGCCCGTTTACAGCAGCTTGTCCAAGGTGATCGGGAACTCGCGGACCCGCTTGCCGGTGGCGTGATAAATGGCATTGGCCACGGCCGCAGCGACACCTACCACGCCGATCTCGCCCACGCCCTTGGAGCCCAGCTCGTTGACCACATCATCGTGCTCTTCCACAAAGATCACCTCGATATCATCAATGTCGGCATTCACCGGCACGTGGTACTCGGCCAGGTTGTGGTTGAGGATGCGGCCCAGCGCATGGTCGGTCTGGGTTTCTTCGTGTAGCGCCATGCCGATGCCCCACACCACGCCCCCCAGGATCTGGCTGCGCGCTGTCTTGGGGTTGACGACCCGGCCTGCAGCCACCGCACTGACCACGCGCTTGACGCGCACGGTCCCCAGGTCTTCGTCCACCGATACCTCGACGAAGACCGCCGAATGGGTGGCAGTGGAGTAGGGCTTGCGCTTGTCGTCAGGGCCCGCCTCGACCTGCACCTCGAAGCAGGCCTGCTGGGCACTGGGCAGCAGGTCGGCGAGGGCGAACGAATGCTCACCGGCGCTCACCTGGCCACCTGCGATCAAGAAGTCGGAATCGTCCAGGCTGGCCAGGCTCTGGTGCTGTTGCCTGGCTTGCTCGACAACCTGCTTGCGCAGCTCCAGGCACGCTTTGCGCACGGCAGAACCGACGGAGGACACGGTGAACGACCCACCTTGCAACGGCGCCTTTGGCAAGGAGGAGTCGCCAAGCAGGAACGTGACATCGGCCATGTCGAGGCCCGCGGCATCGGCAGCGATCTGCGTCATGACGGTATAGGTGCCGGTGCCGATGTCCGTGGTGGCGCTGCTGACAGTCAAGTGCCCGTCACAGCCCAGACGCGCCTTGGCGCTGGCTTGCATCTGCATGGCTTCCCATACACCGCCGGCCATGCCCCAGCCTATGCGTTGATTGCCGTCCCGCATCGAGCCGGGCGCAGCCTGGCGCTTGGCCCAACCAAAACGCTCGGCCCCTTGTGCGTAACAGGCTAGCAGTTCCTTGCTCGAGTAAGGCTTACCCTCATTGCCATTGTGGCTGGCGAAGTTTCGTCGCCGCAACTCGACCGGGTCCAGCCCTGTTGCGCAGGCCAGTTCGTCCATAGCGCACTCCAGCGCCAGCATGCCCGAACCTGCACCCGGCGCGCGCATGTCCAATGGGGTGTAGACGTCCAGTGGGGCCAAGCGGTAGCTCAACGCGACGTTGTCGCATTGGTACAGCATGCCGCTCCACTCGACGACGTGCTCGGCAAAGTCTTCAAACCGTGACGTCTGGCCGATGGCGTCATGCCCAATGGCAGACAGGCGGCCTTGCTCATCGGCCGCCAGGCGCAGGCGTTGCTGTGTGCGTGGGCGGTAGCCAAAGGTGAACATCTGCTGGCGGGTCAAGGTCACGCGCACCGAGCGCATCAGGTGCAGGGCAGCCATGACCGCCAGGGGCAGCTGGTACTGGGGACGCAGGCCGGAACCAAAGGCGCCACCGACGAAGGCTGCCTTGACGCGCAATTTTTCCTTGGGCAGTCCGAATACGTTGTGCACGTATTCCTGGCAATTCTGCGTGCCTTGGGTCTTGTCGTGGATGACCAGGCTACCATCGAGCTGGTAGCACACGGTGGAGGCGTGGGGCTCCATCGGGTTGTGGTGTTCGTTGGCCGTCCAGTAGGTGGCGTCCACGCGGGTAGGGGCGCTGGCATACCGGCCTGGGAAGTCACCACGGGGCTCAGGTGTTTCAGCCGGCGCCTCGTGTGCTTGACCCAGTACCTTTTCCAGGTCGGATTCATGGCTTTCCTGGCTGTAATCGATCTCGACCAGCGAGCCCGCATGCCGAGCGATTTCCAGCGTCTGTGCGACGACCAGTGCGACGGGCTGACCGCTGTAGAACACGCGGTCATTGAACAACGGCCTGAAGGGTGAGCCCTCGGCTGCATCATCGTCACTGTAGTCATCGTCGTAGCTGGAAATGCGCGGACGGTTGATGTGGTCCAGTACTGCCACCACGCCTGGCACCTGTAGCGCTTTGTCGCTGTTGACCTTGACCACCCGGCCGCGGGCGATGGTGCTGGAAACGACGCTGCCGTGCAGCAGGCCTTCTTCCGGGTAATCGGCGGCATAACGTGCCTGGCCGGTGACCTTCGCTGCGCCGTCGACGCGGTCCGCTGGGGTTCCTACTACCTTGCTCATTGCGCGTCCCCCTCGAGGCTGCCGCCGGCGGCGGCCTCGTTCAATGCCCGAATGATGGCTTGTTGTGCCAGTTGCACCTTGAAGCCGTTCTGGCTCAGGGGTTGTGCCCCTTGCAGCAGGGCAGTGGCCACTTGCGTGAAGAGCTCGGTGCTGGGCGCCTTTGCTTGCAACATCGCTTCGACAGCTTCGTTGCGCCATGGCTTGTGGGCCACGCCACCCAAGGCGATGCGGGCCTCCTGAATAACCCCGCCTTCGATGTGCAGGGCAGCGGCGACCGAGACCAGCGCGAAGGCATAGGAGGCACGATCACGTACTTTCACGTAGCGGAAATGCTCGGCGAAGCCTTGATCAGGCAGCTCGATGGCGGTAATCAGCTCATCAGGCGCCAGGTGGTTGTCCTGCTGCGGCGTATCGCCGGGCAGGCGATGGAACTCGGCGAACGGAATCTGGCGTTTGGCGGCGGGCCCTTGCACATGCACCACGGCCTTCAGGGCAGCCAATGCCACGCACATGTCCGAAGGATGAGTCGCCACGCAAGCCTCGCTGGCGCCGAGAATCGCATGAATGCGATTCAAGCCGCTGCGTGCCGGGCAACCGCTGCCGGGTTCGCGTTTGTTGCAAGGCGTACCGGTGTCGTAGAAGTAGTAGCAGCGCGTACGTTGCAGCAGGTTGCCGCCGGTGCTTGCCATGTTGCGCAACTGAGGCGATGCACCGGCCAGGATCGCTTGCGACAGCAGTGGGTAACGCTGGCGGATGAGCGGGTCCCAGGCCAGGTCCGCGTTGCTGACCAACGCGCCGATCATTACACCGCCCGCGTTGGAGGACTCGATACGGTCAAGTTCCAGTCCTGTGATATCGATCAGTCGCTCGGGCCGTTCGACATTTTCCTTCATCAGGTCGACCAGGTTGGTCCCGCCTGCAATAAAACGCGAGGACGCATCGGTCAGGCGCAGTGCCTCGTCCAGCGAGGCAGGCTTGTGGTAGCTGAAAGGGGTCATGTGCGTGCCCTCTTGATCAGCGGCAGGGCCTGTTCGACGGCGGCCACGATGTTGCTGTAAGCGCCGCAGCGGCAAAGGTTGCCGCTCATCTGCTCGCGGATGTCGGCACGGGTATGGGCGTGACCTTCATTGGCGAGGCCCACGGCCGAGCAGATCTGGCCAGGGGTGCAGTAACCGCACTGGAAGGCGTCCTGACTGATGAATGCCTGCTGCATGGGGTGCAGTTGGTCACCCTCGGCCAGGCCTTCGATGGTGACGAGGTCGGCACCTTCGCACATCACGGCCAGGGTCAGGCAAGCGTTCACCCGGCGGCCGTCGCGCAGCACGGTGCAGGCGCCGCATTGGCCATGGTCGCAACCTTTCTTGGTGCCCACCAGGTCCAGCTGCTCACGCAACAGGTCGAGCAGGGTGGTCCAGGGTTGTACCGTCAGGGCCTGGGGTTGGCCATTGAGGGTGAAGTTCAGGGTCTGCTGTGCAGCGCCCTGTTCAGGGAGTGCAGTCATGGTAGGTCCTCACGGTTCGATTGCGCACAGTAGGCTGTGTCTATGGAGTGCGACTGGTCAGGCGCCCGGAACGTTCATCCCAAGCGCCAAGCCCTTGTCATTTCTTGCCTGGAAGCACCGCGCTCAGCACTTGCTTGGCGGTCTGCACGATCACGCCGGCTTCATCCGGGTCACCCTTGAGCAAGGTGGTCGCAAACTTCCTGGCCTGCTCAAGTTTCAGGTGCGGCGGCAGTGGCGCTACGTTGGGGTCCGTCTTGAACTCGATCAGGACTGGGCGATCGGCCGCCAAGGCACGCTCCCAAGCGGGAGCGACATCTTCTTCACGCTCGACGTAGATACCCTCAAGACCAATCGAGATGGCGAACAAGTGATAAGGCACATCAGGGATCGACTGAGAGGCTTCGAACTTCGGATCGCCCTCCATCACGCGCTGCTCCCAGGTCACCTGGTTGAGGTCTTCGTTGTTGAACACCGCGCAGATCCACGTGGGGTTTTCCCACTGCTGCCAGTATTTGGCCACTGTGATCAGTTCGGCGAGGTTGTTCATCTGCATGGCGCCGTCGCCCACCAGGGCGATCACCGGCCGGGTCGGATGGGCGAACTTGGCAGCAATGGCGTAAGGTACGGCCGCACCCATGCAGGCCAGGCCCCCCGACAAGGAACACTGCATCCCTTCGCGGATCATCAGATCACGGGCGTACCAGTTGGCGCACGAACCTGAATCACTGGATATGATCGCTTGGTCCGGCAGGCGCGGGGACAGCTCATGCACCACTCGCTGCGGGTTGATCGGGTCGGCCTTGACCAAAGCGCGTTTGGTCAATGTCTTGTCCCAGCTGGCGCGCCACTTCTCGATTTTCTTGCGCCAGCTGTGATCAGGGCGCGGGTGCAGCAAAGGTAGTAATGCCTGCAACGTCTGCGCCGCGTCACCGACCAGGTTCACCTCCATGGGATAACGCAGGCTGAGCATGTCGGGTTGCAGGTCGATTTGCACGCCGCGCGCCTGACCTTCCTTGGGTAGGAATTCGGAATACGGGAAGCCAGAACCAATCATCAGCAGCGTGTCACATTCGGCCATCAACTTGTAACTCGGCTCCGTCCCGAGCAGGCCGATGGCGCCAGTCACCCACGGCAGCTCATCGGGCAGCACGCCCTTGCCCAGTAAGGCCTTGGCAACGCCAGCACCCAGTTGCTCGGCCACTGCGGCTACCTCGTCACTGGCACCCAGCGCGCCGGCCCCGACCAGGATGGCGACCTTGCGTCCGGCGTTGAGCACATCGGCGGCGCGTTGCAGGTCGGCATCGAAGGGGACCACCTTGGGTTTACTGTAACCAACGCCCGAATGAACGGTGCCATGGGCGCGGGGCGGGTCTTCGTAGGGCAGGTCCTGCAGATCGTTGGGCAGAATCACGGCAGTCACACGTCGCTCTCCAACGGCCGTGCGCACGGCGCGGTCTACCAGATGACGTACCTGTTCAGGCGTGGATGCCTGTTGCACGAACGCGCCAGCGACGTCCTTGAACATCGAGACCAGGTCCAGCTCCTGCTGATAGTGACCGCCCAAGGCTGCGCGCGCCTGCTGGCCCACGATGGCCAGCACCGGCTGATGGTCCATGCGCGCGTCGTACAAACCGGTCAGCAGATGCGAAGCACCCGGGCCGGACGTCGCGATGCAGACGCCCAGCTCGCCAGTGAACTTGGCGTGGGCACTGGCCATAAAGGCAGCCATCTCTTCGTGCCGGGCCTGGATGAATTCGATCTTGCCGCCCGCGCGGTTCAGGGCGCCGAACACACCGTTGATCCCGTCGCCTGGGTAACCAAAGATGCGGCGTACGCCCCATTGGTACAGCCGCTCGACCAGAAAATCGCCTACAGTGCCGCTCATTGTCTTCTCCTGCCGCGTCTCGGATAAGTTCTGGACTTGACAGGGAATACTAAAGTTTCAACGGACTTGAAGCGGTTCAGCCGACCGGAATAACCCGTTCGTGCAAATCAACCGTGCTTGCGCAGCGCTTCGATCAACTCGGCCTTGGTCATGGTCGAGCGGCCCTTGATGTCCTTGCTGCGTGCCTCCTTGAGCAGACTTTCCTTGGTCTGCGATTCGAGGGACGCCGAGCTGTTGCGCGCGTGCCCCTCACGGGTCTTGGCAGCTCGTTTGGCAGAGTCCGAACGTGCGCTTTCCTTGTCTGTACTGCTGGTCTTGCTGCCAGAGCCACCTTGCTTGTCGCCCCCACCGGATTGCTTGTTCACCGTAGCCCAGGCGCGCGCCTCGGCTTTGTCCTTGGAGAGCCCTTTGTCCTCGTAACTTTGCTCGATGTGCTCGGCTTTGCGCTTTTGCTCTTGGGTGTACTTGTCCTTGTCGCCGCGTGCCATGGTCGCCGCTCCTCTCTGATGGATATAGGGTTGAAGGCCAGCACGCGCTCAAGTGCCGGTTGGCGGACGGGCGGTGGCCCTTTTAATCGGCGGACTCCACCTGAGAAAGGGGACGGGCAACGTGCTCCAGTGACCGGCGCTCTGCGGCTACGCCGTAAACGGCCTGAACGAATGCCGCTACCAGCATGAGCGCGGCGCCGAGCAGATACCCATACCAGACCTGGGTGCGCTCGCCCGATTCGATCAAGGCACCGAACAACGTCGGCCCCACCATGCCACCGAGCCCTGTGCCGAATGCATAGAACACGGCAATGGCCAGAGCGCGGATCTCCAGCGGGAAGGTTTCTGCGACAGTAAGGTAGGCAGAGCTGGCCGCAGCCGATGCGAAGAAAAAGATCACCATCCAGGCGATCGTTTGCTCGATGGCATCGATCATCCCCTGTTCGAACAGGTAGCCGCTCAGGGTCAGCAATATGCCCGACAGGGCATACGTGGCGCTGATCATGATGCGCCGCCCCAGCACATCGAACAGCCGCCCGAGCAACAGCGGGCCACAGAAGTTGCCGAGCGCGAACGGCAGGACATACCAGCCAACGCTGGAGGAGGGCACATCGTAGAAATCGGTCAGCACCAGGGCATAGGTGAAGAAGATGGCATTGTAGAAAAACGCCTGCGCCGTGAGCAGCGTCAGGCCTACCATGGCCCGGCGTCTGTGGACCACGAACAGGCTGTGAAATATCTCGGGCAAAGGCGTGTGATGCCTGGCACGCAATTGCAGGGGCGGAACATCTACCGCAGGCAGTCTCAAGCCTTGAGCGCGGCACTTGCGCTCGATATCGGCCACTATACGCTCAGCAGCTTCGGGCTGATCGTGAATCATCAGCCACCGCGGGCTCTCCGGCACCCACAGCCGCATCAGCATGATCAGCAATCCCAACGCGGCGCCGGTGCCGAAACAGAGGCGCCATCCGAGGTCGCCGTTCGCGATCGACGGGTCCAGAAGCACAATGGCGCCCACTGCACCCAGCGCAGCGCCGAGCCAGAATGTGCCGTTGATGGTCAGATCGACCCAGCCCCTGTAGCGCGCTGGGGTGAACTCCTGGATGGTCGAATTGATGGCCGTATATTCCCCACCAATGCCCGCGCCTGTGAGAAAGCGAAATGCCAGAAAGCTCCACAGGTTCCAGGAAAATGCCGTGGCTGCGGTGGCCCCGATGTAGAGCGCCAGGGTGATGAAGAACAGTTTGCGCCGGCCCAGGCGGTCGGTCAGCCATCCGAAAAAGAGTGCGCCGAGCACCGCCCCTGCGATGTAGATGGCGCCAGCCAGACCAACGTCGCGGTTGCTCATGGCCAGAGCAGGGCTGTCCTTCAGGGCGCCGGCCAGTGACCCGGCAAGGGTGACTTCCAGACCGTCCAGTAGCCACGTGATGCCAAGCGCCACCACCAGCAACGTGTGAAACCGGGTCCATGGCAGTCGATCAAGGCGGGCAGGAATATCCGTGCTGTAGAGCCGCTGATCGGGGCTGCTGGCATGTGTGCCGTGTCTAGGTTTAGTCGTCACGCCAGCCTCGAGCCTCTATCGCTGCCGTTTACAGGAAGGGCTGCGAAGCAGCCCTTAGATTCCAGGTATCAGGCTCGGTGAGCCTTTGCGATGATCAAGTACCCCTGATGATCAGCTACCACCACCCGAGCCGCCTGCGCCGCCCGTACCGCCACCTGTACCGCCGCTCCCGGTCCCACTGCCCATACCGGTACCTCCGCTGCCGCCCATGTCGCCTCTACCGCCCATGTCGCCGCTCCCGGTACCGCCCATGCCTGAGCCACTCCCGGTGCCGCCGGGACCCGTGTTCGCCCCACTACCGGTACCCGAGCCTGAGGTTGTGCCATCGCCACCCGTGGCGTCCGTACCATTGCTTCCGGTGCCACTGCCGGTACCCATGCCGTCCCCTGGGGTGCCGGAACCGGTAGCGCCGCCGGTGCCATTCATGGTCCCGTGATCACCCGACTGCATGCTGGGGGTGTGCTGATCGTTCATGTTGGTAGCTGCCATGACCATTGGCGCGGACGCACCCAGGCAGAGTGCAAGCAGCAAGGAAGAAGGTTTTAGCATTGTCATGATGAAGCTCCTTTTATGAGGTGTCCTCGTAGTGTTCGTCAGGCTGCACTACCACGCCGTGCCCTGTAGGCGACGAACGGGCCTTTCCCTAGGGCGATGAAGTGCCAACCGACCGCCTGGCAGGGCATGCGGTTTTTTGCGGGTGTTCCGGCGCTTGACGGGGGTCATACAGGAAAACCACGTCACTTCGTGGATGTTTTCAGACAGGAACCAACGATGAACAGCCCGTCCAGCACCGCCGCCAACACAGATCGAACCGTACCCAGCCAGCTTGGGTTTCCGGTGGTAGGCATTGGTGCCTCGGCAGGCGGTATCGCCGCGCTCAAGGTTTTCTTCGAACACATGCCGGCTGAGAGCGGCATGGCATTCGTCATCGTGCTGCACCTCTCGCCCGATCATCAGCGCGTCGCGGACGGGATCATTCGGGCCGCGACTTCCATGCCGGTCGTACAGGTAAACAGCTGCGTGCCCATCGAGCCCGATCACGTCTATGTCATTTCACCTGCCTGGCAACTGATCATGACTGACGGCCACCTCAAGGTCGTTCCCTCTTCGCGGCCTTTGGGAAAGCATGTCGCCATCGATTTGTTCTTCCGTGATCTGGCCGATGTGCACAAGCAGCGAAGTTTCTGTGTAGTGCTTTCCGGTGCAGGCAGTGATGGTGCAGTGGGCTTGTCGCGTATCAAGGAGCAAGGTGGCATCACCTTGGTGCAGAGCCCGGCCGATGCCGAATTCGACGGGATGCCGCTGGCTGCCATTGCCACCGGACTGGTCGATGCGGTACTGCCGGTAGCCGACATACCGCAAAAACTGCTCGGTTTCTGGATGGGCATGCGCAGCATCCGTGTCGCCGATGCAGAGGCCGGAATCCAAGCCAACGCTGCGCAAGCGGGAGAGGATAGCGAGCAGGCGTTGCAGGACATTCTCATGACCCTGCGCAACTGTACCGGGTACGATTTTCAGCACTACAAACGCGCGACGGTCATACGGCGCATCGAACGCCGCTTGCAGATCACTGGCCGGGCCGACCTGCCGAGCTACCTGCGTCATCTTGAGCAGCACCCTGATGAGGCAAAGAACCTGCTCGAAGACCTGCTGATCGGTGTGACGAACTATTTTCGCGACCGGGAAGCCTTCGAGGCGCTCGAGCGCTTGGTATTGAGCGTTGTCTTGAACCCAGGTGGCCCTGAGGACAAGCGTGAAGACGTGCGAATCTGGTCCGCTGGCTGCTCAACGGGAGAAGAGGCCTACAGCCTGGCGATACTGTGTGCCGAACACCGCAAACTTGAGCCTGCTCTGCTCAAGCTGCAGGTATTTGCCACCGACATCGACGAGCGCGCGATTGCCATAGGTCGCGCGGGGATCTACCCGGAGGCGATCATCACCGATGTATCGACCACGCGCCTGCGCCAGTACTTCGCCAAGGAGAATGATCACTACCGGGTAAGGAAGGAAATTCGTGAGAAGGTTCTGTTCGCCAGGCACAGCTTGCTTTGCGACCCGCCTTTCTCACAGGTAGACCTGATCGTGTGTCGCAACGTGCTCATCTATCTGGATCGCGAGATCCAGAAACAAATGCTGGAGATGTTCTATTTCGCGCTACGCCCTGGCGGCTACCTGTTCATGGGCTCCTCGGAGTCTGCTGACCTGTGCCCGGAGCTGTTCAAGGCGGTCGATAAACGCAACCGGATTTTCCGCGCCAATGTCGCCGCCAACATCCCCGTCGAGCAAAATCAAAATCAGGTGATGACGAGCCTGGAGAGCGAGCTGCATCGCACCAAGCTGCACCTGCAGGAAACCATCGAAAAGTCGGAAGTCTCCAGCGAAGAGCTAGAAGCTTCCAACGAAGAAATGCAAGCCATCAACCAAGAGCTGCGCTTGGCTACCGAAGAGCTGGAAACCAGCAAGGAAGAGCTTCAGTCGATCAACGAAGAATTGCTCACGGTCAATTTCGAGCTCAAGAGCAAGGTCGAAGAAACCGACAAGATCAACGACTACCTGGCCAACCTGATCGCTTCTACCGACATCGCCACAGTGTTCGTGGATCGCAATATGCATATCCGCTGGTTCACGCCGCGAGCGCAGGACATCTTCAGCATGCGCCAGACGGACACGGGCCGTTCGCTGCTGGATATCACCCATCGGCTCGATTATCCGAAAATGACCGAGGACGCTGCTGCGGTTCATCAATCGCTGACCGTCAGGGAACGAGAGGTCAGTAGTAGTGACCGACGCTGGTACATCGCTCGTCTGTTGCCTTATCGCTCGAGCGAGGACCACATCGACGGTACGGTGCTCACGTTCATCGACATCACCAAACGGCGTGAAGCTGAACAGGACCTGCGCCTGGGACAGGAGCGCATGCGACTGGTAGCGGAAAGCACCCAGGACTTTGCCATCATCATCCTGGACGGCAACGGCGTCATCTGTGAGTGGAATCGCGGTGCGGAGTCTATCTTCGGCCACAGTGCCGAGCAGATTGCCGGCAGCCATTTCGACGTGCTGTTCACGGACCAGGATCGAGCTGCTGGTGTACCTGAAGCCGAATTGCGCAAAGCCCAGGTAAATGGGCGTGCCGAAGACGAGCGCTGGCATTTGCGTCGCGACGGGAGCCGCTTGTACTGCAGCGGGGAAACGGCGCGCTTGCGTGGTGATACCCCGGGGTACGTGAAGATTGCCCGTGATATGACGGGGCAGAAGCACCTGCAGGATGAACAGGGCAAGCGCCTGGCTGAGACACGTACCAGCAGCTTGCTCAAGGATGAGTTCTTCGCCTTCATGTCGCACGAGCTCAAGCATCCGCTGAACCTCATTCAGCTCAATGCCGAGATATTGCGCCGACTGCCTGCCGTGCAGTACACGGCCAAGGGTGGCAAGGCGCTTGCCGTGATCAACGACGCAGTGACCAGCCAGACCCGCATCATCGATGATTTGCTAGACGTCGCTCGCCTGCGGACCGGAAAGCTCATGCTCAAGAAAGAGCTTCTGGATCTGGCCGATATGCTCAAGTCGATACATGCCATGGCCATTGAGGAGTACCCCACGGCCCGGATCCTCCTCGTACTGCCCGAACCGCGCGGTCCGATGGTGGTTCATGGTGATGCGACGCGTCTTGAGCAGATCATCTGGAACCTGATCAACAATGCCCTGAAGTTCAGCGGCCCGCAGGCATGGGTCACGGTCGAGCTCTCACTTACCGAAAAAAACGTGCGTTTGGCTGTCAGCGACAACGGCCCTGGCCTGTCTGCAGATGATGTGACAGACATCTTCGAGCTGTTTCGGCAGCCCCACCACACCCGTCATCACGGTGACGGCCTGGGCATCGGGTTGTCACTGGTCAAGCAACTGGTGCAGGCCCATGGCGGTACTGTGAGCGCACACTCGGCGGGGCTGGGGCTTGGTTCAACATTCAGTGTTCAGCTGCCGCTGTCGCAGCGCACCCTTGGGAAGGGCGCAGCCAACCCAGACGCTGGGCCCAGTGAAGGCAGGCTCAAGGGCGTTCATGTCTTGCTGGTAGACGATTCTGCGGACGTTGTGGACGTCATGCGGATGCTGCTGGAAATGGAAGACGCCCACGTTACTACGTTCCTCAATCCGGTTGAGGCGCTGGAGAATGTGGGAGGGCACCGGTTCGATGTGATACTGACCGATATCGGCATGCCTGAAATGGACGGGCACGCATTCATCACGGCGATTCGTGAACAAGCTCAGTATCAGGCGACGCCTGCAATCGCGTTGAGTGGCTATGGGGTCAGCCCGCCAAGCCGGGAGGGTCGGGTCGCGCACTTCGACCTGCAACTGACCAAGCCCGTGCACTACGACGAGCTGGTAGGCGCCATTGAGTCACTCTGTCGTGCCTCGCAAACGCTTTGAAAGGAAATCGGTGGGCAGTGCAGCTCACCGGCTTAGCGGCACATTCGAGGGCCACCTGCCGAGAGTCTCGCCAGTAAGCCATATCTTGGACAACTTGCGCCCGGCACGTTCGCGCGCCATTGAACGTGCCTTGGGTTATTGCCGCCATGGACTTTTCCCCATCCACTACTTGCACGCCATTGCTTGGCGCGTTTCGTCAGCCTGATGTGAATTACTTGCGCGATAGGCCGTGGGGCGTCGGTCCCTTGAGAACACAGGGCTCACTTGTGTGACCCCGAGAGGGGCAAACGACCAGGCCAAACGGCTGGCCGACCTAGCGATGAGAATCGTTGATCAACGTTGAAACGACCGGTGTGGCGCCCGCTGCGTCGGCACGATGATGAGGATTTACCGATGTTCATGCACAACAAACGATTGCAGTACACCGTCCGTGTCTCCCGGCCCGACCCCGGCCTTGCGAACCTGTTGCTCGAACAGTTTGGCGGGCCCCAGGGTGAACTTGCCGCCGCGATGCGTTATTTCACCCAGGCCGTGACCGAGGATGATCCAGGGCGCAAGGACATGTTGTTCGATATCGCCACCGAAGAACTCAGCCACCTCGAGATCATTGGGTCGATTGTGGTGATGCTCAACAAAGGTGCCAAAGGCCGTTTGGCCGAGGGTGTGGAAGCCGAGGGTGAACTGTATCGATCACTCACGGGCGCGGGTAACGACTCGCATGTCACCAGCCTTTTGTATGGTGGTGGCGCTGCGCTGGTGAACTCTGGAGGCATTCCCTGGACGGCTGCCTACATCGACACCATTGGAGAGCCTACGGCAGACCTGCGTTCGAACATTGCCGCCGAGGCCCGCGCCAAGATCGTGTACGAGCGTCTGATCAACGTGACCGATGATCCCGGCATCAAAGATGCGCTCGGTTTTCTGATGAGCCGAGAAATCGCCCATCAGATGTCTTTCGAGAAGGCGCTGCATTCCATTCAGCCCAACTTCCCGCAAGGCAAAATGCCGGGTGATCCCGAGTTCAACCGCACTTACTTCAACATGTCCCACGGCGGTGAGGTGCGCGGATCGTGGAACGAAGGTCAGGATTGGGTCTATGTAGATCAACCGCAGCCGGCTGTGGATGGCGGTAACGGTATGGCTTCGGTGGAGTTGGATGGAGCCAGTGCGGACGCAGTGGAGGCCATGAAGCTAAGGACCATGTCCGATCCCGACCTCCAACCGATGACCGGTGCCGAACTGGGCAAGGTCAATGGTGATGAGCCTATGTGAGACGGCAGGGCAGCGGACCGCCGGGTCCGCTGCCACGTTCAAGCGTCACAGGTGACGCTCTCAAGCCCCCCGCATACCCAGGTTGTCTCGCCCTTGCGCATGCACGTTCGCCTCCTGCGGCAGCGCCGTGACCTTGATGGCCCGCACCGGTACGGCGAACTTGGCGCCGATTTTCGAGAACCGCTCAAGCAGCTTGAAGTTGATGGCCTGTTGAATGTCCATGTACAGGTTGTAGCCTGGGTCCTGCACGATATAGACACATTCGAACTCAAGCGCTTCCTTGCCGAAGCCCCGCAGGTGCGCGCGGTCGAAGCGTGCTTGCGTTTGCGCCTTGATCGCTTCCTCTACGATCCCGGGTGCCTTCTTCACCGCCTCGGTAGGCGTGTCATAGGAAAGACCAAATTCGAACACGATGCGTCGTTCTTGCAGGCGCTTGTAGTTCTGGATGGTGCTGCTGATCATGCTGGCATTGGCCATGACGATCTGCTCGCCGCCCAGGCTGCGGATGCGCGTGGTTTTCAGGCCCACATGTTCGACGGTACCGGCCAATGGGCCAATGACGATGAAGTCGCCCACCTCGAACGGCTTGTCCACGGCGATGGACAGCGAGGCGAACAGGTCACCCAGAATGTTCTGCACAGCCAGGGCGACCGCAATACCGCCCACACCCAAGCTGGCGACGAAGGCGGTGATGTTCACGCCCAGGTTCGACAGCATGGCCAGTAGCACGATCGACCACAACAATACCCGCGCACCCCAGGCCGACAACGTGGCAAGGGCACTGCTCTGCTGGGAACCGTCCGGATTATGGCGGGTGAAGTAGCGGTCCAGGCCCAGACCGATGGCACGGTTGACCCACAGGCCGATCTGCAACGCGGCGACGACGAACCAGAGGCTGCCGACCCGGCTCAACCAACGCTCCGGCAGGTCGAGCATGCTCAACCCCACCAACAGTGAAGCCAGGAACAGTAGCGAGTTGCTGGTGCCTGACAGTACTTTCTCAACCACATGGCTCAAGGCACCGGAGTGAGATGACCAGTGCTTGACGCGCCGCTGTACGAAGCTTATGGCGGCCCTGGCCACCAGGAACGTCAGGACGGCCACAGTGACGGCGAGTAACAGGTTCAGAATGGAAATACCGAAGAACGTGGTATCGGTGAAGAGTGTAATGATGCGATCGCTCATGAAGGCTTGCCTCCTCTAGCAAAGATTTCGAGGTGTCAGGCGTCGAGCAAAACAATTGCCCTGCGAGTGGTTATCAGAGGGTGGGTGCACATCGATCATAAGAAGATGAACAGTGCAGACCGGGTAAGGGGCCGTGCGCCCGTAGGCCATTGATTGGCCCACGATTGACAACAGGTGGGGCCCCGTCCAGCGATGCGCTGAGAGGGCTCCTCATGGATGCGGCACATCGTCTTCAAGCGTTGCGCCGGTACGCGCAGCCAGCGCACGGTATTCCTTGCGCAGCTCGCGCAGGGTCTTGCTGTCCATGGCCTCCAGGTCCAGCACCGAACGTTGCGCCGATTGAGTGGCGCGGATCAGCTCATCGAGCTTGACGTGAATGATGTCGTTGTCCCGGTTCTGGGTGTTTTGGATCAGAAACACCATCAGGAATGTGATGATGGTGGTCGAGGTGTTGATGATCAGTTGCCAGGTATCGTTGTAGTGGAACCATGGGCCGGAAACCGCCCACATGATGATGAGCACGATGGCCATCAGGAATGTGCTGGGGCGGCCAGCCTGGTTGGATAGCCACTGACAGAACTGCGCGAACTTCATCGGATCCCTCCTGGTGATTGCAGTGGTTTGCGGCGGCGCAGCGTACGCCGCCAGGTGTGAAACGATCAGCCGTCAGATTGTTCTTCAGGTGGCACCTGGCCTTCCGGCCATTCCGGAGCCGGCTCTGTGGGCGCCTGTTCAGGTGTACCAATGGTGTCACCCGGATTGTGGGGTACGTCGTCCACATAAGGGTCTGGATGATTGGGGTCAGTCATGTTGGATTCCTCTGGGATGTGCTGCGTTAGTGCCCAGCCCGTTGCCGGGTGTTCCATCGATCTGCCCAGTGGAACGTCCTGACACAGAAGCGGCTCCATCATTGAGTGAGTTCAACGGACTACTGAGATGATCTACTTAGGCTGTGCAGGCTGGAGTCTGCCCAAGGAGCATGCTCCGGCTTTTCCCGAGGCAGGCAGCCATCTGGAGCGCTACGCTGCGCGCCTGAGCGCTGTGGAAATCAACAGTTCGTTCTACCGGCCCCATCGGCCGCAAACCTACGCGCGCTGGGCCGCATCGACACCTGAGGGCTTTCGCTTCTCAGTCAAGGTACCCAAGGCCATTACCCATGAGATGCGTCTGCAAGGGTGTGAAGCGGCGTTGGACAGCTTTCTGGCCCAATGCGGGGAGTTGGGGGAGAAACTGGGCTGCTTGCTGGTCCAGCTACCACCGTCGCTAAGCTTTGACGAAGCGGTAGCCAGGCGTTTTTTCGAAGCGCTGCGCCGCCGGTCCGACAAGCCGGTCGTCGTCGAACCTAGGCATGCGACATGGCGTTCAGCGCAAACGCTGCTGATTGACCTTCAGGTGGGACAGGTGGCGGCAAGTCCGCCTAGATTCGCGCTAGATGGCCAGCCCTCAGGATGGCCAGGCATAGCGTATTGGCGGTTGCACGGCGTACCGGTTTTGTATCACAGCGCTTATTCCGATCCATGCTTACGGCAGCTTGGCGCGCAGGTGACACGTACCCATGTTCAGGGGGCGATCACCTGGTGCATCTTTGACAACACAGCCAGTGGCGCCGCCGTGGGTGATGCGTTGACGGTTCGCAGTCACCTGGGCTAAGCGAAGCGGATCAAACTTTTCCCCGGCGTTGCGCTCTGCTCATAAAGACACCCTGTTGAAGTTGGAGATGCCCATGAAAGACACTCATACCCACACCGGCGACAAAGTCCCGCGTCCGATCTCCTCTGAGGAAGCGCAAAAAGGCGAGCAGTCACCTGATCCGGTGTTGGAACGCCCTGATCCGGCCACTGAGGCCGTAGACAAGGCGATCACCCCGACATCCATCAAGGAACTGGAAGAGCAGACGCGGGCGATCGAGCAGCAGACTGAAAACGTCGAAAAGCGCCTGGATCGCTAAGCGATGGGGTCGTTTTGCTGCATGCGCTGGGCTTTCCCGAAATTGAAGCCAGCGGCTTAGTGCTGCAATGGGCCGCAAAGCGGCCCCACGATTTGAGCTGGGCGCCTGACATTCAACTTGACACCTTCAGCTACCGGGGCCGGCCCGGCGCTCCGGCAAAGGCACTTACACCTAGATCCACGTCAACCCGGCTCCATCCTCGTATTCTTCTTCCATCCTCGCAGATTCATGACGCACAGCGTGAACTGCAGAATGATCAGCGCCCAGGCCTCGGCGTGCCAGCCCCAGGCCGCCCATAACAGATTGCTTGCAATGAAACAGCAGAAGCCGACTTTGCGGCGGGCGGGTCGCCGCGATCCTATGCACCATGCTGCCACTACCGTCAGCACCATGGCCGGCCATTCCAGCCAATCGATCCAATCCTCCATCGCGCTGTCCTCGGTCTTGGTTTGTTCGTGGGACAGGCCAGCTGAGGACGGGTTCAGATCGATCCTCTACCTGGATACGCATGGCCATGACAGGGCGGGCACACACGTTTTTTTGAACCTCACCCAGCCTTGGCTTGCCCACTTGAGAGGTACTGCTTTGAATCGTGATCAAGAGGAGGGATGTCATGCCCAGTACAGCACGCAAGGTTCGTTATGGTGTAGTGGCCGGGGGCTCGATTTCCCAGGGTGCGTTCATGCCTGGTATCGGGCAGACCGACAACTCGGAAATTACCGTCCTGGTCACCGGGGATGAGGAAAAAGCCCGACAGTTGGGCGAGCGTTATGCCCTGCGCACCTACCATTACGACCAGTATGCTCAGATGCTTGCTGCGCGGGAGGTGGATGCGCTCTACATCGCAACGCCTAATTTCCGTCACCGTGAATTCGTGGTGCCGGCGCTCGAAGCCGGTATTCATGTATTGCTCGAAAAGCCCATGGGCATCAGCGAAGCCGACTGCAAGGCCATGATCGAGGCCTCGAAACGCACTGGGGCGAAGCTGATGGTTGCCTACCGTCTGCACTGCGAGCCTGGCACGCTGGACATGATCGAGCGGGTGCACAAGGGCGATTTCGGTGATCCCAGGTTGTTCACCTCTATCTTCACGCAGCGGGTCAAGCCCAATAACCACCGTGCCCAGAATGGTTTCGAGGCCGGGCCGGTGCCCGACATGGGCCCCTATCCCCTGAACATGGTTCGCCAGTTGTTCAACGCCGAACCCATCGAAGTCTCGGCCATGGGAGTTCGCTCGCCTGGCAGCACCATGGACACCTGGGACACGGTCACCGTGAGCCTGCGCTTCGAAGACGAACGACTGGCCCAGTTCACCGTCAGCTATACCTTGCCGTCTACCGAGCGGTTCCAGCTATTGGGCACCAAGGGCGAGATCGAGGCTTCACCGTGCTTTGGTTATGGGGAAGGGGTGGCGATCAGCTACAGGGCCACCATCGATGGCGAGACGCGTGTGCACGTTAACCCTGTGGTGGATCAATTTGCTGGGGAAACTGCTTATTTCTCCGACTGCATCCTCAACAACGTAGCGCCCGAACCCGACGGGGAGGAGGGGTGGCGCGATGTACGGGTAGTCGAGGCGATCAAGCGAGCGCTTGAAACCGGTACGCCACAACAGTTGGAACCGCTGCCCGCTCGCCCGTTCGCGCGGCGATCCGAACAACGCAGGGCCTTTGCCCTGGCCCCAGTACCGCCGATGGTCGATGCCGAATCGCCGGCAGAATAGCGGGTGAGCTGCGCGCTCCCTTGAGGGGGCGCGCAGGCTTGATCACGCGGCTCGCTGCTCCGACTTGCCCTTGAGCAGTTTCTTCTGCGCCATCATCGTCTTGCCCATCTCCTCGAGTTGCTGCTTACCCAGCAGCTTGCGTGCCGTAGGGAACAGCTCGCTTTCTTCTTCCTCGATATGATGCTCCAGCAACTCTTTCATCACCTTGACCCGGCCTGCAAACTCGACCGTGCCGGTGTCTGTGCCTTCAAGGTCAGGCAGCACCAGTGAATCGACGGTACGGTGCTCTTCCTTGGCCTCGTAGTACATCTTTTCCTCTTCCTTGCCGCCAGCCTCTTTAATGGCCGGGTACAGGATTTCCTCCTCCAGCGCGGTATGGATAGTGACTTCCTGCTTGATGCGTTCCAGCAGTTCGGCACGCTTTTTCACCGCGCGCTCCGTTGTCGAAGACAACTCTTCGAGCAGTTTCTTGACCAACTGGTGGTCCTGGGTCAGCAATTCGATGGCGTTCATGGATCACCTCTGCAGGTTGTTGTAATCACGGTTGCCATGGGTTGAGTCGAGCGCCAGGCCATCAGTTCCGCTGCGCAGATGACGTGCCTGGCGTGTACCCTCATCTACACGGTGCGCGGCCACCCAGTGCCAACGCTGCGCGCAGCGCCGCCAGGTGCGTGAGGCCTTGCGGCAGGTTGCCCAGGTACTCTCCCGTGCCAGGGTCGACCATCTCCGAATAGATGCCTGCGCCATGGGCAAGGCCTTGCAAGGCAGCTTCATAGGCGTGCTGCGCGCGTTCGTGTTGGCCGAGCAGTACCCAAGCCTCTACCAGCCAGAACGTGCACGCCAGGAAGCAGCCTTCCTCCTCGACCGCACCGCTGTAGCGGTAGTGGAAGGGGCCTGCCGACAAGCTTTGCTGCACAGCCTCCAGGGTGCTTTGCAGCCTCTCAGGCGCCGGATAGCCGAAGCGCACCGCCAGGGCGATACCTGCGTCCAGCCGGTCGCTGCCTGGGTAGAACACATACGCCTGGCGGCCCTCATGCCAGCAATGGGTTTCGATCCACTCGAAAACACGGTCACGCTCGCGCGCCCAGCGCTGCCGGCAGGTTGTGGGTAGATGGCCGCCGTCGGCCAGTTCGATGGCCCGGCTCAGGGCCTGCCAGCAGCTGATCTTCGACAGGGTGTAGTGCCGCGTTTCTGGTAACTCCCAGATACCGGCATCGGGCTGGCGCCACTGGTCTGCGCATTGATCGGCCAGCCGTGACAGCAGCACTGCACTGCTGCCGTCCAGGATGTTGCCGGTGTCGATGAAACAACGGGCAGTTTCGAAAATGTCGCCGAACACGCCGTGCTGCAACTGGTCGCGGGCGTCGTTGCCCACTACGGGCGGGGATTGCTTGTAGCCCGGCAGGTCGATGGTGCGTGTGCAGTCACCGATGGCCCCGTCCAGGGTGTAGAAGACCTGCGCGCCGTGCTCGGCCAGCCTGCGCAGCAACCAGGTAAACGCAGCCTTGGCTTCAGGCTGAGCGCCAATGCCGAGGAAGGCTTCGATGGTATACCCGGCATCGCGTATCCATGCGAACCGATAGTCATAGTTCTTGGTGCCGCCTATGCGCTCTGGCAACGACGTGGTGGCAGCCGCCATGATCGAACCGCTGGGTGATGACAGCAACAACTTGAGCGCCAGCGCGTTGCGTATCACCACTGACTGATAGGGGCCTTTATAGATGAGGCTTTTCGACCACTGCCGCCATTCACGATCAGAGCCGTCGATGCGTTCATCGATCAGGCTCAGTGGCGGCACCACCAAGGGCTCGTCACGCCCCGCGATCAGGGCCACCACGGTGCGTTGCCCCGGCGAGGTGTCGAGTGTGGCGCGCACGCCTATGTCGTCCTTGCGCCGCACGCTGATCTGTTGATCATGCAGGAACATCCCGAGAATATGGCCTGCGTGAAAAACGCAGCCGTTGTCGTTGGGCGTGAGGTACGGGCTAACCGTGTCGGCCTGGGTACCAAAATCGATGGCGATCTCAAGCGTGACCGACCCTTCGATGCCCTCGATACGGCGAGCCAGTTCCGCCCAGGGTAAGCGCCCGGCAGGCCCGCTGTTTAGCGATTCGGTCAATCGCACGCTGCCGGTAGAGGTGATGTACTCGGTTTCCATCACATTGCTGCCGGGGCGATAGCGACGCTTTGCCTGATAGGGCTGGGTTGGGGTGATGGCAAAGTAACCGCCGGTCCTGGGCGAGAGCAGTCGATCGAACAGAGGGGGGGAGTCCATGTGGGGCACGCACCACCAGTCGATGGAACCGTCCAGGCCCACCAGTGCTACCGAGCGCCCATCCCCAAGGGCCGCATACTGCTCCAGCGCCAGCCAGCCACCGGTATCTCGTTGGGGCTCGGCACATTGCCGCGGGCTTTCAGATACGTCTTCCACATTGCAGCTCCTGCACCTTTTGTACAGGTGTGACTGAAGCGAAGCGACAACAGTTCGGCACAAATGGGCAACGGCAAGACGATGACTGTCGGGTCAAAATAAATGGAATTTTTTGTTACGCCTTTGGCTCCATTAGGCTGAGTTTGATGGAGGAGAGTCCAATGGCAGGACAACAACTGTATGTAATCGAGTACGAGCTACACGGAGAATTCAGGACTTTCATCATTCGACTGGAACGCATGGACAACGCCGAGGCCTGGCACTGGGCGAGTTGCGATGCAGGCGTCGGTATCATCCCGCGGTTCGGTCAGCACAAGATCAAGAAAGTCAGCCGACCCATGGCTGAGCGCTATGGGTTGACCAACGTGCGGTGGCGGGTCTCGGGCAAAGGCCCGGAGTTCGTCGCGCCGGCGGTGGACATGACGAAATTCGCGGTTGCCACTGAGAAGTCCTGAATTAGATTGGCGACACGCCGGTGGCACGGGCCCCGGCGTGTTCGTGTTCAGGCGTGTGTGTTCAGCCGTTCAGGGCTACGGGTACAGGAGTGTCGATAGTCGCACGGCGCTGTTGGCGCCGGCCCGTACGTGACCTGTGACCTGACCAAGTGCTTCATGGCGCACGGTGAGGTGCAACGTGGCCAGCCCTGCTTCGTCTGTCGCCACTTCAACGAGCATTGCCTTCCCTTGGGTTTGAATGCGCAGCGGTTGCGGTTGCACGGTTTCGATGCTCGCCTCCTGAAGCATGCTGCCGCCGAGCTGAACCCAAAGCGGCTTGCTCGGCGCTCCCCTTACTTCAATCGTAAGATCGGCAGGGCTTGCGCTGCGAGTGAGTCGTTTGTATTGCACCTGCACCTTGCCATCGGCGCTGCTCGCCTGGGTATCGATCAGCCAGGTACTGGCCGGCATTGCGGCCATTACCACACCCAGGGGCAGCAAAAGTGCACACCACTTAATGCGTCCGGCGGGCCAAAAAGGGTGGTGCGCATTAGCGCTTTCGGGCGCTGGATAATGCTTGGAAATCATCGGGTGCTCATTCATCGAGATGTGATCAGGCTCGTTCGCCGCGTAGCCAGCGTTGGTGATAATGCGCAAGTTGCGACAACCCATAGACTGCCCCCTGGCGCATCACCTCTTCACGCTCGGCAAAAAAACGTTGGGTGCCGGTAAAAACGGCAAGCGGCTCACCCGCGAATGCCCAGGCAAAACACAGCGTACCTGGCGGAATTTTGCCTTGCGCGGCAGGCCCCGCTACGCCCGTGGTGGCGATGGCGACGGTAGCGTTGCTGTCTTTCAATGCGCCCAATGTCATTTCCCAGGCCACCGCTTCGCTGGTCAGGCCATAGCGCTCGATGGTCGTGGGGCTAACGCCTAGCAGACGCTGCTTGGCAGCGGGGGAGTAGACGACGTAGCCGCTCTCGAGCACCTCGGCTGTTCCTGGCAGGGCGGCCAGTGCCGCTACCATGGCGCCTGCAGTGCAGGACTCGGCAGTGGTCAGAACAAGGTCATGTTTTTTCAAATACTCGAAAACGGACTCAATCGGGTCAGTGACCATACCTGTAACTCGCGCAGCATTTTGCAGTGGACGCGAGCGCAAGGCTTTTGGTTCAGTGCACGTGTGCCCGCCCGTCCATCGCGCAATAATCGAGCTGAACTTAGCAGGACTTTCATGCTTCCTCTTTAAAGAGGTTGAAAAACCGATCAAACCTGGAGAGCGGTTATGAACGAGCCTGTGACGTACTTCTGGATTGCCGTGGCGGTCCTCATTCTACTGGTGGACTTGTGGGCGATCGTCAGCGTGTTTCGTAGTGACAAGACCGATGCCACAAAGGCGGCCTGGGCGCTGTTGCTCCTGGCGCTGCCTGTTGCGGGTCTGGCGATCTGGGGTATTTGGGGGCCGCGTGGCATCAAGCGCGGCACTGGACCTTCTTCCCCTGAACATAGCAAAGGCTGAGGTGTCTTCATGAGCACATCGAATGAGCAGGACGCCAACCGCGTTGAGCAAGCGCGTACCACAGGTGAAGAAGAGCGAGACAATGACGCTCACCGTCCAGACGGGTCTACGGGCACCGAACAGGACACTACGGCGCAGAAGACCGCCAGGGATGTGCCTGCGCACAAGCCGTAAAGCAGTGTTCAGCCAGCTTCGCTACATCGCGCGACGTCAACGGCAGTCAAGCGCTGTTGACTGGCGCGTGGGCATTGTCCCTGCCCGTGAATACTTTCTAGGAGCCGTACTGTGCCACGTATCATCACCCCAGCCACCCCGGAGCACGAAATCCAGGAGCATAATGCCCGCATGTTCGGCTCGCCCAAGGAGCGGCTGGACTTCTACCGACAGGAAATCCAGTACGAGACCAGCATCCTTGCCAATCGTACGGATGCTTATCTGGCTGCCCAGTCATTTCTAGTGATTGCCTACGCATCTGCCATGGGCAACACCAATCAGAGTTGGGGTGAAATGTTCACGTTGGTGGTGCCGCCGTTTCTGGCGCTGCTTGGCGTGCTCAGTTCACTGAACGCCTGGCCAGGTATTCACGCCGCCTACAAGATCATCGAGCATTGGCAGCTCAAACAGAGCCATCTGCTGCGAAGCGAACCCATGATGGGCCTGGCTTATGACGAGTCGCCCTTGTTCAGCGAGACCGAAACCTCCCAGGCCGGTCATCGCAAGTCCTTGCTGTTCTCGCTGCGTACACCCTGGATTTTCCTCGTGTGCTGGGTCTTGCTGGGGTCATACGCCATCTTTATTCAGTTGGCATAAAGACCAGGCCTTTCAACTCTTGGCCGCGGGGCCCATGATAGGCGCCTTTTGCGCAGCGCGACGTGCCCGGTGCCCGTGCTTGTACTCAGGAAGTTCGAGGTCGATCGATGAATCAACGTACCGCTGGTATCGATGCCAGTGGCCAGGATGATGCCGCGTTAACCGCAGAACGGTTGCAGCTTGCGCTGGACGCGGGCGCGATCATCGGCACGTGGGTATGGGATATACCCAATGACAGGGTTACGGCCGATGAGCGTTTTTCGCATTCGTTTGGCTTGCCGCTGTCCAAATGCCTGACAGGGATGCCTCTGGCAGAAGCGTTTGCCTCCATCTATCCCGATGACCGCGAACGCGTCGCGCAAGCCATTCAGGCGGCCACGGCCCTGGGCGGCCCGTTTCGCTGTGAATACCGGGTCCGCCAGGACGATGGCTGTTATCGGTGGGTTGAAGCCAACGGTCGAGTCGAGCTCGATGAGCAGGGCATTGCGGTGCGCTTTCCTGGTGTGCTGATGAACATCGAGTCACGTCGCAAGGCCCAGGCCGAGCGCGACCGCATGTCCACGTTGCTGCGTACCTTCACTGCCGCGGTTCCCGGCGTGGTGTACGCCAAGGACCTGGAGGGGCGCATGCTGGTGGCCAATCATGGCGCCACGCAGCTGATTGGCAAGCCGCCGGAATTCTACCTGGGCAAGACCGACCTTGAGTTCCTCGAGGATAAGGAGCAGGCCAGGCAGGTGATGGAAACCGATCAGCGTGTGATGGCTGGCGGGACGGCCGTGCAGGTCGAAGAGCGGGTGGACATGCCAGACGGGTCGGCCACGTATTGGCTCTCGGTCAAGGCACCGCTGCTCAGTGACGACGGGGAGGTGATCGGCTTGGTAGGATCCTCCATCGACGTCACGGCCCGCAGGCAGGTAGAGGAGCAACTTCTTGAGCTCAACCGAACGCTCGAGGCGCGTGTTGCCCAGGCGGTAGCCGAGCGGGAGGAGGCCGAAGCCGCTTTGCGTCAGGCCCAGAAAATGGAAGCGGTTGGACAATTGACTGGGGGCATTGCCCATGACTTCAACAACTTGTTGGCGGGCATTTCGGGCAGTCTTGACCTGATCAGGTCTCGCCTGGCCCAGGGCCGTCATGAGGACGTTGAACGCTACATGACCGTGGCTTACGGTGCTACACGCAAGGCCGCCGCGCTGACGCACCGACTGTTGGCGTTCGCCAGGCGCCAGACCCTGGTGCCCGTGCAGACGGATGTCCATGCGCTGATCGATAGTATGGCTGAGCTCGTGCGCCGCACGGTAGGCCCTTCCGTGAAGCTGGAGGTCCAGTTGTCCGCTTCGTTGCACACGTGTCTGGTCGATCCCGTCCAGCTTGAGAACGCATTGCTGAACCTTTGCATCAATGCGCGCGATGCCATGGACGGTAACGGCCGGATTTGCATTCGCACGGCAGACAAGCGCATCGATGGGGATGCAGACCCTGAGATCGCTTCGGGCGATTACCTGAGCATCTGCGTCACGGATGAGGGCATTGGTATGGACGCCGCAACCCTCTCGCGGGCGTTCGAGCCATTTTTCACCACCAAGCCGCTAGGTGCAGGTACGGGGCTGGGTCTGTCGATGGTGTACGGTTTTGCCCGCCAGACCGGCGGACATGTGCACATCGAGTCGGCGCCAGGGCAAGGCACTCGGGTGTTTGTGCAATTACCGAGTCACGGTGGGCCTGCCCGTGTGGTCAGCGACAGCGTTGCCCCTGCAGTGAATCACCGGGCGCGGCCGGGTGAAACGGTATTGGTGGTGGACGATGAAGCGTCGGTGCGCCTGTATGTCAGTGAAACGCTCAGTGGAATGGGCTACGTCGTCATCGAAGCAGCCGACAGCCTGGCAGGTTTGCAATTGCTGCGCTCGGACACGCGTATCGACCTGCTGATCACCGATGTCGGACTGCCTGGCGGGTTGGATGGCAGAAAGATGGTCGACGTTGCAAGGGGGATCAGGCCGCGGCTGCCAGTGCTGTTCATCACTGGCTATGCACCGCCCACCCCTGAGCAGCAGACCTGGCCCACCCATGGCGGGATGGTACTGAGCAAGCCATTCGATCATGACACGTTGGTCGGGGCCTTGAGCACCCTGATGCACGCGTGAAGCCGGGCTCGGCCCGCTAACCGCGGGCCAGGCCACAGACAGCGTGGAATGCCCTTAAATCGGTACCTCGGGAGCCAGCGTACCCGCCGCCGCACCAGGCACCAGAATCACCTTGCGGCAGTCATCCTTTTTCTGGTCGAACATCTTGTAGCCCATCGCCGCTTCCTCAAGCGCCAATCGATGCGTCACGATCAATTCAGGTTGCAGCCGGCCAGCCTCGATATGCTCGAGTAATTCTGGCAAGAACTTCTGAACGTGGGTCTGACCCATCTTGAACGTCAGGCCCTTGTCGAACGCGTCGCCGAACAGGAAGCCATGGATGAACCCGGCGTACACACCAGGGACGCTTACCACGCCGCCGCGCCGTACGGCAGCAATGCATTGACGCAGCGCCTTGCCGCTGCTGCCTTCGATCTTCAGGGCTGTCATGACGGTTTCGGTGGTGCTGCCCTTGGCCTCGAAGCCTACTGCATCGATGACGGCATCAACGCCGCGCATGCCCGGGGTTAGCCGAATGATGCTGTCGGCAGGGTCATCGTCCTGCTCGAAATTGATCGGTACTACCCCATAAGCGTCGCGGGCAAACGTCAGGCGGTAGTCGTTGTCGTCGACCAGGAAAATGGTGTGAGCGCCCAGCATGCGAGCGCAGGCTGCGCTCAACAAGCCGACGGGGCCCGCACCGTAGATAGCTACTGTCGAACCCTGGCCCACTTGCGCGTTGGTCACTGCCTGCCAAGCGGTGGGCAGAATATCCGACAGGAACAGCACCTTGTCGTCTGACAGCGAAGTGGGCACCTTGAAGGGGCCTACGTTGGCCTTGGGTACCCGTACATAGTCCGCCTGACCGCCCGGGATCCCACCATACAAATGGCTGTAGCCGAACAGCGCTGCACCTGGTGGAATGATCTTCTTGTTGATGATGGCGCCGCGGCCTGTGTTAGTCGTCTCGCAGGCGGCAAACAAGTCGTGCTGGCAGAAGAAGCAGCTGCCGCAAGCGATCACGAAGGGAATCACGACGCGGTCACCAACTTGCACATTGGTCACCCCGCGGCCGACATCCTCGACGACGCCCATGAACTCGTGGCCAAAAATATCACCCTGTTCGGTTTGTGGAATCTTGCCGTGATACAGGTGCAGGTCAGACCCGCAGATGGCAGTGGCGGTAACCCTCAGAATGATGTCGTCAGCGTCTTGCAGGATAGGGTCCGGAACCGTGTCGACTCTTACATCCTGTGCGCCGTGGTACGTCAATGCTCTCATGGTTCAACTCCTGCGAAGGCGAGTGTGTTATGCAGGGGAAACCACAGGACAAACAAAAGTTCAGGTCAAAAGCTCGGCGGGCATGCGGACACGCGCATACCCGTGCCGTCGTGCTCAGTCTGCCAGTAACGGTAGGCGTATCGTGAAAGTGGTACCGAGCGCCGCATCCGAAGCGACGGTGACATCGCCGCCATGGGCCAAAGTGATTTCGCTGACGATGAACAGCCCTAACCCGACAGAGCGCACCGAGTCGGCACGGTCCGTGCCCCGAGTCATAGGTGCAAACAAGGATGTAAGCAAGGTATCAGGAATGCAGGGGCCATGGTTGTGCACGCTGATGACGGCGCCATGCTCATGAAGATCAGTGGTAACGGTGACGGGATGGGTGAGGTCACCATAGGCCACACTGTTGGCCACCAGATTGCCAATCATTTGTTGCACGCGGTCTGGGTCCAGCGCACGTTGACCCTTGCCTTTGCATAGGTGACGAATGCGCGCCTGGGCGAAGGCGACTCTCAATTCGTTGACGCTTTGATCGACCGTCGAGCACAGGTCTATCGGTTGACGGCAGATGGTGATGCCTTGGCCAATCCTGACCGAGGCAAAGTCGAGCAGATCAGCGATCATGCGCCTGGCGCGCTCCGAAGAATGGCTGATACTGCCCAGCAGACGCCGTTCCTTGTCCCTGTGCTCACCGCGTTCGAGCAACTGCGTCGCCATCTTGATCGCAGTCAGCGGGTTTTTCAGGTCATGACTGGCGATGGCGACCATCTGTTCGGCAAAGGCTGCGCGTCGCTGGGCGCTCTGGTAGGCGTCGGCCAGCTCGGCCTTGGCCTGCTGCAACGCAGCCTCGGCCTCAGTGGTCTGCGCCAGCAATTGCTCGGCGCGGCGCCGGGCGGTGAGCAATTCACGCTCGTAGCGATCCCGCTCGATGGTGCCGAACAGCGCCAGCTCGTGGAACACGCCGTGGGCATATTGACGGCGCACGCCATTGAGCAACATGGTGATGACGTGACCGGTGCGGTGCCGTACTTCGAGCTTAACCTCGGCGACCGAACCCTGCATTCTCATCAGCGGCGCCCAATGGGTCTGGTGGAAAATTCGTCCGCCCATGGTCAACAGCTCCTGAAACCTGCACTGCGTCAGGTCCTCGGGCGCGTAGCCCAACCACTTGCAGAAGGTCTGGTTTGCCCTCACGATCACGCCCGTCTCGGTGGTGACCACCAGGCCGCAGGGTGCCCCTTCGAACAACGCGTCGACAGCCGGTATCTCACCCGCGCCGGTCATGGCCCTGGTGCCCAGGGTTGCAGGAAGGCGTCCATGGCCTGGGAGCAGGCTGTAGGGGCACTCATGTGCGGGCAATGGCCGATGTTGTCGATCAGGCACAGCGTGCTGTTGGGCAGCACGGCATGGAGGTACTGGCCCACGGAAACTGGCGCGATAAGATCGTCGATGGACTGAAGAATCAACACGGGCGTAGGCAGGCCCTGCACATCCAGCCGGTTGTCAGACAGGAACGTGACACGCGCGAACTGCCGAGCGATGTCTGGATCGGTGCGGCAGAAACTGTTGGTCAGCTCCTCGCTCAGCATAGGCTGGCCCGGCGCGCCCATGATCACCGGCGCCATGGTACTCGACCAGCCCAGGTAGTTGCTGTCCAGTGTTTCGAGCAGTTCGTGGATATCCTCCTGCTTGAAACCGCCGATGTAGTCGCCGTCGTCGATATAGCATGGCGATGGGCCGACCATCACATGAGCTGCAATGCGACCAGGTTGCTGTCGATCCGCCAGTGCACCAATCATGGCGCTGACCGAATGACCGACCAGAATCACGGCGCCTTGGCCGTATTCTGTGATTATCTCGTTCAGATCCGCTGCATAACCCGCCAAGGAGTCGTACCGGACGCGATCGTACGCCGATAAGTCCGATTGCCCAGCACCAACCAAGTCGTAGGTCACGATGCGAAAGCGCGCTTGAAAATGCGGCAACAGGTACTTCCACATCGATTGATCGCAGCCAAAACCGTGGGAAAAGATCAACGTGACAGGGCCAGCACCGGTGATGCGCACGTGGTTACGCGTAGATAAGGTCATGGCTTTCCAAGAGGGTGTGCAGCATCCGTGGCAGGGTGGGTGGGGCATGGCTTGGGCAACGTTGGCTGTTGAATCTACCGCTTACAAGCAAGCGTAGGCCGGAGATGACGAATCGACATTGGCCATCGAACAATAGTTTCGTAAGCAGCCGCTATTGGCGGAGCAATTTACCGCTTGGCGTTGTCAAGAAGTGACGAGTTGCACCATTGCCCAACCAGGAGAGTCACGTGACGGAAAAGAAGGCCCGCGTCAGCAATCAGGCGACCGGAGACATATCCAACCTGCCGCACGACATGTTCTTCGCTGCCGTGCAAACGACGCGCATGCCCATGATCGTGACCGATCCCAGCCGCGACGACAATCCTATCATCTTTGCCAACCGCGCGTTTCTGGAAATGACCGGTTATGAATCCGGTGAGATCATGGGGCGAAATTGCCGCTTCCTGCAGGGCCCCGAGACTGAGCGGTCGGTGGTCGACGCTATCCGTGAGGCGATCGAGAAGCGCGTGGATATCGCCACCGAAGTGCTCAATTACCGCAAGGACGGCTCCAGTTTCTGGAATGCGCTGTTCATCTCGCCGATTTTCAACGAGCGTGGCGACCTGATCTACTTCTTCGCCTCGCAGTTGGACGTCAGCCGTCGGCGCGATGCCGAGGATGCATTGCGTCAGGCGCAGAAGATGGAAGCTCTGGGTCAGTTGACGGGCGGCATTGCTCACGACTTCAACAACTTGCTGCAAGTGATGGGCGGTTACATGGGGCTGGTGGCCAGCGAGACCGACAAGGCGCAGCCGGACCTGAGCCGCATTCGCCGAAGCGTCGGGCATGCGCAAACGGCGGTCGATCGTGCCAGTACCCTCACCAAGCAGTTGCTGGCCTTTGCCCGCAAGCAGAAACTGCACGGCCGCGTGCTCAACCTCAATCATCTGCTCGATGACGTGAGCCCTATCATCGAGCGCACCTTCGGCGCCCAGGTGACGGTCGAATACGACTTGGAAGAGCACTTGCGCAACTGTCGCATCGACCCGACCCAGGCCGAAGTGGCACTGCTGAACATCTTCATGAACGCTCGCGACGCTCTGATCGGTCGCAAGCGCCCCCACGTATTCATCGAAACGCGAAACGTGCACGTAAGCGACATCAATCTGTCCTTCGACGGCCTATTGCCGGGCAGTTACGTGAGCATTTCCATTACCGACAACGGCATCGGCATGCCTGCGAGCATTCGTGATCGCGTCATGGACCCTTTCTTCACGACCAAGGAGGAGGGCAAGGGCTCGGGGCTGGGTCTGTCCATGGTGTATGGCTTCGCGCGTCAGTCCGGCGGCGCTGCCAGGATCTATACCGAAGAGGCTGAGGGGACCACGCTGCGCTTGTATTTCCCGGTGGACGAAGCCAGCCCGATTCAGGAAAAGCCCGTGAAGCTGGTCGAGCGCAGTTCCGGTACCGAGAGGATTCTTATCGTCGAAGACCGTCCAGACGTTGCGGAGCTGGCCAAGATGGTGCTGGAAAACTATGGCTACGACGCCGACATGGTGCTCAACGCACGCGAAGCGCTGAAGCTTATCGAAGCGGGTGAGCGCTATGACTTGTTGTTCACCGACCTGATCATGCCTGGCGGCATGAATGGGGTGATGCTGGCGCGCGAGGTGCGTCGCCTGCAGCCGCAGATCAAGGTGCTGCTCACCACCGGCTACGCGGAGAACTCGATCGAACGCACCGACATCGGTGGCTCTGAATTCGATGTGATCTCCAAGCCCTGCCAGCCCCATGATCTGGCACGGCGCGTGCGACAGGTACTGGATGGTCATACGGGTATCGTGTGAGGCCGGCTCGCTCGATTACCAACCGGAGTGAACCATCGGTCACTCCTTGGGTTCGATTGAAAAAGCGAGCACCAGGGAGACCGGCATGACGGCATTCATTGAGCAGCCTTCTACTGACCTGATGTACTTGGAGGCAATCAACCGTTGGTTTTCTACCTTCGATGATCACGTGGCACGCTGCGCCTGCCCCCGTGCCTCCCACCAGCAACTGCTGCGTCAGGCGGACGAGATGAAGCGGCTCGGGGTGATCGCTAGGCAGCAGTGGCGGGACCTTCGACAACTGGCTGACCGGTCGTTGCAGCAGGCACTGGAAGGCGCCCGCTGAAACGGCTCGGCCGCATCGATGCAGACTCACTTCCAAGGATCGGCAGCATGCGGTCGATCCGAACTGGCTGAACCTGGATCAAGCCGCAGGCTGAGCGCGAAGCGAAGCTGAACGCGCGAGCTGATCACTGATCACGCCGATGAAATGATCCAGGGTCCAGGGCTTGGGCAGGAATATAGCGCCAGAGGGGAGGGCACAGCTTGACGGGTCGTGATAACCACTCATGACCACGATGCGAGTGTCAGGCTGCGACTGGCCCACCTGGTAGGCCAGCTCCAGTCCGTTCACCGCACCAGGGGTGCGGACATCGGTGAGGAGCATCGAAAATGCCGAACGCGAGGTTATTTCCAGGCCTTCCTGTGCTGTTTCCACGCTGGTTACCGCTGCGCCCAGGTCCTCAAGGGCAATGGCGATCAGCTCACGGATGATAGGTTCGTCCTCAACCAGCAGAACGGTCGGACAGCTTGGGAATTCGCACGTTTTCATGGCAATACTCTGGCTCTGCGCACGCTGAATAAAGGGAACATCCGATGTAGACTTGCAGCCAGAGGTGCAAGCGATAGCTGTGCGCTACCGTTGTGACCTCGGGCTGTAGCAAAAAATTCCTTTGCGTAGCGTTTGCTGCTTTGCGATGCACAAACCAATGCTCAGGCGCCGGGTTCCTGGGCTAACCGTTTAAGCAATGCCTTGGCAGTTGCTGCTGAGGATGCCGGGTTCTGACCTGTTATCAGATGCCCATCCTCGACCACATGGCTCGCCCAGTCTTCGGCCTTGGCATAGTGTGCGCCATGGCCCCGCAGCATGTCCTCCACCAGAAACGGGACGACGTCGGTCAGACCCACGGCTTGCTCTTCACTGTTGGTGAAGCCCGTGACTTTTTTGCCCTTGACGACAGGGTGACCGTCAGGCGCCTTGACGTTTTTCAACACGCCCGGTGCATGGCATACCGCTGCGATGGGCTTGTTGGCGGCATAAAAGGCCTGCAGCAGAACGATCGAGTCCTGGCTTTCGGCCAGATCCCACAGTGGGCCGTGGCCGCCTGGATAAAAAACGGCGTCGAAATCATAAGGGTCGACTTCGCCAAGGGGGACGGTATCGGCCAGGGCAGCCTGGCCCTCGGTGTCTTTGGCGAAGCGTTGAGTGGCCTCGGTATGTGCATCGTCTTCGTCACTTTTCGGGTCCAGCGGCGGCTGCCCGCCCTTGGGCGAAGCGAGCGTGACGTCGGCGCCGGCATCCACGAATGCGTAATAAGGTGCCGCGAACTCTTCCAGCCAGAACCCGGTTTTCTTGCCGGTGTCACCCAGTTGGTCGTGGGACGTCAACACCATCAGGATCTTCTTCATGCAGGTTTGTCCTCCAGCTCAGGTTGTGCAGGGCCGCTGCCCTGATAAGGGTGGGAGTGCGGTAAACGGTGAGTGTTCCATGGACGTGAGCGTAAGGCATTGAAAAAATGCCGCAGCTCAATGGGGCGCAGGGCAGGGCAGGGCGTGGCGTGGAGAGGAGCGCGGTGCCACGCGGTGGTCACAAAGCTGTAACACAGCTGATGCAAAGTGTGCCGGCCATCACACGGAGCGCTTTCAATGATACGCCTGATGAAGTCTGCTGCACTCGCCGTCGCGGTCTCCCTTTGCGCCACATCGGCTTCGATCGCCGCAGAAAACATTCGCCTGACCGGTTCCGGGGCCAGCTTCCCCGCACCCATCTACCTGACCTGGTTCAAGGACTTCAGCAAGAAGTCCGACGGCGTGACCGTCGACTACCAGTCCAAGGGCAGCGGCGCCGGGGTGCAGGATTTTCTGAACAGGACCGTGGACTTTGCCGCCAGCGACTCGGCCATGAGCGAAGCTGACATGGCCAAGGTGGGCGAGGGCGTACAACTGCTGCCCATGACCGCCGGCGAGATTGTGCTGGCCTACAACCTGCCTGGTAACCCGAAAGGGCTCAAGCTGCCGCGCGAGGTGTACTCCAATATTTTCCTTGGCAACATCACCCGCTGGAACGACCCGCAGATCGCGGCCGCCAACCCGGAGCTCAAGCTGCCCGATACCCCCATCACCGTCGTGGTGCGTGCCGACTCCAGTGGCACGACAGCGGTGTTCACCAAGCACCTCTCGGCTATCAATGCCGACTTCAAGCAAAAGCTGGGTGAGGGCAACACGGTCAACTGGCCGGCTACCGACAAGTTCATCAAGTCACCTAAAAACGATGGTGTAACCGCCACCGTACGCCAGACCCCAGGCGCCATTGGCTACATTGAGTACGGTTTTGCCAAGTTGGCCAAGGTGGACTTCGCCCAACTGCAAAACAAGGCCGGGCAGTACGTGGTGCCCAATGCCGAAAGTGGCGCCGAGGCCCTGGCCGCCGTGAACATGCCGGAAAACCTGGTGGCCTGGCTGCCTGATCCGGACGGCGCCAAGTCCTATCCCATTACCTCCTACACCTGGATGATCTTCCGCAAGGACAATGGCAACCCCGCCAAGGCCAAGGCCATGCGCGACATGGTCGAGTACAGCCTGACCGAAGGGCAGAAGATCGCCGACTCGATGGGCTACATCCCGCTGCCGCCTTCGGTGGTCGAGCAAGTGCGCAAAGCCTCCGCCAACATCAAGTGATACCGGCGTCCCCGGCGTGCGCCTGATACGCCGGGGGTGTCAGCACCCTGTCCCGGAACCTGCCAATGAACACACCCTTCGACCTACCGGATAACCCCGACTCCGCCTGCCGGCCGCCGTCTGCCAGGGACGTGCTGGTGGACCGCACCTTCCGTGCGCTGGCCCGCATTGGGGTTGTGCTGGTCCTGGCACTGGTCTTCGCACTGGTTTACGAGGTAGGCCGCAAGGCTTTGCCCGGCATCGAGAAGCATGGCTTCGACGTGCTGCTGGGCAGTGTCTGGGACGTCAACCAAGGCCAGTACGGCATTCTTCCTGCCATCTGGGGCACGCTGTACAGCGCATTCATCGCCTTGCTGATCGCCGGTTTCTTCGGCGTCAGCATGGCCATCTTCCTGACCCAGGATTTTCTGCCGGCCAGACTCGCGGCGGTGTTTCGCACCATCGTCGAGCTGCTGGCCGCCATCCCCAGCGTGGTGTACGGGCTGTGGGGCATCTATGTGGTGATTCCGGCCATACGGCCACTGACCACCTGGCTCAACAGCGAGCTGGGCTGGATCCCGTTCTTCGGCACGTCCCTGAGCGGGCCGGGATTGCTGCCTGCAGCCTTGGTGCTGGCGATCATGATTCTGCCGACCATCGCCGCGGTCTCCCAGGACGCGTTGACCAGTGTGCCGATGAAAACCAAGCAAGCCGCCTATGGCATGGGCACGACGCACTGGGAGGCGATTCTCAAAGTCATGGTGCCCTCGGCTGCGACCGGCATCTTTGGCTCGCTGGTGCTGGGCCTGGGCCGCGCCCTGGGCGAGACCATGGCACTGGCCATGCTGGTGGGCAACGCCAACACCCTCTCTGTGTCACTGTTCGCGCCGGCCAATACCCTGGCAGCGTTGCTGGCCCTGAACTTCCCCGAAGCCGGACCAAACGAGGTGGAAGTGCTGATGTACGCCGCCCTGGTGCTGATGTTCATCACGCTGCTGGTGAACGTGCTGGGCTCGATGATCATGCTCTACGCGCAACGAGGTAACCGCTGATGACCGATCTCTCTACACCAGTGGCCGCGCTGCCAAGCCTGCAGCGCAAGCTCGAGGGCCGGGCGCTGCGCAGCGTACTGCTGACCACACTGGCCTGGCTCGCCGCCCTGGTGGCCAGCGTGCCGCTGATTTCGGTGCTGTACATGCTCATCACCCGTGGTGGCGCACGGCTGAACCTGGAAGTGTTCACCGAGCTGCCGCCAACCGGCTTCGAAATGGGCGGCGGCTTCGGCAACGCCATGGTCGGTACCCTGGTCATGGTCGGCATTGCAGCAGCCATTGCTGTGCCGGTGGGCATCCTGGCGGCCGTGTTTTTGGCCGAGCTCGGGCCTGACAGCAAGCTGGCCAACGCCGCACGCTTCGCCGCCAGGATGCTGACCGGCTTGCCGTCCATCCTGGCTGGCGTGTTTGCCTATGCGCTGGTGGTGATGACCACTGGGACCTACTCGGCGCCGGCGGGCGGCGTGGCGCTGGCCGTTTTGATGCTACCAATCGTGGTCCTGACCGCCGAGGAAGCCATGAAGATGGTGCCCAAGATCATGAAGGACGCCGCCTACGGGATGGGCTGCACCCAGGCCCAGGTGATCTGGAAGATCGTGCTGCCCACCGGCCTGCCCGCCATCCTGACCGGCGTCATGCTGGCCGTGGCCCGGGCGGCGGGTGAAACGGCGCCGCTGCTGTTCACCGCGTTGTTCAGCAACTACTGGATCTACCACGATGGCAGCCTGGCGGTGATGAACCCCACCGCTTCGCTGGCGGTGCTGATCTACAACTTCTCCGGCATGCCGTTCGACAACCAGTTGGAGCTCGCCTGGGCGGCGTCGCTGGTTCTGGTAATGATCGTGCTGGTCATCAACATCCTGAGCCGTGTATTCGGCAAGCCCAAGTACTGATAAGGGAGCATTCGACGTGAACGTATCCACCGCCCAAAGAGTCGCTCCCCTGGCCAGCGAAACCCCCATCGTCATGGATTGCAAGCTGGACAAGATCTTCTACGGCAACTTCATGGCCGTGCGCGACAGCCACGTGCCGATCCGCAAGAACGAGATCACCGGTTTCATCGGCCCGTCCGGTTGTGGCAAAAGCACCGTGCTGCGCAGCCTCAACCGCATGAACGACCTGGTCAAGGGCTTTCGCTTCGAAGGGCATGTGCACTTTCTGGGGCAGGACGTCTACGGCAAGGGGGTCGATCCAGTCGTGGTGCGCCGCTACATCGGCATGGTGTTCCAGCAGCCCAACCCGTTCTCGATGAGCATTTTCGACAACGTGGCCTTCGGTCTTCGGCTGAACCGCTACAAGGGCGATATCGGTGACCGGGTCAAGCATGCCTTGCAAGGCGCTGCGTTGTGGGATGAAGTGAAAGACAAGCTCAAGGTCAGTGGCCTGTCCCTGTCCGGTGGCCAGCAACAGCGCTTGTGTATTGCCCGGGCCATCGCCACCGAACCCGAGGTGCTGTTGCTCGATGAACCCTGTTCGGCGCTGGACCCGATTGCGACCCGGCGGGTGGAGGAGCTGATGGTGGAGTTGAAAAAGGACTACACCATTGCGCTGGTGACCCACAACATGCAGCAGGCCATTCGCGTGGCTGACACCACGGCGTTCTTTTCGGTCGACATTTCCCAAGGCACGCGCACGGGCTACCTGGTAGAGATGGGGCCCACCACCCAGATATTCCAGGACCCTCGTGAACAGCTGACTGCCGACTACATCAGTGGCAAGTTCAGCTGAGCCTCGCTTGAGAACGCCCGCGCGCCAGTGCCAGGACGGCCAAGGCCCGCGGTTGTCTTTACCCCAATACCGCAATCAGGGATAACCGATGCCAGCGACGCCCCGCCTGGATCTCAACGCCGTCGAGCACGCCCTGCGCCAAGTGCAGGCGCATTTCGCCGAGCTCAGCCGCCACTTCACCGAACCTCGCGACCCGTTCACCGACGAGGTGCTGTGCAACGTGCTGGAGGGCTACGCGTTGGTCGATCACTACGTGGCGCGCGGTATCGACCTGTTTCACCTGCAGCAGGTGAACCTGATGCTGGAAATCAACGCCACGGTGCTCTGTGGCACCGACGCCGCCCGCCGCCAGGAGTTCGCTGCGCACCTGGCGGCTACCGAAACCCATTTTTTCAACAACGTCGAAGGCGGCATCAAGGACTTGTACAACTGGTACTGCGGTTATGGCAGCGATTCGATATGGAAGCGCGCAGCTGGCGTGTACGTGCGCATCCTCAGCAAGCCGCAGCTGTTCATCGAAGGCAACAACCGTACCGGCTCGCTGATCGTCAGTTATCTGCTGATGCGCGCAGGCTTGCCGCCATTCGTACTGTCGCTCGAGAACGCCGAAGGCTACTTCAATCCCTCGTCAGTCATCCGCAACTCGGCCAAGCATGGCGTCAAGGCGCTGTACGAGCTGCCCAAGATCAAGAAAAAGTACGCCGCCTTCCTGGAAGCCCATGCCCCGGCGCCCGAGACGTTTTTCCTGCCAACCCCCCTGCGCGAGAGGAGCCTTCGATGAGTCGCGGATTAGCCTGGCAGCGCTGCCGAGCGGTGCTCGAAAGCACTGTACGTCAAGCGCGAGTGCGCATCTCGTTCGATATCGACGATACCTTGGCCTGCCTGCCCGAGCACGCCGAAGCCGAGCCGGACCGGCTGCCGAGCTTCGTCCACCGCTGGTTGGGCGAGCCACTGCGCAGCGGTACCCGCGAATTGATCAGCGACCTGCGCCGCCAGGGTTGCAGCGTGTGGATCTACACATCGTCCGGACGCACGCCGGCCTACATCCGCCGATGGTTGCTGCTGTACGGTATCCGCGTCGATGGCGTGGTCAACAGCGACCGCCACCAGCACATGCTGGGCCAGCGGGGGCTGGTCAACTCGCCCTCCAAGCTGCCCTCGGCGTTTGACATCGACCTGCATGTGGACGACTCCGAAGGTGTACGGCTCGAGGGGCTCGAGCATGGTTTTCGCGTGGTAGTGGTCTGCCCCAAAGACGACCAATGGACGCAGAAGGTCAAGCAGGCGGCTACCGATGTTCAGGCCACGCTGGCCTGGCAGCAACCTCATCGCTTTACCACAGCACGTGCGCAGCGGGGATCGATGCTCGCTTCCTGACCCGCCAGAGGCCAGGCAGGCCCTGTCTGGTCAGCTGTCCCGTTCATACGCTCGGCCACTTTCGTGCCGATCTTCGGTGTCCATCATTGATGCGTAAGCCCTAGGTCGCATGACCCGGCCTAGCCCGTAGTGGTCCCAAACCACCGGGCCTTGCACGCCCTTCGCAAGCAGGCTCGATGCTGCGCCAAAGCAGCGTTTCTGACCGCTACCCACCTTTCGATAATCGCCTCCGACCCTCTGTCCCCCGTTTGGAGCGCGCCATGCACAACAATAAAAACAAGTCTCTGCGGCCTCGTTACCTGGCAGTTGCCATCGCCAGCCTTGCGGCTGTCAGCCTGAGTTCCCTGGCGCAAGCCGAGATCATGCTGTACGACCAGAACCAGACCACCTTTTCCACCGACGGCTATATCAACGCGTTCTACGTCAACAGCAAGGTCGACCGTGAAGGTGAGCAGTTCGACCGCCGCCAGTCTCGGGTGAAGATGGGCTTTCTGCCCAATTACCTGGGGTTCAACATGGGCAAGCAGGTCAATGACCTGAAGCTCGGTGCCCGTGCCTCGTTCTGGGTCACCATCAACGACAGCGAAAGCACGGGTACCGACACGGCCATCGATGTCCGGCAGTTCTACGGTACTGTGGCCAACCCTGAATGGGGCGAGGTGCTCATCGGCAAGGATTTCGGGCTGTTCGCCCGCTCGAACATCCTGCTCGACGAGCTGCTCGCCGGTTACGGCCAGGTCAGTGACACGCTGGGCCTTGTCGATGGCGGTGGAGTGTCGTTCGGCAACATCGGCAGCGGCTACCCGTATCCGTTCCCGACTTCGCAAATCACCTATCGTACCCCGGTCATGGAGGGCCTGCGTATCGCCGTGGGGATCATGGACCCGGTCGACACCAATGACAGCAGCCCCACGGGCAAGGCCTACCAGAAGAACCCCCGCACCGAGTCCGAGATCACGTACCAGTTCGACCTGGCAGGCGCACACATCTACAGCTGGCTGAACGGCAGCTACCAGACCTCCGACAACACTGACGACGCGGTGCGGTCTGTCACCTCAAAAGGGCTTGGCTATGGCGTGCAGGCCAAGCTGGGCGGGCTGTCCCTGACCGGGTCCGGCTTCCAGGCCAAGGGCATCAACCCGTTCTTCACCAACAATGCCGGCGAACCGGTGTTGCGCAACGTGGACAGCGACGGCTACCTGCTGCAAGCCTCTTACAAGGTCGGCAAGAACCGAGTTGCGCTTTCCTACGGCAAGACCAAGGACGACGGCAACGGCGCGGTAGGCAGTGGTGCCGATTATCAAACCCGCGGGGTGGCGCTGTTCCATGACATCAACGACAACCTCAAGCTGGTGGCCGAGTACAACCAGTTTTCCATTGAGGGCCATGAGACTCGCGAGCAGAACGAAGACACCGATACGTTTGCCGTGGGTGCGGTGCTGACGTGGTAGCGATGTGGCGCAGGCCCCGTGTTCAACGGGGCTTGCGCGGTATTCGAAACCTTCAGGTCAGGCCCCTGACAGCGGGGCAGCGCCGCCGCCGAATGATGCTTGCACGCACAACGATGTGACGCTCACTTGCCTGCCGGACGTTTCCCAGTCGTCAGGACAGCATCAAATTCCTCCGGCAAGCTAATAAAGCCAGCAGTTTAGTGCCGGTTTTTTTAGAACCATGCAGTTAGTCAGCATTTTTTTACCGGTTATTGACCCGTACGCGACGGTGCGCTATACGCTGATGCAATGCTTGCCGATAACCAAGCGCGTCAACACTGGCTGATCAAGTTCGCGCGCAATAAAGGGAGTGAGCGCGATAACGATATCCTGCGCACCGAGTTCCATTACTACAACGCGGTGGCGGCCCTGGGACTTGATACGGTTCCCACTGAGGGCTTGATGCTCGAGGAGGCAGTCAAGCCCAGCCTGTGGATGCCGCGCTTTGATCGCCGAGTCGTGAATGGCGTAGTGGAGCGGGTGCCACTGGAGTCGGTGTATTCAATCTGCGGCATTACCGGTTATGGGCAGGTGATGGCCCATGCTGAAGTCGTTCACCGATTGGTGGAGCTGTGGACCCACAACGGCCAGCAGGATGAGATAGAGGACTTGGTGTTCGAGTACGTACGGCGCGATCTGCTCAATCGCATTCTGGGCAATACCGATAACCACGGACGAAACATCTCCATCATCCGTGAAAATGGAAAGTTTCGTTTGGCCCCGATCTATGACCTTGCGCCAATGATCCTTGACGAAGAGGGCGTCACACGGACGACGAAGTGGGTGGCCGAGCGCAAGGGTTCCTCCAACTGGAGGGACAATTGCGCTGAACTGGCCGGTTACACCGATCCCGATGTGCTGCTGCAACGGTTGATGAATGCGGCTGATGGCTTCAGGGCGTTGCCCGATCTGCTGACGGGTGTCCCCGAGTCGGTACGCAATGCAGCCTCTTTGCCGGTCAATGACCTGGACAAGCGACTCGCACAGTGGGGGTTGAGATGAAAAAATTACAGCCCGAACAGCGTGCTCAGCTTGTGGAGGAGATCGCCCAGCGCAACGCCTTGGGGCTTGATTCGATCGGAGCATCCATCCGCCGCTTGCGGCTCGAAGTCACCGGTCTGGATCAAGAGACCTTTGCAACGATGTGCAAGATGTCCACGAAAAGCTTGTATGAACTCGAAAGTGGGAAATCCAACCCCAAACTCGGCACCCTGGAGGCTGTGCTGCGTCTTTTTGGGCTGCGGATGGGTATTGTGCTCAATCCCCGGGGGGGAATTAACCCGGTGTCGTTGACCGATACACCCGCACAGGCTGAACCGAAACGAGGAAGAAGCCCTGCGGCAGCTAAGGCAAAACGGGGAGGATCCAAGCAGGAAACGCCCAAATTGCCGTCACGCGACGACGGACAGTCAAAGGGCGGTAGCTGAGCGTGCGAGAGGCGCTCTGACGACCGCCTGGATGATCTTGCGATGGTGCGGGGATCGTTTCGCCAGTGCATGGAGGCTCGGGCAGTGCTGCTATCGGACGTTCTGGGCCACCCAGGGCATTCGCCTCCTCCAGCAATAGCGTGCGTCAGTAGCTCACCACTACGCCCATCGACGCGTGCACCCGCTACGCAAGTAGCATTCGAACCCTGGCCCATGCTTCGTACACTCACCGCTCAGCCAGACCTTGCCGGAGACCCCGATGCAGCAGGCACATAACGAGGGCGTGGTCAGCGCCATGTCCCAGGCCAGCGATGCACGCGTGGCGGCTCAGGAACTGGCGCGGCAACTGCTGCATCCGCACTTGGGCTTCGTGCTGTTCTTCTGCACCGCCGAGTACGACCTGCAGGCCTTGGGCCAGGCCCTTGAACAAGGCTTTGGCGGCATCCCGCTGGTCGGGTGCACCAGCGCGGGAGAGATCACGCCGCTGGGCTATGGGCGCAGTTGCGTGACGGCCGTGGGTTTTGATCACCGGCATTTTTCCATCGCCACCGAACTGATCGACGAAATGGAACGTTTCAGCCTGATCGACGCCCAGCAGATGGTCGAGCGGTTGGTCGGCAGCTGTCGCGGCAACGCCTTGGCCCAGATCAAAGGGCACAGCTTCGCCTTGACCTTGCTCGATGGCTTGTCCAGCCGTGAAGAGACGGTGCTGGCGGCCCTGAGCGCAGCGTTGGGCGATATCCCGCATTTTGGCGGCTCGGCCGGGGACGACAACTACCTGACCCGGACCCACGTCTTCTATGGCGGGGCGTTTCACCACGGTGCTGCCGTGGTGGTGCTGGTCAATACCTGGCTGGACTTCGAAGTGTTCACCACCCACCACCTTGAGCCACGGCAGGAAAAACTGGTGGTCACCGGCGCCGACAGCGCCCAGCGACGGGTGTATGAGCTCAATGCCGAGCCTGCGGCCGAAGAATATGCACGCCATATCGGGGTGCCCGTCAGCGCCCTGGACCACAGGCTGTTTGCCGCCCACCCGCTGGCCGTGCGCATGCACAACCGGTACTACGTGCGGGCCATCCAGCAGGTGCATGCCGATCTGAGCCTGAGCTTCTACTGTGCGGTAGAGAACGGCATTGTGCTCACGCCCATGACACCCGGCCCGTTGCTGCCGAACCTGCAGCAGCTGTTCGATGGCCTGCAGCAACGCCTGGGTCCGCTGATGCTCACCATCGGCTGCGACTGTTTTTTGCGGCGCTTGGAGCTGGAGACCCAGCAAGGCCTGGCGGCGGTGGGTGATTTTCTGCGCGAGCAGCGGGTGATGGGCTTCAACACCTATGGAGAACAGTTCAATGGCATGCACATCAACCAGACCTTCACCGGGGTTGCCATTGCCCGCAACCGAACCCGCCCCGGGCAATGACGTGCAGGCCGAACTGGCGCAGCTTCGCTATGAAAACCGCAAGCTGCAACGGATCAACGCCGCGCTGATCGAGCGCATCGAGTCGGGTGTCACGCGCGGCAGCGATCCCTATGCGGCGTTCCAGCATTCGGTGGTGCTGGCCGAGCAGGTGCGCGAGCGCACTGATGCGTTGAACCAGGCCATGGCCGAACTCAAGGCGGGCAACCAACTGCTCAGCGAAGCACGTCTGCGCGCTGAAACCGCGCACCAGCACCTGATCGATGCCATCGAAAGCATTTCCGACGCGTTCATCCTGTTCGACCGAAACCTGCGCATGGTGCTGTGCAACAGCCGCTTCAAGGCTTTCTGGGAGAACCGCCGCGTGCGCATCATTCCCGGCATGCGCCTGGTCGACGTGCGCAGGCTGATGACCAGCAGCGGCCTGTTCAGCGAGGATCCGCGCGGCCCTGCCGACGAACATCTGTTGTACCGACAGCACAATGGCCGTTGGCTGCAGGTCAACGAGCGCCCCACCTGCGAGGGTGGCCGGGTGATCCTGTTCACCGACATCACCGAGGTCAAACTCAGCGAAACCCTGCGCAGGGAACAGGCGGTGGCGCAGAAATCGCACCTGTTGCAGCGGGCGGTGGACAACCTGTCCCAAGGCGTGGCCATGGTCAACGCGGACGGTCTCCTGGAGTTGTGGAACCGCCGGTTCCTGGAGCTGAGCGGGCTGGCCCCGGTCGCTGCGCACCGTCCCTTCGCCGACGTGATTGCCGACAGCGAGCTGCGTTTGCTCACGCCCGAAAGCCGCGACGACAACGGGCGTATCGTGCACGAGTGCGAGCAACGCCTGTTCGACGGGCGCATGCTGGAGATCCGCACGCATCCACTGCCCACTGGCGGATTCGTCAACACGTTTACCGATATCACCGAACGCTACCTGCATGCCGAGGCCCTCAGCGAAAGCGAGCGCTGGATCCGGCTGATCACTGACCATGTGCCGGCACTGATCGCCTACCTCAATGCCGACCTGGTGTATGAGTTCACCAACAAGGTCTATGAGCAATGGTATTGCTGGCCCAGTGGGCTGATGCTGGGCCAGAGCCTGCGCCAGGCCCATAGCGAGCAGCATTATCAGCGCCTTGAAGCCTATGTGGCGCGGGCGCTGGCAGGGGAGAGCGTCACGTTCGAATTTCCGGAAACCAACATCAACGGCCAGGAGCGCCACATGCTGCGCTCCTATGTGCCCAATCGGCTGGCCTCTGGCGAGGTGGTCGGTATCTTCGTGTTGATCCGTGACATCACCGAACGGCGCAACACCGCCCAGGCGCTGCACCAGGCTTATCAGCACCTGGAGCTGCGGGTCCGTGAGCGTACGGCCGAGTTGACCAGCCTCAACGAACAGTTGTTACGGGAGATCGAAGAACGGCGACGTGCCGAGGCGCGTTTGCGCGAGGCCAAGCACGAGGCTGACCAGGCCAACCTGTCCAAGACCAAGTTCCTTGCCGCGGTCAGCCATGACCTTCTGCAGCCACTGAACGCGGCGCGCTTGTTCACCAGCGCCTTGCTCGAGCGCCGCGATCCGCTGGCCAGTGCACAGCTGGTGCGTAATGTCAGCAACTCCCTGGAAGACGTCGAGAACCTGCTGGGAACGCTGGTGGACATCTCCAAGCTCGATGCCGGCGTCATCACAGCCGACGTGGCACCCTTCGCCCTGGCGGAACTGATGGACAACCTGGCGGCAGAGTATGCCCACGTCGCCCGCAGCGAGGGGCTGGCCCTGCACTTCGTAAGCTGCTCGGTCGTGGTGCGCAGCGATATTCAGCTGCTGGCGCGGATCCTGCGCAACTTGCTCAGCAACGCCATCCGCTATACCCCCAGCGGGCGCGTGGCGCTAGGCTGTCGCCGCCAGGCAGGTTGCGTGCGCATCGAGGTGTGGGACACCGGTATCGGCATTGCCGAGGAGCATCTGGAGGAAATGTTCCAGGAATTCAGGCGTGGCGCCGTGCAGCGGCCGGATCAGGATCGCGGCCTGGGCCTGGGGCTTGCCATCGTCGAGAAGATTGCCGGCATCCTCGGCCACCGTATTGCCGTGCGCTCCTGGCCCGGCAAGGGGTCGGTATTCGCCGTGGAAGTGCCGCTGAGCACCGCCGTCCCGATTGCACGGCCCGAGCATGCCGTATGCCAGCCGATGCTCGAGTGCCTGCGTGGGGCCCGGGTGTGGGTGCTGGACAACGACGCTGCCATCTGTGCCGGCATGCGCACACTGCTCGAAGGCTGGGGCTGTTGCGTGATCACGGCACTGTCGGAGCAGGACCTGGTCCGTCAGGTGGAGAACTACCACGCCGATGCCGACCTGCTGATTGCCGACTATCACCTCGATGACGACTGCACTGGCGTCGACGCCGTGGCACGTATCAATGCCCGCCGTGCCCGGCCGCTGCCTGCGCTGATGATCACCGCCAACTACAGCAATGAACTCAAGCAACAGATCCGTGAGCGAGGCCATACGCTGATGCACAAGCCCGTACGGCCCATGAAACTCAAGACCGCCATGAGCCACTTGCTGGCCTCCCGGGCCCCTTGGGGGTCAGCGCCGTAGATAGTCAGCGAAGTCGATGTCGCCGGCGCTGAGGATGGCCTGCACCCGGTTGTGCACGTTCAGCTTGCGCAGGATGGCCGAGACGTGGGCCTTGACGGTGGTTTCGGCGATGTCCAAGGCATAAGCGATCTGTTTGTTCGATTCGCCCTTGGTCATGCGTTCGAGCACCAGCAACTGCTTGCGCGTCAGGGCCTGGAGCATTTCCGGCGGGAAGCTTGGGGCATCGCTCAGGCGGCGGCTGCTGCTTTTCTGCGCGCGGATGATATCCGGCGGCAGGTACACGTTGCCGTTGAGGATCTGCTCGATCGCCTCGATCATCTGCGCGCGCGGCGAGGACTTGGTGATGAAGCCCACCGCACCGTAGGTGATGGCTTGCAGCACCACCTGCTTCTCCTGCTCGGCCGAGACGATCACCACCGGGGTGGTAGGTGCCTCGTTGCGCAAGGTGATCAGCCCGTTCAGGCCATGCATGCCCGGCATGTTCAGGTCGAGCAGGATCAGGTCGAGGTCGTCATGGTCCTGGGTCAGCGTCAGCGCACTGTCCAGGTCGGCGGTTTCCATGATTTCACTGCCCTGAAACCCGTCACTGATGACGTTGTGGATCGCTTCGCGAAACAGCGGGTGATCGTCGGCAATCAAGATTTTGTACATGGCCTTTTCACCTTGTTCTTGTTTGAATAATTAAGCGCGCAGGGGCAAGCAAGCTGTCAGGGAAACGCTGCTGGCTGGGCCGTCTGCACGGGCAGGTCGGCCTGCTGCCAGGCGTCTAGCCCGTCGCGGTACCAGTAGAGGTTGGTGTAGCCCAGGTGTGCTGCGCGTTTTACCGCGTTCCAGCTCAACCAGCAATCGGACCGACAATAGAAGACGACAGGGTAATGAGGCTGCCCCCCTGTGGCCTGACGCAGGTGATGCTCGAAGTAACCTTGCCAGGCAGGGCTGAGCACGCCGTCGCCGGTGTTGGGCAGCCACAGGCTGCCAGGCAGGTTGGCGTGGGGCTCGTCTTCGATGAAGCGTTCATGCAGCCACTGGCGGCGGTAGACGTCGATCAGGACAGGGGCCGGATGCCCCCGCATCATCGATTGCAGCGCGGCAGTGTCTATCACCTTGCCACCTTCGACCTGCGGCGGGGTCGGGCTGCGGTACAGCGTGGCGCGGTAGCCATCTGGCGTGAACGTCGGTGGGGCGGCGGCCTGGGCATGGCCCAGCAGAAGGCTCAGCGAGGCGGCGGCCAGCAAGCACAGGGGCAGCCTTTGGAGGGCACGTGGCATGGTCTGTTCCTTCTTGTTATAGGCGCATTACATGCCAGTGCCACGGCTTTGTGAATGCGACCATAGACACCCTGGGCAGTACCAAAGTAGTAGAGGCGAGCCTCCCCTGCAGCGCAGGGTCCACCGGGGCACCTCACCGTGGTTTGCGCAGGGCGGCGTGCTGCGGGTTGAAGGTGACGATAGCCAGCAGCGTGAACAGCATGCTCAGCGTCAGGCATACCGCCAGCGCCAGCAGGCTCAGCCGCTCGTAGAGCGCAAAGCGCACCAGCTCGACGGCGTGGGTGAACGGGTTGACCGCACACAGCCAGTAAAGCCACTGGCTGGCCTCCTGCATTTTCCAAAGCGGATAGAGCGCCGACGACAGAAAGAACAAGGGGAAGATCACGAAATTCATCACCCCGGCAAAATTCTCCAGTTGGCGGATGGCATTGGACAGCAACAGCCCCAGTGCGCTGAGCATGAACCCCACGAGCAGTACCGCGGGCAGGGCCAGCCCCAGGCCGCCGACCGGGGGCTGAATGCCGTAAAGCCAGGCGATGGCGATGAAGATGTACACCTGTAGCACAGAGATAAGCGACGTCGCCAAAAGCTTGCTGCACAACAGAAAGGCCCTGGGCAGCGGGCTGGTCAGCAGCACCCGCATGCTGCCCATCTCCCGGTCGTAGACCATCGATAGCGAACCTTGCATGCCATTGAACAGCAGGATCATGCAGGCCAGGCCCGGCACGATGTAGACCTCGTAGGGAATGTAGCTGTCGTATGGCTCGATGATGGCGATGCCCAGTGCAGCACGAAACCCGGCAGCGAACACCACCAGCCACAACAAGGGGCGCACCAGTGCGCTGATCAGACGCGTGCGTTGGCGCACGAACCGCAGGGCTTCACGCATGAGGATGCCGCTAAAGCAGTACCAGTAGGCGTTCATCAGGCGGGCGCTCCAGCCGTGTTACACGTGTGATAGGCGAACGTACGGCCCAGATCGCCGCCGTGGGGCTGCATCATGGCCTCGGCAGGCCCATTTGCCACCACCCGACCCTGGTGCAGGATGACCAGGTCATCGGTCGCCTGCACTTCATCGAGCAGGTGAGTGGTCCACAGCACGCTTAAGCGCCGATCGCTGTGGCACAAGCTACGCACGTGCTGGTTGAGTGCTTGCCGGCCGGGCGGATCCAGGCCAACGCTGGCTTCGTCGAGTAGCAACAGGCGGGGCCCGTGCAGCAGTGCCCGGGCGATTTCGACGCGGCGCCTGTGCCCAACATTGAGTTCGCGCACAGGGTCACGGCGCCGCTCTCCCAGCCCTTGGCGGGCCAGTTCGGCGTCCACGCGGCGCTGGGCCTCCCGCCGGGGCATCCCATGCAGCGCTGCGTGATAGCGCAGGTTCTGTTCCACGCTAAGGTCCAGGTCCAGCGTGCTCTGCTGAAACACGACGCCCAGCTGCCCTAGCGCTGCCCGAGGCTGACGGCGCAGCGAATAACCCAAGACCTGGATATCGCCGTGCTGCACGTCATACAGGCAGGTCATCAAGGCAATCAAGGTCGACTTGCCGGCGCCGTTGGGCCCCAGCAAGGCGGTGAAGTGGCCGGGCGTCAGGCTGAAGGTCACGTCCCTGAGTGCCGCGCGCTGACCATAGGCGAAACTGACCCCCTCAATGTGCAGCGCGTTCATGGCGTGACCACCACACCCCATGGATAGCGGCCGACCTTGATCGATTTGAGCACCTTGAGGCTGGCCACGTCGATCACCGACACGTCGCCGCTCACGCCATTGGTGGCCAGCAGTTGCTGCTGGTCAGGGGTGAAGGCCAGCTGCCAGACGCGACGCCCCACCAGCAGGTAGTCCAGCACTTCGAACGTCCTGGCATCGACCACCGCCACATGATTGGCCGGGCCCAGTGCCACGAACGCGTACTTGCCATCGGCGCTGAGCTTGATGCCCACTGGCTGGACTTTGTCAGGGTGCACGCCCTTGATGGCGAAGTTCAGGGTCTTGAGCACCTTACGCGAAGCCACGTCCAGGATGGTGACCGTGCCGCCGATTTCTGCCGACGCCCACAGGTGCTTGCCATCCTGGCTGAATTCCACGAAACGGGGGCGCTGGTCCACCGGGGTGCTGTCGGCCAAGGTCTGGGTCTGTGTGTCGATCCAGTGCAGCATGTTGGTGGTTTCGCTGGTGTTGACCGCCCATCTGCCATCCGGGCTCACGGCCATGCCCTCAGGTTCGATGCCCACATCCACCTGGGCCAGCACCGTGTCGCTAACGGTGTCGATGACCGTGACCAGGGCATCGTCTTCGTTTGACACGTACAACCAACGGTCGTTGGGATGCAGGGCGAATTGCTCGGGGTCTTTGCCTGACGGGAGTTCCTTGACGAGGGTGCGGCTGGCCACGTCCATCACCTGCACCCGATCCGAATCGCTGGCGCAGATGTACAGCAGCTTGTTGTCGTGCGACAGCAGCAGGCCGCGCGGGCGTTGGCCGACGGGCAGGGTGTCGGTCACCGTCAAGGTCTGCAGGTCGATCAGGCTCAGGGTGTTGTCCTTCTCGTTGGACACCCAGGCGGTGGCGGCCAGAGCAGGCTCGCCGGCCAGGGCCAGTACGACCGGCAGAAGACGGGCGCACAGCAGGCAGCTTGATGAGGGGCGGCGGCGCATGACAGGTTCCTTGTTATTGTGTGGGCGTGTCAGGGGTAAGTGCAGGTCACATCGGCCTTGTCGAATCCCAGGCTGTCCATCTCGTTGGAAGGGTGCAGGAAGCCTTCCTGCGGTGAGGTGCTGACCAGGGCTCTGGGCTGCACCAGGGGGATGGGTTGGCGCAGCTCGCCATTCCAGGGCCTGTAGCTGAGCTTGCGCCCCTTGAAACCGTCGAGTGGCAGTTGTTCGCTCACAAGCAGTTGCTGCAAGGCCCTGGGCTTGGCCTCGCGCAGCTTGCTGACGGCCGTGGCGATGCTGCGCACGGCCATCCACGCTGCGAAATCGCGGTCGTTCATCCAACGGCCGGCCTGCGCTTCGAAGCGTTTTTGCAATTGCGCGGCGCCAAACGTTTCTACGGTCTTGTGCCAGCCGGTGGGCGTCAGGCCCTGAGTGCCGGCGACCGGGCGTGGCAACCAGGTCTGGTAGGGCACGTATTCGCCGAAGTCGCCCCGTTCATCAGCCACCAGCACCACGTCGTATTCGCGCGCCTGAGTGAACAGCGGCATGTCGGCCTGGGCGCTGCGGCGCTGGTCGTTGTCGAACGTCCAGCGCTTCTCGGCCACCAGTTGCAGGCCAAAGCGCTTGGCCGCGCGGCGCAGCGCGGCGGCGTAGGCTTCATCGTCCGGGGTCTGCCCGACGATCAGCAACCCGCGCTGCCATTTGCGCAGCACCAGAAACTGCACCAGCGCATCGGCCAGCATCGCCCGCCCAGGCAGGGCGTGCAGCACATTGCCCAGGCACTGCACGCTGCGTATGGCGTCATCCGGGCTGCCGGCATTGAACAGCAGGCTGTCAGGCAGGGCCGCAGACAAGGCCCGCAGGCTGGCGACCGGCGCGTTGATGACGAACAACCGCACGCCATCCCCATGCTGGGCCTGGGCGGCATGCAGCAGTTGCTCGGCGGAGTCGGCACGTGCGCTGACCAGCGCGAACTGCTGCTTGAGAAACCGCCCGGTGGTATTGCTGTCGGCAACGGCTAACTGTGCCCCTTGCAGGCCGGCATCGTTCGGTTCAGGCCAGATAGTGGACAACAGCGGGCCGCTGTCAGGGCGATAGCTCAGGTAGCCGATACGGATCTGCAAGGGGCTCACGGCCTGTGTGTCGGCCCTTTCGTTCTGAGCCCAGGCCGTCGGCGCAAGCAAGGTCAGCAGGCAAGTCAGGACAAGGTGGGCAGGCTGGCGCATATCGCACTCCACGGCAGATGGCGCCAGCATAGAAAGCCTGCCGGGGCCGGGGAATATGCAGAAAGTAGCGCCCAGCCGCTACCAAGGTAGTAGCGGGTGCGCTGGCGTGGCGCCCTAGGATGGCAGCAGTTGCCCTGGAGCCCGGTCATGCATGCTGTCAATCTGTCTGCCCTCTGGCGTATCAACCTGTGGGTCGCTGGCTGTTTCGCGGTGTTGACCCTGGCCTGCGCGGGGGTCGTGCTGCACCAGGCATCAGCCGATGTGAAGCGGGAGTTGCAGTCGGCCGAAGCGGTGATGGCGTACATGGCCCAAGCCGCCAGCCACGACCCGGCGAGCCTGCAACCCGTGCTGACCGAGCACCTGCGCCACGTGCGCGTGCATTGGCTGAACCCTGGCGAGCCTGAAAAAACGGCGGTGCCGTCCGAGGCCGGGCTCGATGGCTGGTTGGGCACGGTGCTGGCAGGCGAGCATTACGACAGCACCCGTATGCTGGTACTCGATGATGGCCGCCGCGTCGCGTTGAGCGTGGACGCACGCGATGAGGTCGATGAAGTCTGGGACTCGCTGCAACAGCTGCTGGCGGTATGTGCTGTCGCGTTGGCCATGAGCCTGCTGTCCATCAGTTGGGCCGTGCAGCGCGGGCTGCGCCTGCTGGCTGCGCTGCTGCGTGCATTGCGCCAGGTGTCGCAAGGGCAGTTGGACGTGCGTCTGCAAGTGACCGGTGGCCCGCAAGCGCGCCAATTGGCCGGGCACTTCAACCAGATGGCCGCGGCGATCGAGCAGGCCCAGGCCGACAACCAGCAACTGACTGGCGCTTTGCTGGCGGTCCAGGAGCAGGAACGCACGCGGCTGGCTCAGGCGCTGCACGACGACCTGGGCCAGTACGTGGCCGGCATCCGCGCCCAGGTGTGTCTGTTGCAATTGTGTGCCCACCAACCTGAGCAGGTGCGACAAACCACCCAGACGCTGGAGCGCAACTGTGCAGGCTTGCAGTTCGGTTTCCGAGCCTTGATACGGGACTTGTACCCGGTTGCGCTGCAGCACCTGCCCATGGCCGAAGCCCTCGACCAGTTGGTGAGCCAATGGCGTGCCAGCCAGGCCATCGAGTGTCATTTGCGGGTCGGGGCCCAGTTGCCGGCGCTGTCATCTACCCAACGCACGCACCTGTACCGATTGTTGCAGGAAGCGCTGACCAACGTCGCTCGCCATGCCCACGCCCGTCAGGTGCGGATACGCCTGCAACGGGGCGCCAACGGGCTGCGCCTTCTGGTTCGCGACGACGGCTGCGGCGCCAGCCAGCCTGGGCGGCCCGGGGTAGGTTTGCATTCAATGGCCGAGCGCGCCCGCAGCCTGGGCGGTGAACTGCGCATTCTCACCCGTCCCGGTGCCGGGTGGGCACTGGCCCTGACGATTCCCCTGGAGGTGTCATGAATATCGTGCTGGTCGACGACCACGCCGTGGTTCGCCAAGGCTACGCCAGCCTGCTGCGCGCCGTGTTGCCATCGATGCAGGTGCGTGAGGCTGCCAGCGGTGAAGAAGCCCTGGCTCGCGTGCAGGAGCAGGTACCGAATCTGGTGATCATGGACTTCGGCCTGCCCGGCATCAGTGGGCTGGAAACCACCCGACGCCTGCGCCAGCGCCTGCCGCAGTTGCGGGTGCTGTTCTTCAGCATGCATGACGAGCTGCCACTGGTACGCCAGGCGCTGGACGCCGGCGCGGCCGGCTATCTGACCAAGAGCTCGGCCCCGCAGGTTCTGGTCGAGGCCGTACAGCGCGTGCTTGCCGGATACGCGTACATCGAGCAGGGGCTGGCTACCCAACTGGCCTGCAGCTCGACGCACGATGCTTGTGATCCCAGGCTGCAACGCCTGACCCAGCGGGAGCTGGAAATCTTCGTGATGCTGGTTCGCGGCACACCGGCCCGGTCGATCGCCGAGCAGCTGTGTATCAGTGCAAAGACCGTCTCCAATCACCTGACCATGCTCAAGAGCAAACTGCAGGTCGGCTCCCATGCTGAACTGGTGCACGTGGGCATCGACCTGGGTCTGGTACGTGTAGCGGGTTAGCCGAGTGCTCGAAGTCAATGTTCCCAGGTGGCTGGGCAGCCGCTGCAGCCTTGCATGTTGGCGTCCTGGAAGTTGCCGTAGTGAAGGCGCGCGCCTTCCAGCTTGGCTTGTTCGAGGTTGCTCTGCCCAAGCTTGGCTTCCTGGAGGTTGGCATCGTTCAGATGCGCGCCGCGCAAGTCGGTCTTGTTCAGCCAGGCCATTTCCAGGTCGGCAGCCTGCAAGTTGGCCTGCTGCATCCTGGCGCCCGAGAGCCGGGCGAATTGCAGGTAGGCAGCGCTCAGGTCGGCGTTGGTGAACTGGGCGCCTTGGGCAAACAGCCCCCAGCCCTGGATGGCCATCAGCCGTGCACTGCTCAGGTCGGCCAGGCGCAGGTTGCTTTGCTGCAGGCTGGCGCGGGTCAGGTTGGCGCCCTGCAACCGGGCTTTTTCGAGATTGGCCAGGTCCAGCCGGGCGTGACGCAGGTCGGCATCGCGCAGGTCGGCGCCGGCCAGGTTCATCTTGCGCAGGTCCTGATTGGCCAGCTTGGCGCCCCGCAGGTTGGCGCCGGGGCATTGGCTGGCTTCGGCGATCACGCAGCCGTTGATGCTCAACGGCGTGTCGCCGTCATCGCTATCAATGGCCAGCGCCAACGCGGGAGTGATGGCCAGCAACAAGGCCAGTGGTAGAAAGGTCATGATCGAGTTCCCTGGACAGACGCAAAAGGGCGGGGCGCAGCCGGAGCGCGCCCCGCTGTCGGTCAACGTTGAGCAGTCGTGGTGTCCCAACTCGGTATCTTGAACACCCAGAACGAACCGCCTTGGGCCACTGGCTTGGTCAGTTCGGCCATGTCGCCGCCCCACAGCGGCACCGCCCCGCCATAGCCGACAGTGACACCGATGTATTGCTCCCCATCCTGCTCCCAGGTAATGGGCGGGGAAACGATGCCGCTGCCCGTCTGGAATTTCCAAAGCTCTTTGCCGGTCTTGGCGTCGAACGCCTTGAAGAAGCCGTCACCGGTTCCGGTGAACACCAGGTTGCCCTTGGTCGCCAGCACCCCGGCCCACAGCGGCAGGTGCTCCTTGTGTTCCCACACCAGCTTGCCGGTGGTCGGGTCCATGGCGCGCAGGGTGCCTACGTGGTCGTCGTACATGCGCTTGATGCGAAAGCCCATGCCCAGGTAAGCGGAGCCTTTCTTGTAGTTCACTTCCTCGGTCCAGTATTCCTCTTTCCACTGGTTGCCCGGGATGTAGAAAAGACCGGTGTCCTGGCTGTAGGCCATGGGGTTCCAGTTCTTGCCGCCCAGGAAGGGTGGCGAGACTTCCACCGGCTTGCCCTTGGTTTCTCCCGGCAGCGGCTTGGCGGGCCGTTGCCCTGGATTTTCCACGGGACGGCCGGTCTTGAGGTCGATGTGACTGGCCCAGGTGATGTTGTCGACGAAGGGGAAGGCGTTCTGCAGCTTGCCGTCGTTGCGATCGACCACGTAGAAGAAACCGTTGCGGTCGGCATGCCCCGTGGCCTTGATCACCTTGCCTTGCTTGTCCTTGTAGTCGAACAGCACCAGCTCGTTGTTGCCAGAGAAGTCCCAGGCGTCGTTGGGGGTGTGCTGGTAGAACCATTTGACCTCGCCAGTGCTGGGGTCCACGCCCACCTGGCCGGAGGTATAGAGGCTGTCGTAATCGTGCGGGTTGCCGTCCTTGGCGGTGCGTGCCCAGGTGTTCCAGGGGCCTGGGTTGCCGGCACCAACGATGATGGTATTGCTTTGGGCATCGAAGCTTGCACTCTGCCAGGGTGCGCCGCCGCCGTGGCTCCAGGCCTCCACCTTGCCGGTTTCGGTGGTCGGGTCATCCGGCCAGGACGGTGCCTTGACGTTGCCAGTAGGGGTGCTGTCCTTGCCATTGAGGCGGCCCATGTGGCCCTCGACGAAGGGGCGCATCCACACTTCCTCGCCGGTTTCCGGGTCACGGGCGAACAGCTGGCCCACCACGCCGAATTCGTCACCCGAGCTGCCGTGGATCAGCAGCACCTTGCCGCTGGTCTTGTCTTTGACCAGCACAGGCGCCCCGGTCATGGTGTAGCCGGCGCTGTGGTCGCCGAATTTCTTGTTCCACACCACCTTGCCGGTGTGTTTGTTCAGCGCGATGACCCGGGCGTCCAGCGTGCCAAAGTAGACCTTGTCGCCGTAAATGGCAGCGCCACGGTTTACCACGTCGCAGCACGGGCGAATGTTGTCCGGCAGGCGGTGGTTGTAGGTCCACAGGCGTTTGCCGGTCTTGGCATCGAGGGCGAATACCCGCGAGTAGGAGCCGGTGACGTACACCACGCCGTCGCTGACAATAGCCTGAGACTCCTGGCCACGTTGCTTTTCGTCACCAAAGGAGTAGGACCAGGCCGGGGTCAGCTTGAACACGTTCTTGTCGTTGACCTGGGCCAGCGGGCTCCAGCGCTGGGCGTTGGTGCCCATGCCGTATTGCAGGACGTCCCCAGTCGTGAGGTGGTCGTTGGCGATGTCTTCCCAGGTCACGTTCTTGCTGGCAGGTGCCGGGCTTGTGGTTGCCGCCGTGGCCACTGTCCCGGTGGCCAGGCTTGCGGCCAGCAGCAGGGCCTTCACGCTCAGGGCCAGGGGAGACGGGGCGGGTAGCGATCTTGTTGTCATGGTTGCAATTCCCTGTGGAGTTTGGCCCGCACAGCGTGGTCCGTCCGGACGCTGCGCAACAGGGAGAAAATCCCGCCGAGGCCGGGAAAACTTCCCACCGCCAACCTCTTTTCGCACGTCGTCGCAAGCCCTACTACCAAGGAACGAGCACCCGACCACCAAAGCAGCATACGGCCCCGGCGCCGCGGTTTCTAAGATGGCGGCACGGCCTCTGTGGTTGAGGCCTTGCGTGCAACCGTGAGGGCATAACAATGACAATCAAACGCAACGTCGTGCTGGCTGCCGGCCTGTTGGCCGGTGCCGTGTTGACCGGGTCGGCCTGGGCCCATGGCAACGTGGTGCCGCAGGCGGTGGAGACCCAGGGGCTGACCCCGATCAAGGAGGCTGGCGTGAGCCTGGATGCCGATGGCTGGGCGGCGGTCAACCCTTACCGCGAGTCACCCGAGCACGACAAGGCGGTCGAAATCGGGGCGTCGGCGTACAACCAGAACTGCGCGGCGTGTCATGGTCTTGAAGCCAAGTCCGGCGGCATCGCGCCTGACCTGCGCATGCTCGACGTCGGCGAAGCGGGCGATGAGTGGTTCGTCGAACGTGTGCGTCACGGTGCCGTGCGCGATGGCCGCGTATACATGCCCAAGATGGCGGACTACCTGAGCCAGGAAGCGCTCTGGGCAGTGCGCACTTACCTGGACAGCGTGCACGTGGAGGAATGAACGTCGTGCGCCACTGGGCGGCCATGTTCTGCGCCATTGCCGGTCTGCTGCTAGGGGCGGCGGCGGTGCAGGCGCAGGTGCGCAACTACGATTCGATCATCGCCGCAGGCGAGCTCAAGGTGGCGGTCTACAAGGACTTTGCCCCCTACAGTTTCCAGGACCACGGCCAGGCCCGTGGGGTGGACGTGGAGCTGGCGCAGGCGCTGGCCGACGGGTTGGGCGTACGCCTGCAACTGATCTGGGCACCGCCTGGCGAGAAGCTCGACGACGACCTGCGCGATTACATCTGGCGAGCAAGCCCCCTGCGTCACCAGCAGCTGGCCGATGTGATGATGCGCGTGCCCTACGACCAGGCCTATACCCAGAAGCGCAACGAATTGGGCGAGCTGGAAAACGGCCAGGTGGTGATGTTCGGCCCTTACCAGCAGGAGCGCTGGCAGGTGGCGTTCGATCGCAGGCGCCTGCCTGCGGTCAGTAGTATCGCGGCGCTAGAGGGTCACCCGGTCGGGGTCGAGGTGGACAGCGTGCCTTCGTTCTACCTGACATCGGTGTTCGACGGGCTACTGCGTGCCAGCGCGCGCCACTACCCCAGCGTGCAGCGAGCGTTCGCGGCCATGGGCAAGGGCGAGGTGGATGCGGTGATGGCCATGCGCGGTGAAGTGGATTGGCAACTGCACCAGGCCCGCGATCGGCACCTGCAGGTGGCTGAAAACGCCTACCCCAGCCTGGGCAAGCAGGTTTGGGACATCGGAATGGCGGTGCACGAAAGCAACCGGCAGCTGGCCTATGCCCTGGAAGAAACCCTGGAAACGATGATCCGCGAGGGGCGCATGCAGGCGCTCTACGCGCACTACGGGCTGCGCTACGAAGTCCCGGAGATGTACCAATAGGAGCGGACGATGAACTGGCGAGCGGGATTGGGGCTGGTGTGCATCCTGAGCGGGTCGGCTCATGGGCTGGGCGGTACACCTGTCAGCAATGCCGACCCTGTCCCTTCGGTGATGTGGGCGTTCTACCACAAGCAGATCTTGAACCAGGCGCCGTTCGTCTTCGATGATCGGGTCAAGGTGCTGGCGCCGCCTTTTGCCGAGGATGCTCGCCAGGTCCCGCTGGAGATCGATGCTCGGGCCTTGCCTGACGTGGTGCGGATTCTGGCCTGGGCCGAGCTCAATCCGTTGCCGCGCATCGTCGACTTCGAACCTGGGGAACAGGTCATGCCCTGGTTGTCGGTGCGCATCCGGGTCGAGCAGGCTACGCCGTTACGCGCAGCGGCGCTGACCCGCGACGGCACCTGGCATGTGGGATCGGCCCTGGTCGACGCAGCGGGTGGGGGGTGCACCGCACCCAGCGTGGTGCGCACCCAGCCTGGATGGGAGGAGCACTTGGGTGAAGTGCTCGGGGGGCGCTATCGGCGCCAGGATGGCAGCCGCTTGCGCCTGCAGATCGCTCACCCCATGGACAATGGCCTGGTCAGCGGGATTCCCGAGTTCTTCATCAACCAAGCTGAGTTGCTGGATGAACACGGGCAGCAGATCGCGACCTTGGTGCTTTATCCGGCGGTCAGTGAAAACCCAAGCCTTGGGTTCGATGTACGCGCACCGGGGCCTATCCGCCTGGTGCTTCAGGACAACAGCGGCAATCGGTTCGAAGCCGCCGTGCCTTGAACGTGGCCGGCGTGGTTTCATGCCCATGGGAGGTACCTGATGCGATGGATGATGCTCTTGCTGCTGGGCGTGGGCCTGCCGGCGCTGGCCGACTTCGACTACCGGCTAGCGCCGCGACAGATCGCCCAGGGCACCTGGGTACTTGAAGGCAGTACCGACAATTTCCAGAAGGCCAACGGCGGCAATGTCGTGAACACGGCGTTCATCGTGACCGACGCCGGTGTGGTGGTGATCGATAGTGGGCCGTCCAAGCGCTATGGGGAGGCCATGCGCCAGGCAATCGCCGGGGTCACGGACAAGCCCGTCATCGAAGTCCTGTTGACCCATCACCACCCGGATCATGTGCTGGGCAACCAGGCATTCGCCGAGGTGCCGATCGCTGCACTGGCCGGTACGACCGAGCTGTTGCGCCAGCAGGGCGATGCCATGGCCGAGAACATGTACCGTCTGGTCGGTGACTGGATGCGAGGCACCGAAGTGGTCTTGCCGACCGAGGTGGTACAACCCGGCAGGCGTGAAGTGGGCGGGCATCGACTGCGCCTGTTGGGCTTGGCAGGGCATACCGGCGCTGACCTGGCCATTTTCGATGAAACGACCGGCGTGCTGTTCGCGGGCGACCTGGTGTTCTACGAGCGTGCCCTGACCACGCCCAACAGCCCGGGGCTGGACGTCTGGCAACGTGACCTGGACACGTTGCAGGCCTTGCCCTGGCAGCAACTGGTACCGGGCCATGGCCCTGTCGCAAGCGATAGCAGGCCCTTTGCCCAGATGCACGATTACCTGCGTTGGCTGGATGGCCTGATGCGCGAAGGCGCCGAGCAGGGCGCCGACATGGTCGAGATGATCCGCAGCCCTGTGCCCGAGCGGTTTGCCGCGATCAGCCTGACGCGCTATGAGCTGATTCGAAGTGTCAGTCACCTGTACCCACGCTATGAAAAGCAGGTGATGCAACGGGTGGATGTGAGGCCCTGATAACGGCCAGGCCCTGTTCCCTTGTACCAAGGAACTAGGGTTTTGCGCATTGCGGTCAATTGCTGGCAGCCAGGGCGGGAACAAGAATTCCCGCCACACCGGGAAAATTTCCCGGCATAACAAAAAGCCAAAGGTAGCTGCCATGACCCGTACTCCATGCCGTCCCGTGTTTGCCTTGAGCCTTGTGTTCAGCGCCTTGCTGCTTGCCGGCGCAGCCCACGCCGGCGTCACCGATGCCGAGATCCTGCAAGACCCCAAGAACCCCCAGCAGATCGTGACCAACGGGCTGGGTGTGCAGGGCCAGCGCTACAGTCCGCTGGACATGCTCAACACCCGCAACGTCAAGGAGTTGCGGCCGGTTTGGGCATTCTCGTTTGGCGGCGAGAAGCAGCGCGGCCAGCAGGCGCAGCCGTTGATCAAGGATGGGGTCATGTACCTCACAGGTTCCTACTCACGGGTATTCGCCGTCGACGCACGCACCGGCAAGAAGCTGTGGCAGTACGATGCCCGCCTGCCCGACGATATCCGCCCTTGCTGCGATGTCATCAACCGAGGGGTTGCGCTGTACGGCAACCTGGTCTTCTTCGGCACCCTGGATGCCAAACTGGTGGCCCTGAACAAGGACACCGGCAAAGTGGTCTGGAGCAAAAAAGTGGCCGACCACAAGGAAGGCTACTCCATCAGCGCGGCGCCCATGATCGTTAACGGCAAGCTCATCACCGGCGTTGCCGGGGGCGAATTCGGGGTGGTGGGCAAGATCCAGGCCTACAATCCGGAGAATGGCGAGTTGCTCTGGATGCGGCCCACGGTCGAGGGCCACATGGGCTATGTCTACAAGGACGGCAAAGCCATCGAGAACGGCATCTCGGGCGGTGAAGCCGGCAAGACCTGGCCGGGCGATCTGTGGAAGACCGGCGGCGCGGCTCCCTGGCTGGGCGGCTACTATGACCCGGAAACCAATCTGATCTTGTTCGGCACCGGTAACCCCGCCCCCTGGAACTCGCACCTGCGTCCCGGCGACAACCTGTATTCGTCCTCGCGCCTGGCACTGAACCCGGACGATGGAACGATCAAGTGGCACTTCCAAAGCACGCCCCACGACGGCTGGGACTTCGACGGCGTCAACGAGCTGATAGCGTTCAACTACAAGGACGGGGGCAAGGAGGTGAAGGCCGCCGCCACGGCTGACCGCAACGGCTTTTTCTACGTGCTAGACCGCACCAACGGCACGTTCATCCGCGGCTTCCCCTTCGTCGACAAGATCACCTGGGCCACGGGCCTGGACAAGGACGGTCGCCCGCTCTACAACGACGCCAGTCGCCCGGGCGCACCGGGCAGCGAGGCCAAGGGCAGCTCGGTGTTCGTCGCGCCGGCCTTCCTGGGCGCCAAGAACTGGATGCCCATGGCCTACAACCGTGACACCGGGCTGTTCTACGTGCCTTCGAACGAATGGGGCATGGACATCTGGAACGAGGGCATCGCCTACAAGAAAGGCGCAGCGTTTCTGGGCGCAGGCTTCACCATCAAGCCCCTGAACGAAGACTACATCGGCGTACTGCGTGCCATCGACCCGGTCAGCGGCAAGGAAGTCTGGCGTCACAAGAACTACGCCCCGCTGTGGGGTGGGGTGCTGACCACCAAGGGCAACCTGGTCTTCACCGGCACCCCCGAGGGGTTCCTCCAGGCCTTCGATGCCAAGACCGGCGAGAAGGTGTGGGAGTTCCAGACCGGCTCCGGTGTCCTTGGCTCACCGGTGACCTGGGAAATGGATGGCGAGCAGTACGTGTCGGTGGTCTCCGGCTGGGGCGGGGCTGTACCGCTGTGGGGCGGGGAGGTGGCCAAGCGGGTCAAGGACTTCAACCAGGGCGGCATGCTCTGGACCTTCAAGCTGCCCAAGCAATTGCAGAGCGCCAGCGCAAACGCGCAGCGCTGAACCCTACTACCAAATGACGAGCGCCCCGCTGCCAACGATGCATTCGCCTGGCAAGCGGGGCTTTTTACCATCGTCGTATCGCCTGTCGCAGGCAGGCATCGACCCGCAGAGGCTCAGCATGATCTACGCACAACCCGGAACCCCAGGCGCCGTCGTGTCCTTCAAGCCACGCTATGGCAACTTCATCAACGGCCAGTTCGTACCGCCAGTGGCGGGGCAATATTTCACCAACAGCTCGCCGGTCAACGGCCAGCCGATCGCCGAATTTCCGCGGTCCACCGCCCAGGATGTGGACAAGGCCCTGGACGCCGCCCACGCCGCGGCCGATGCCTGGGGCAGAACCTCGGTGCAGGACCGCGCGCTGATGCTGCTGCGCATCGCCGATCGCATCGAGCAGAACCTGGAGGTGCTGGCGATTACCGAAACCTGGGACAACGGCAAGGCCGTGCGTGAAACGCTCAATGCCGACGTGCCGCTGGCGGCGGATCATTTCCGCTATTTCGCCGGCTGCATCCGAGCCCAGGAGGGCGGCGCCGCCGAGATCAACGAGGGCACCGTCGCGTACCATTTCCATGAACCGCTGGGTGTGGTGGGGCAGATCATCCCTTGGAACTTCCCTTTGCTGATGGCCGCCTGGAAGCTTGCCCCGGCACTGGCCGCTGGCAACTGCGTGGTGCTCAAGCCCGCCGAGCAGACGCCGCTGTCGATTACCGTGTTTGCCGAACTCATCGCCGACCTGCTGCCCGCTGGCGTGCTCAATATCGTCCAGGGCTTTGGCCGTGAAGCCGGAGAGGCCCTGGCCACCAGCAAGCGCATCGCCAAGATCGCCTTCACAGGCTCCACGCCAGTGGGCGCGCACATCATGAAATGCGCTGCGGACAACATCATCCCCTCGACGGTAGAGCTGGGCGGTAAGTCGCCGAACGTGTTCTTCGAGGACATCATGCAGGCTGAGCCCGCCTTCATCGAGAAGGCGGCAGAAGGGCTGGTCCTGGCCTTCTTCAACCAGGGAGAGGTGTGCACCTGCCCGTCGCGGGCGCTGATCCAGGAATCGATCTACGAGCCGTTCATGGCCGAGGTGATGAAGAAGATCGCCAAGATCAGCCGTGGCAACCCGCTCGATACCGACACCATGGTCGGCGCGCAAGCCTCCGAGCAGCAGTACGACAAGATCCTGTCCTACCTGCAGATCGCCCAGGACGAAGGCGCGCAATTGCTGGCCGGCGGCGCTGCCGAGCGCCTGCAGGGCGACCTTGCCAGCGGCTATTACATCCAGCCCACGCTGCTCAAGGGCGACAACAAGATGCGCGTGTTTCAGGAGGAAATCTTCGGGCCCGTGGTGGGTGTGACCACCTTCAAGGACGAAGCCGAGGCGCTGGCCATCGCCAACGACAGTGAATTCGGCCTGGGCGCTGGCGTGTGGACCCGCGATATCAACCGTGCCTACCGCATGGGCCGCAGCATCAAGGCCGGGCGCGTCTGGACCAACTGCTACCACTTGTACCCGGCGCATGCTGCGTTCGGGGGCTACAAGAAGTCGGGCGTGGGCCGCGAAACCCACAAGATGATGCTCGACCACTACCAGCAGACCAAGAACCTGCTGGTGAGTTATGACATCAATCCACTGGGCTTCTTCTAAGGCTCAGGCACCCTCGTCGATGGGCGCCGTGAGTTCGTTCCAAAGTAGCATTTGGCCCCGCGGCTGCCCGTGCATTAATGGCTGTACCGGAATCGTCCGGCCCAAGAAGAGGACACGCCATGTGGACCAAACCCACCTTCACCGACTTGCGCATTGGCTTTGAAGTGACGATGTACTTCGCTAACCGTTGATCCGCACGCCGGCCACCCTCGCGGTGGCCGGCGTCTTTCTACCCGCCAGGAACATGTTGAGCCGTGGAGCCGATCAGCCGTCAGCAGGCCTTGCAAGTGCACCGGCGGGCACGCTTGCGCTGGGAGCCGAGTACCGGCATGCATGTGCTCCAATGCCCGGGCATGGTCATCGAACTGACCGGCAGTGCCGGTTGGGTGCTGGAACTGCTGGACGGGCAGCGCAGCGTGGCCGTTGTGATCGAGCACTTGCGTCAGCGCTATGGGGACGTGCGAGGCCTTGAGGAGGATGTGCTGGGCTTTCTCGAGCTCGCCAGGGTCAGGGCCTGGGTCGAGTGAGCAACGATGCCACCTAGGTCTGGTTGCTTTCGTGGATGGATGCATTACGCTGGCACTCACCTTCCAGAACAATAAGATCAGGCTTGCCCATGAGCCAGAGTTTCAGCCCGCTACGCAAATTCGTTTCGCCTGAAATCATCTTCGGTGCCGGCTGCCGGCATAACGTGGCCAACTACGCCAAGACCTTCGGGGCCCGCAAGGTGCTGGTGGTCAGCGACCCCGGGGTGATCGCTGCCGGGTGGGTGGCCGACGTCGAGGTCAGCCTGCAAGCCCAGGGCATCGACTATTGCCTCTACAGCGCAGTGTCGCCCAACCCCCGGGTTGAGGAGGTGATGCTCGGCGCCGAGATCTACCGGCAAAACCATTGCGATGTCATCGTCGCAGTCGGCGGGGGCAGCCCGATGGACTGCGGCAAGGCCATCGGCATCGTGGTGGCGCACGGACGCAGCATCCTCGAATTCGAGGGTGTGGACATGATCCGCGTGCCCAGCCCCCCGCTGATCCTGATCCCGACCACGGCCGGCACCTCGGCGGATGTGTCGCAGTTCGTGATCATCTCCAACCAACAGGAGCGCATGAAGTTCTCCATCGTCAGCAAGGCGGTGGTGCCCGACGTGTCGTTGATCGATCCGCAGACCACCCTGAGCATGGACCCGTTTCTGTCGGCCTGTACCGGGATCGATGCCCTGGTGCATGCGATCGAGGCGTTCGTCTCCACCGGCCACGGCCCCTTGACCGACCCCCATGCCCTTGAAGCCATGCGGCTGATCAACGGCAACCTGGTGCAGATGATCGCCAATCCGACCGACATCGGCCTGCGCGAAAAAGTCATGCTGGGCAGCATGCAGGCGGGGCTTGCCTTTTCCAATGCCATCCTCGGCGCCGTGCACGCGATGTCCCACAGCCTGGGCGGCTTCCTGGATCTGCCCCACGGGCTGTGCAACGCGGTGCTGGTCGAGCATGTGGTGGCGTTCAACTACAGCTCGGCGCCAGAGCGTTTCAAGGTGATTGCCGAGGTGATGGGCATCGATTGCCGGGGCCTGAACCACCGGCAGATCTGCGCGCGTCTGGTCGACCACCTGATCGCCTTGAAATACGCCATGGGCTTCCATGAAACACTCGGGCTGCACGGTGTGCGCACCAGCGATATTCCATTCCTGTCGCAGCACGCAATGGACGATCCGTGCATCCTGACCAACCCACGTGCCTCCAGTCAGCGAGACGTCGAGGTCGTTTATGGCGAAGCCCTCTGAAGCGCAGCAGCGAGCACTGGCCGGGCTGCTCGGGCTGGGCGACCAGTCCGCGCGCAAGAGTCATTACCCGGAGCTGGCCGCGCGGCTGGAGGAACTGGAAGCTGAGCGCAACCGCTACAAGTGGTTGTTCGAAAATGCCGTTCACGGCATCTTCCAGGCCAGCCTGCAGGACGGCATGCGTGCTGCCAACCCGGCCCTGGCGCGGATGCTGGGCTACGACGACCCTCAGGCCGTACTGTTCTCGTTGACCGACCTTGGCGCCAACCTCTTCGTCGGGGGTGCTCAGGAACTGCACGCCATCACCACGACCTTGGCGCGCGAGCATAGCCTGCACGGTTACGAAACCCGCCTGCGGCGCCGTGATGGCAGCCACATCGACGTGCTCATGAACCTGTTGCGCAAACCCGGGCATGAGGGCTTGGTGGAAGGGTTCGTGGCCGATATTACCGAGCGCAAGCTGGCGCAGCAGCACTTGCAGCAACTCAACGATGAGCTTGAGCAGCGGGTGGCCGACCGGACCGACCAACTGCTCGAAGCCAATCGCAACCTGCACCAGCAGATCACCGAACGCAAGCAGATCGCCCGGGCCCTGCGCGACGCCCGGGACGCCGCACAACTGGCCAATCGCAGCAAAGACAAGTACCTGGCGGCGGCCAGCCATGACCTGCTGCAGCCGCTCAATGCCGCCCGCTTGCTGATCTCGACCCTGCGCGAGCGGCCGCTTGCGCAGGCCGAACAACTGCTGGTGGAGCGCACTCACCAGGCCTTGGAAGGGGCCGAAGACCTGCTGACTGACCTGTTGGACATCTCGCGACTTGATCAGGCCGCCGTGAAGCCGGACATGGGCGTGTACCACCTGAGCACCGTGTTCGCGCCGCTGGTGTCTGAGTTCGAGCCAGTGGCCGACGCCGCAGGGCTCAAGCTCAGGGCGCGCATTCCCGACGTTGCCGTGGGCACCGATCTGCGGCTGATGACCCGTATCCTGCGCAATTTTCTCAGCAATGCCTGCCGCTACACGTCAACGGGCGGCGTGCTGTTGGCGGCGCAGCGGCGTGGCCATTACCTGGCGCTGCAGGTATGGGATACCGGGCGCGGTATCCCGGAAGATCGCCTGGAGTCGATCTTCCTCGAGTTCAACCAGTTGGATGTGGGCCGTGCAGCCGAGCGCAAGGGGGTTGGCCTGGGCCTGGCGATCGTCGAGCGCATCGCCAAGATACTCGAGCATCCGGTACGGGTGCGGTCGCGGCCCGGACGAGGGTCGGTGTTCACGATTGAGGTGCCAATGGCAAGCTGCCTGCCGGCTGCTACCCCAGTGGTCCTCCTGCAGCCGAGCATGGGGGACCCACTGCCGGGGCGGCGGCTGCTGGTGCTGGATAACGAGTCGAGTATCTTGCACAGCATGGGCGCCTTGTTGAGCCAATGGGGGTGCGAGGTCGTCACGGCTTTGGATCAGCACGCGGCCTGTATCGCGCTGCAGGGTCGGCCGCCAGAATTGATTTTGGCCGACTATCACCTGGATCATGGCGTTTTGGGGTGCGACGTGGTTGAGCGGTTGCGTGAGCAATTCGGGTGCACGATCCCTGCGGTCATCATTACCGCCGACCGCAGCGACGAAGGCAGGCGGGCGTTCCAGGCGCTGGGCATGCCGGTACTGAACAAGCCGGTAAAACCCGGGAAACTGCGCGCGGTGCTCAGTCAACTGCTGACCTGACCGACAATCGGGCAGCGTATTTCACGGAATTTAAGCGTTGGCACGGATATCTCATGGAAGTTGGCCATGCCCGGGTCGGGTGGGTCATGCGACCACGCGTTGGTGAACAAGAACAACAAGGGGGCTTACATGAGCTGTCTGATATGCGCAGGACAAGCAGAGTCCGTCGAATGTGCCGGCGGGTGGGAGCAGCGCCAGTGCGCCCAGTGTGGGTGTTACCGAATGTCCCAGGCATTGATTCTGACGATGATGGAAGAAGGCCAGATATTCGACACTGCTCGCATGCGCCAGTGGCTCATGGTGAGCAGGGACAGCATGCCGGTGCCTTGCATTGACCACGCTCAGGCGATTCTGATGCCGTGAGGTGGTGGAGGGCTCTGCGGGTGCAGAGCCCTGCGTCAGTCAGAGAATGGGCTTGCCGCCTGTCACTGCATAGCGCGAGCCGCTGATGTAGCTCGCTTCGTCCGAACCCAGCAGCACGTAGATCGGGGCTACTTCCACCGGTTGGCCCGGGCGGCCCATGGGGTAGCTGGAGCCGAAATTCTTGACTGCTTCGTCGGGCATGGTCGCGGGGATCAACGGCGTCCAGATCGGGCCTGGCGCTACGCTGTTGACGCGTACCCCTTTTTTGGCCAGCAGTTGCGCAAGCCCTGCGGAGAAGTTGGCGATGGCGCCTTTGGTCGCCGCATAGGCCAACAGCGAGGAAGACGGATCATCGGAGTTGACCGAGCTTGTGTTGATGATCGAGCTGCCTTTGGGCATGGACGGCAAGGCGGCCTTGCAGATGCGGAAGATCGCCGTGATGTTGGTGTCGAAGGTTTTCACCCACTCGTCGTCTTCGATTTCCTCGAACGTTTCGTGGGCCATCTGGAAGGCGGCGTTGTTGACCAGGATGTCGATGCGGCCGAATTCGGACACGGTTTTTTCCACGATCGCATGGCATTGCTGCTTCTGCGCCAGATCGCCTGGCAGCAGTAGGCACTTGCGCCCGGCTGCCTCGACCCAGCGCGCGGTCTCCTTGGCGTCTTCGTGTTCGTCCAGGTAGGAGATAGCGACATCGGCGCCTTCACGGGCATAGGCGATGGCCACTGCGCGGCCAATGCCGCTGTCGCCGCCAGTAATCAGCGCTTTCTTGCCCTCGAGCCGGCCATGGCCGACGTAGGTCTGCTCGCCGCAGTCCGGTACCGGGTCCATTTTCGGCTGGGAGCCGGGCACTGTCTGGGGTTGGGAGGGGAAGGGCGGGGTAGGGTAGTCGCGCATGGTAAAAGCTCCTGCAGTTGAGAATGCTCGTACCTGTTCGAAAGGTCCCGTTGCCCTGGGTTGACTCGGATCGATGATTGGGACGACGAGCGGCTCTTGGCAAGCCTTAAGCGTGTTTCCCCATGCGCGTGAGCATGGGGAAACAGCGTCGGCGCTACCTGTGTTTACCGCGCACGCGCCACGCGCCCCATGCCAGGCCCAGCGTGGCCGCAACCACCGAGCCTGCCAGCACGCCCAACTTGGCCGCACCCAGCGCCGCTGGGCTGGCGAACGCCAGGTTGGCGATGAAGATGGACATGGTGAAGCCAATGCCGGCCAGCAGCCCGATCAAGGTGATGCCGCTCCAGTTGACCCCTGGCGGCAGCGAGCACACGCCCAGGCGCACCATCAGCCAGCTGATGCCGACGATGCCCACTGGTTTGCCGATGACCAGCGCCGCCATCACCGACTCCATCACCCAGCGCGGCGTCTCGCTGTCCAGGTTGACGCCCGACAGGCTCACCCCGGCATTCGCCAAGGCAAACAGCGGCATGATCCCGAATGCCACCCAAGGGTGCAGCGCGCTTTGCACACGCACCACCGGCGGCAGCACTTCACGTTGGGCCACGCGCAGCTGCTTGAGGGGCGTCAGCAGTTCGCTTGCGTCTTGGGCCGCGGCTTTGGCGCGGCCGACTACCTCATCGCTCAGGCGCGACACGGCTTCTACGGGGCGCTCCCACATGGGTCGGCTGGTGACAGGGGTCATCAGGCCGAGTACGACGCCTGCCAGGGTAGGGTGGGCGCCGGTCATCAGCACACCCACCCATGTGATCGCGCCTGGGATGACGTAGGCGAAGGCCGAGCCGACGCCAATGCGCTGCATGAGCAGGACCAGCAGCACGCCCACTGCCGCGACAGCGAAGCCTAGGTAGTCCAGGCCACCGGAATAGAACACGGCGATGATCAGCACGGCGATGATGTCGTCGATGATCGCCAGGGCCAGCAGAAAGACGCGAATATTCGACGGGATCGACTTGCCCAGCAACGCCAATACGCCGACCGCAAAGGCGATATCGGTGGCTGTCGGCACGGCCCAGCCTTGCTGTTCGCTGGGCGCATGGCCGAAGCCCAGGTAGACCATGGCAGGCACGGCGACGCCGCCCATGGCTGCCACCATGGGCAAGGACGCCTGGCGCAGGCTGGAAAGGGCGCCTTCATGAATCTCGCGGCGAATCTCCATGCCGACCACGAGGAAGAAGATCGTCATCAGGCCGTCGTTGATCCAGAAATGCAGGGACTGGGAATAGACCAGCGAGCCGATGCCCAGCGTGATTGGCGTATGCCAGAGGGCGTCGTAACTGGCGGCGGCCGGGGAGTTGGCCCAGATCAGGGCGGCGATGGCGGCGATCAGCAGTACCACACCACTGACGGCTTCGATGTGCAGGAAACGTTCGAGGCTGGCCAGCGCGCGCTCGGCCAGTTGCTGTGCTTTGGGGACCATCGTGTTTTGCATAGGCGCAATAACTCCCGCATGGCGGCCCGACCTGCGTAGCTTGTTTAACCTGCTTCACTGCCCCAAGCAGCTAGCACCCGGGCGCGATTGTAGCGCAACTGGCCACGTGTGGGGAGACTGAGGTCGGTGACGCCGGGCTAAGCACCGCGCTGCATGTGGGTGGCGTTAGACAACTACCTCAAAGACAGGTCTCGAAGCTGGCTGAGTGACGCTTTTGCGACTCACAGGTGCTTCATGACAAACTCGCCGTTCTCCGATGATTCCGTGGATGCATTCATCGCCGACCGACTGCCACCCTGGATGACTGATGCCACGGTCGAGCAGCTCCAAGTCCTGCATCAGGCGCTGCTTGACCAGCAACGGGCGCGTGAGCAGGTTCAGGCCGTTTTCGCCCAAGTGCAGCCTCTGGACGACTTCGCCAGCACATTACTTGAGGCGGCATTGCAAAGGCTCTTGCACCGGCCGGTGGACGTCCGAGCTGCCAGGCTTCATCGCGTGGTGCATGTACGTTACCCGTCCGGTGTAACCGCCATTCCTGATCGCGTGGTTCCCAAGACGCTGGAGCAACCCTTGCTGGCCTGTGCGTTACACAATTTTGATCGGCGAGAGACCGCCGAGGTAGCCTGGTTGCCACAGTCGAACGTGCTGGATGCGGATGGGACGGTGCTCCCCTTGCGTCCGCGGGCTTTCGCGGGGGTCTGTCGGTCCTTGGACCTGGGCGCTGCTTACCAGCAGCACCTCAAGCAGGTGCTGTTTGCCGACGACAAGCGCCGACGCGAAGTCAACGCGGACCTTGAAGAGGGGTGGCGCCGCAGCCTACTGGCCGCTGTAGAGCTCGCGCGGCTACAGGGCGTCGTGAAGGGTGCGGAGCTTGATCGCCTGGTCAGTGCTGTAGCCGGCGCTGTCGAGCCACTGCCAGGCGCGTTCAGCGAAATTCGGCTGTTTGGCCGAGTGGTGACCGGTGTTACGGTGTTCGAACCTGCGTCTGAGCACGGCTCATCCGCGCCACAGAATCTGATCGTGTGGATACCTGACGATCCCCATGGCGCCATTGGCGCTTACCCTTCGTGGTCGCAGTTGTTTCGCAGCCTTGGCACGCGTTTGCGCGACCCTGCGTACCGGCAGTTCTTCCAGCGCTTCATCAAGGAGCATGATCGCCTGCATTTCAGCCAGCGCTTCCAGCATGCGCTGGGCAGCGCAGCGGCTGAGGACCCCATCGAACTGGACGGTCGCCACCAAGTCATCCACGGTGCACTGATCGCGCACCTGCGCAGCGTCCAGGTCGACACCCTGCTCGAGGACGCGCAGTCCCTGGCTGTGCCCAGCACGGCGGTGGACAGTCAAGCGCGCGACCGGCGTAACCACTTACTCAAGGGTCTTGGGCTGGACCTGCTGGGCTTGGCCAGTTTCTTCGTACCCGAGCTCGGGTTGCCCTTGCTCGCACTGGCGGCGCGCCAGGTTACCGATGACGTGATCGATGGCTACCACGAGTGGGCGCTTGGCGATCGAGAGGCAGCGCTCGGTCATCTGATGTCGGTGGCGCAAAACGTCGTCATGATTGGGGTAGGCGCCGCTGTTGGTGCAGCCACGGGCCGGATGCTGGCGCGAGAGGGCGTCATCGATGAACTGGCACCTGTGCTGACGCCTGCGGGCGAGCAGCGCCTGGCCCGGGTCGACCTGCCAGGTTATGCGGTTCCCGACTCGCACCTGATGGCCGGGCAGCGGGGTTTGCTCAATGGGCGTTTACACGTGGCCGTAGAGGGCAGTGCCTACAGGTTGGGGCCTAGTGAGTATCGCGCGACGATTGAGCATCCGCAGCGTGTCCAAGCCCCTGCAGTTAGCCTGGAAGACAATGAGGCGGGCGGGATGCGCCATGCACTGGAGCGCCCTCAGGAGTGGTCCGACGTCGGCATGCTGGTGGCGCGTCTGGGCTCGAACCTGAGTTCGGTTAGCCCAGCAGCGGTGCGCGCGGTGCTGCGCAGTGTAGGGCTGGACGAAGCCGCGTTGCGTCGCTTGCATCTTGAAAACGCACCTGCACCTGCGCGGTTGTGTGATGCCGTGCACAGATACGAGCTGCATCGAGCGTTCCCCCGCCTGCGTGGACAAGCCTTCGAAGCGCATTGGCATGAGGCACAGGAAGTGCCCGCGCTGGCGGCCGAGCCGCTGCACCGCGATTTTCCAGCACTTTCCACGCGCGCTGGCCGGGAGTTGCTCACGGCCGCGGGCGATACCGAGCTCAGGCAGTTGCTGGAGCAACGCAAAGTGCCGCTTGCGCTGGCCGAGCGGGCACGATGGGCGTTGCATGACGCACGCCTGGATCGTGCGTGTGCCGGTTTCGAGCAGGCCAACGCCGTTAACAGGGATACCGAGCGGTTGGCTTTGGCATTGCTGCACCGCGACTGGCCTTGGGCTGCGGCAGTCAAGATAGAAGTGCACGAGGCGCAATTCGGGGGCGACATGCGAGCCAGCGTAGGCGCTGACACGGCACCCGAGACCCGCTGCCTGATTCATAAGGCACAGGGGTACCTGATAACCGATCATGCAGGACGTCCCCTGCACGGTGCTGTGGCCAGTGATGATTTTTTCCAGGCATTGCTGCGCACCCTTGACCCCGAGCAGCGCGTTGCCATGGGGGCGGCCTCGGGGGCCCCGGCCGATCTTGCCAGCGCGCTGGCAGACCGTGCCTTTGCTGACCGGACACAGGCTGCGCGGCTCTTGGGCATGGTGCCGGTGGGCAAGCCAAGGCCTGCGATGCGCCTTGGCGATGGACGTATCGGCTATAGGCTGAGTGGCCGTCCGGAAGGGTCGCGGCAAGCCATGCTTCGGGGCTACCAGCAGATCTTCCCGACGCTGAACGAGATGGAAATCGAAGTGTATCTTGAGCGGGTGCGGTTGCAGGGCGAGCAACCGTGGGATCACCTGCGCCAATTGCAGCAGTGCCTTGTCGATCTGGGTGAAAACCTGGCAGCCTGGCGCCGAGAAGCAACCACTGCGCCTTTGCCTGAGCGCCGTCGACAGATTGCTCGTCGCATCCGCCAATGCTGGCGGCGTAAGCGACCCGATGCCGATGGCGAGTACCGCCTGGTCATCGACAGCGAGCGCATCGAAAGTCTTCCGCTGTTGCCTGAGCAAGCGTCGTTCGATCACGTCACCCACCTGACAATTCGCCGCGCCTACTTGTCGGGCATCACCGAGGGGTTTCTCCAGCGATTCCCCAATGTACGCACCCTGGACTTGAGCCACAACTTGCTAAGCAGTGTTCCAGAAGGCTTGCAGGCACTGACCCAGCTCACCGAGCTGCGCCTGACGCGCAACCAGATCGTGATCGACGACGCAGGCCTGGCCAGGCTCAGTGCATTGACCAGGTTGCGCATCCTTGACCTGTCGCATAACCCTATCGATCGGCTGCCACCGCTGGGACGGTTGCTGGATCTACAACGGCTGCACTTGCGTGGCACGGGCTTGAACGAGTTGCCGATAGAGGTATACATGCACCCCGCGTTGGAAGACATCGACCTTCGCGACAACCATATCGCGGGCATGAGCCCGACCCTTGCTCACTCCCACCGGCGTCTGGCTGGGCTAAGCCTGCACGATAACCCTGTGCCCGAACCCACGCAGACCGCGCTGCGCAGCACTCTGGGCGAAGTCGGGGCAACGGCCTTGCCTGTGCGCCGTCATGGCCCTGGCGGGCAAGAATCCCTTGAGCGCTGGTTGGCGGACTCCAGCCCTGAGGAGCGTGGGATTCGCTCCGAGCATTGGGCGGCGCTGACCGACGAGCCTGGCAGCGATGACCTGATGCGGTTCTTCAACGACCTTGGGCGCTCGAACGACTATGACTTTCAAGGCATCGATCTGCGCAGGCGTATCTGGGCGTTGATCGAGGTGTGTGTCGAGCATTCGCAGGTCCGTGAAGCTGTCTTCCAGCAGGCAGCGGGCCCGCGCACCTGTGCTGATCAGATGCTGCTGATGCTTAGCCTGTTCGAGGTGCGTGCCCTGGTCGAGACCCGCACCGCAGGGCTTGCCGCCGCAGACACGGCGCCTGCTCTCGTGCGCATTGGCCGCGAGCTGTATCGCCTGGACGAGGTGGATCGCGTCGCAGCCCAGCACATTGCCAGCGAGCGGGCCAGCAACCCCTACGGCCTGATCGATGAAGTGGAGATACACCTGGCATATCGGGCAGGGTTGGTCCGGCCGTTGGGACTGCCGGCTCAATCACGCTACATGTATCACCGGGTATTTTCCGACGTCGACGATGTGCGTCTGCGTGAAGCCGCACGCAGTATTCTGCTGGCTGAAAGCAACGCGCGGATTGCCGATTCGCTACTGCAGCGCACGTTTTGGATGGATTTTGTGCGCACTTCGTATGCAAACGAATACGAGACATTGAACCAGCCCTACCACGTCCAGCTCGAGGCACTTTTGCAGGGCCAGGAAGGTATGACCGAGCAGCAGATCATCGAGGCCGTGGGTAAACTTGCCGATGAGCGCAGCGCGGCCGAGCGCCAGCTGACCCTGTCATTGACCTTGCGGCTGCTGCTGGAGCATCCCTGGGAGGGAGAACTGGCGTAACTACCGGGCCCGTCATTGATGGGCCCGCTTATCCGCTGGCGGGTGTGGGCCTCAGAAGTTGTAGCGCAGGGTTGTCATGACGTTGCGTGGTGCGCCGTAGATGCCACCCGCCGTGGTCGTCAGGTAGTGCCTGTCGAACAGGTTACTGACGTTCACACTGGCTGAAAGCTGTGGAGTGACCTGGTAGCGAGTCATCAGGTTGACCAGCGCATAACTGCTCTGGGTGGTGGCGTAGCTCAAGGCGTAGCCCGTTTCACTTTGCCAGTTGACCCCGCCGCCGACAGTCCATTTATCCAGCTCGCCCGGCAGGCGGTAAGTGGTGAACAGCTTCACGCTGTTGCGCGGAATCTCGGTGACGATGCGCTCGTCGTTGGTATCGAAGCTGACGTTATAGGAATAGCCCGCCATTACCTGCCAGCCTTCAGCCAGCTCACCGTTGACCTCAAGCTCCACACCTTCGCTCGTGGTGCCGCTCTCGGCGCGATACGCCTGAAACCCGTTAGGCTGGAGCAGGCGCCCATCGGCGATTGCCAGGTTGTCCTGCTCTACTCGGAACAGGGCCAGGCTCGCGGTCAGGCGTTCGTCGAGCAGGTCGGCTTTCAATCCTACTTCGTAGCCTGTGCCTTCCTGTGGGTCGAGGGGCGAGCCCTTGACGTCGCGGATCTGGTTACCTTGCGGGTTGAAGATTTGGGTATAGCTGGCGTAGGCAGCCCAGGTATCGTTCAGGTCATAGACCAGCCCAGCATAGGGGATGACCACACCATTTTCGGTGCGCTCGGTGCGTTGACGCGAGCCACTATAGAGCGCGCTCTTGTTCACCCTGTTCCAGTCGACCACGCGCGCCCCGAGGATCAGCCTGGCGGCGTCGCTCAGGTGCAGCCGCGAGGTCAAGTAGCCGGCGTACTGGGTTTCGGTCATGTCGGTGGTACCGATTTGGGTGAACACTGGCTTGGGGGACGACCCGTTCCAGTTGAAGATGTTGTCGATGGTGTCGTCGTAGCCTGTTCGAGCGCTCTGCCAGCCGCCGAAGTTGGAGGTGCCTCTTTCCTCGGTCCGCGACAGGGTCACGCCACCGATCAATTCGTGCTCGCGCCCCAGGGCGTCGAAGGTGCCGGTGAGATAGGCGTCCAGGCTGTCCTGGGTGGGCGCTGCCTTCCAGCGTGTCGGGTTGATCGTTGCACCGGCACCGGTTGCTGGGTCGATTTCGCCATCGACGTAGGCGATCACGGTGTCGTAGTCGTTGCGCGCGTGGGTGTACTCCACCTTGCCGCTCCACCCGTTGGCGAACTGATGTTCAAGCGAGGTGAAGAGGGTACTTTGCTGCCGATCATAGTAGCTCCAGTTTGGCGCGGTATTGAACGAGCGGGAGAAATGTGTGCGTGCCCCGTCCGTGGTGAACAGCGGGAAGCCGGTGCGAATGGGGGCGGTACTGTGGGTGACCTGATGGCTGAGGCCCAACGTCAGCAGGGTCGTGTCGCTCAGGTCCAGTTCGGTGATGCCATATAGGGTCGAGATTGCTTGGCTAAAGCGGTCGATCCAGGCGTGCTGGTCCTTGTGATCGGCCACCAGGCGGCCGCGCAGCCTGCCGCTTTCATCGAGCGCGCCGCTCACATCAACACCCAGGCCATAGCGATCCCAGCTACCAGCCTCGGCGCTCAGTTGCACGTGAGGATCAACGGTGGGGCGTTTGCGAATCAGGTTGATGGTGGCCGATGGGTTGCCCATGCCACTGATCAGGCCCGTGGCGCCGCGCACGATTTCCACGCGGTCGTACATGGCCGTGTTCTGGGTGTAGTTGTCCATGTTCGCCGACGTGGGGACGCCGTCGATCTCGAAGTTGCGGATGGCAAAGCCCCGTGACAGGTACGCCGTACTGTCGGCGCCCAGACTTTCGCGAATGACGGTGATGCCGGTGGTCGCGTCCAGTGCGTCGGTGAGGGTATCGAGCTTCTGGTCGTCCAGGCGCTGGCGCGTCAGGACCGTGATCGATTGTGGGGTTTGCTTGAGTGACAGGTTCAGGCGCGTGGAGCTGCTGGACGATTCGGTCGTGTAGGCGCCTGAACCTTCGGTGAGTGCGCCGGGGGCCTTGCCGGAAATGCTCAGGGCGGTCAGTTCCATCGCCCCGCTGTTGCTCGGGGCGGGGGGGAGCACTAGGTAGCCACCATTGGTGTCGCGACTGAGGCGCAGGCCAGTGCCTTGCAACAGGTGATTAAGCCCTTCCCATGCGCCGTAGCGTCCTTGCAGGCCGCTCGAGCGCAGGTCGGCGAGGGCGTTACGATCGAACGACACCGAAAGGGCGGCGCGCTGGGCGTATTCGTTCAGTACGCTGTCGAGGGGGCCTGGGGCGATATCGTGGCTGATGGTCTTCACCTGATCAGCTGCCAAGGCGGGTAGGTGGTCAAGCGGTGAGAGGGCAACGGCTAGCAAGGTTAGGCGCAATATCTGGGTACGTGAAAGTGATTGGGTGCGAAGTGTCATGGCGTGTCCTTTCGTCCTAGGCGTGATCGCGGGTTATTCCGCCGCTTTTTTATATGAACGAACGAGCACGATGATTCACCAGGGTTGTTGGGGATGAGCCTTGGCTAGGGTGATATTCTATGGCCCTACAAGACTAATTTCAGTTGCAATACATCTTGCAGGGCGCGCGGCTTGCAGTTGCAGTTGCAGTTGC
>NZ_DIIQ01000040.1:0-27532 GCF_002420785.1 Pseudomonas sp. UBA5666 | reverse complement strand
GTCGCGATCTGCGGCGCCTGGGCTACCGCGCGCTTAGAAGCAAAAGCCACAGCAACAGCAACAGCAGTCGCAGCCGCGACTGCGACTGCGACTGCGGGCGATTTGCCTGGGAAAGACATTGGCATGTCTTTTCGAGACTGCGGCATTGCGCCGCAGGCAGTCAACCCTTGGCAAAACCCTGCAAGCCCGTAGAATCGCGCTTCCTTTTCGCCCGTCGCCTTGAACGGTGGCAACCGGCAACCAAGACCGAGTCCGCGCCTGACCCCATGAACGCTCATGTGAAATAGGCTCAACCCTCCCCGCCCGGCCGTCTTCCTGCATGGCCAAGCGGTTGAGTCTTGCCCAGGTCGCATCCGTGCAGCCTCTACCCTACCCGGGTCGACCAGCGTGCGCGCTCGAAAAGGCCAACCTTCGCCTATCCAACTTGAGGTACCTATGTCTGCGCGTTTGCTGGCCATGGCGCTGGCGCCGCTGCTCGGGCTGTTCATCATTGCCCTGGGCAACGGCTTCATGTCTTCTCTGACCACCCTGCGACTCGGCGAGGCTGGCGAGTCTGCCACCACCATCGGCATCGTCTCGTCCACCTACTTCATCGGTCTGACCCTGGGGGCCATCTTCAATGATCGGCTCATCCTGCGCATCGGCCATATCCGCGCCTACACCAGCTTTGCCTCGCTGATCGGCGTCACCATCCTGCTGCAAGGCCTGTTCTATGACGTGACCTGGTGGTCGGTGCTGCGCCTGATCAATGGCTGGGCGGCCGTGGGGGTGTTCCTGGTCATCGAGAGCTGGTTGTTGCTTGCCGGAGACGCCAAGATCCGCGGTCGCTTGCTGGCCTTGTACATGATCGCCTTCTATGGCGCCGGGGTGCTGGCTCAGGCAGGGCTTGGCGAGATCACCCGCCTGGGCGAGACCGCGCCTTTCATGCTGGCAGGTGTGCTGACCGCCCTGTCGGTGTTGCCGATCGTGATCCTGCCACGGGTTTCGCCACTGCTGGACCAGGTAGAGCCGCTCAAGCCACGGCAACTGCTGGGCGTGGCACCCTCGGGACTGGTGGGATGCTTTGGTTCGGGCGTGGCCATTGCCGGGATCTATACGTTGCTGCCGCTGTATCTCCAACGTATCGGGCTGGACGTCGGCGAAGTAGGCAACATGATGGCCTTGGTCATCCTCGGGGCCATGCTGTTGCAATACCCGGTGGGGCGGTGGTCGGACCGCAAGGACCGTCAGGACGTGCTGATTGCCCTGGCGGCAGTGTGCGCTGCGCTGGCATTGGTCACCGTGTTCCTGCCTTCGGATGCATTCCTGCTGCCGGCGATGCTGTTTCTGCTGGGCGGCGGGGTGTTCACCTTGTATCCGGTGGCGGTCAGCCATGCAGCCGACCGTGCCCCATCCGATGCCTTGGTGCCCATGATCCAAGGGCTGCTGCTAATCAACTCGCTGGGCTCGGCGATGGCGCCGATGGCGATATCACCCGTGATGACCGAGTTTGGCGAAGCCGGGCTTTTCTGGGCGTTTGCCGTGGTCAACCTGTTGATGGTGGGCTTTTTCCTGTGGCGGCGCGGCAAGCGCCCGGCCGCGGAACACCCTGCCCCGTTCACGGCCTCCACCACCTTCTCGCCTACTGGCGCTGAACTGCGGGTCACCGAGGACTTGATGCATGCCGCGCAGGAGCATCCTCCGATGGAAACGGCCGAACCCAAGCCTTCGCACCACGGCGAGGCCTGTTGAGGCAAGCGTGCCCTAACCGACCATCCGTCGCCCTCTGGGCACCTCCTGTGCAGGACTATGCCAAAGCAATGACAGAATCCATGCACAGGAGCTTCGCCATGATTCGCATCCGTAGCCTTTCGCTGTCCGTTGCTTTCGCCTTGGCCACCCTGGCCGGTACCAGTCAGGCCGCCACTGACACCACCAACACCGACATGCACCCGAAAACCGACCAGATGGGCGGCAAGACTGCAGGTGAAGGCAGCAGCGTGAATACCCCAGGCAGCAGCCGTGACAATGACAGCAGCAACGCCGGGGCCGCAGGTGCCCATGACGGTGCTGCGGGCGGCTCCAACAGCACCGGCGAAGCCACTGGCTCAGGCGCAGGCGCCACTGGTGGTCAAGCTGAAGATCAAGACAGTCACTAAGACCACGGTCCAGTGACCACCCGGCGTAATCATCCGATCGATTACGCTCATAGCAATTTTCCATTGAATGGCCCGCGCAATGTGCAGTAAGCTCGGGCTCATTCACTGGAGAGCAGCATGCAAGCAACCATCCACACACTCGCTACTACCACTGGCCGCGCCCCGCGCCCGGCAGCGGTCGTGACCGTGTGCGTGAACGCGCCTGCCTCCTATTACTTCGGGTATTGGTTTAGCCACTAGGCGCCGATACCCACACGGCGTCCACCTTCGAGGGGCCGCCGAACATGAGAATACTCAAACCCCCGGTCGGCCTCCCGACCGGGGGTTTTGTTTTTCAGGCCTACACCCAAACGATCCAGAGGACAGATTCATGAAATACGACACCTATTACGTAACCAGCACCTCCACCTGGCGATTTAGCCACGTCCGCTCGGGCCAGCCTGCCGCCTCCGACCGGTTCTGCACAGGTGGCACTGATTCAACCAATAGCCAAACACCGATCTGTCGAACACCTCGATAGGGCCGACTGCGCAGCCATAGTGCCTGCCGTCCGCCCAAGGAAAACCCTCATGCAAGCCTCCAGCCTCGCCCTGCCCCTGACCCAAGCCCAAGCTGCCAATACCGCTGTCAGCCGCCGCCTTCCCAGCCCGCACCTGCTCAAACAACAGATGCCGTTGTCTGCCTCGCTCGCACACCAAGTCCATGCGCACCGCCAAGCCATTTGCGACATTCTCGAAGGGCGCGACCCTCGCCTGCTGGTCATCGTAGGGCCATGCTCGCTGCATGATCCGCGCGCGGCGCTGGAATATGCCGATCGCCTGGCCGCGTTGAGCCGACAGGTCGGCGAACGCATGCTGCTGGTGATGCGTGCGTACGTGGAAAAACCGCGCACGACGGTGGGCTGGAAGGGCCTGGCTTACGACCCTCACCTCGATGGCAGCGACGACATGCATGCAGGTCTGGCACTGTCGCGGGGGCTGATGCTGGGCATGATCGAACGGGGCCTGCCGGTTGCGACCGAATTGCTGCAGCCCATGGCCGCTGGCTACTTCGACGATGTGCTGGCCTGGGCCGCCATCGGCGCCCGCACCACCGAATCACAGATTCATCGAGAAATGGTCAGCGGGCTGGCGCTGCCGGTAGGCTTCAAGAACGGCACCGATGGCGGCGTTGCCATCGCGACGGACGCCATGCGCAGTGCTGCCCATGCCCACCGGCATTTCGGCATGGATGCACAGGGCTACCCTGCGATCGTCGAAACCCTGGGTAACGCGCATACTCACCTGGTGCTGCGAGGTGGCCATCAAGGTCCGAACTACGACGCCCACAGCCTTGCCCTGGCCCGTCAGGGGCTCGCCAAAGCAGGCCTGCCTGCGCGCATCATGGTCGATTGCAGCCATGCCAACAGTGGCAAGGACCCCGCCCGGCAACCGGCTGTTTTCAACGAGGTGTTGCAACAGCGATTGAGCGGCGACACCTCGATCGTCGGCATGATGATCGAGGGGCACTTGTTCGAGGGCTGTCAGGCCCTGAGCAACGGGGCGCTGAAATACGGCGTGTCCATCACCGATGGCTGTCTTGGCTGGACCACCACTGAGACCTTGTTGCAGGGTGCGGCACGCCTTTTGGGTGAGCGGCAGGCCGAACCCTGCGAGACACGACCGGTTGAAGTGCGTTAGGCTTTGCCTCTTTACCCTCCCAAGGAGCATTACCCCATGGCACGTGCAACCGCCCGTCACATCCTGGTCAACAGCGAAGACAAGTGCAACGAACTCAAGGCCCAGATCGAAGCGGGTGCCGACTTCGCTGAAATCGCCAAGGCCAACTCCACCTGCCCGTCCAGCCGTCAGGGTGGTGACCTGGGCTCGTTCGGTCCTGGCCAGATGGTCAAGGAATTCGATACCGTGGTCTTCAGCGCCCCGGTCAACACCGTGCAGGGTCCGGTCAAGACTCAGTTCGGCTACCACCTGCTGGAAGTGACCAGCCGCCAGGACTAAGTCCTGCGAAGCAAGCCCGGTAGGAGGGAGTGGCGCAAAGCCGCTGCTTTGGCCTCACGCGAAGGCCCCTGCGGAACCTTTGATCAGCCGCTCCGCTCCTACGCTCAGCCCATCCCGGGCGATGCCCAACGGCTTTCTTCGTTCCAGTCGGCGCCGGCGCGCTGTTAGGGAGCTTTGCATGACCCTCAAAGGCAAGACAGCAGTGATCACAGGTTCCACCAGCGGCATTGGCCTGGGCATTGCCCATGTGCTGGCGCGAGCGGGGGCCAACATCGTGCTCAACGGTTTTGGTGACCCTTCACCTGCCATCGCCAGCCTTGAGCAATTAGGGGTGCAGGTGCGCCATCACCCCGCTGATCTTGCCGATGCCGCGCAGATCGAGGCCATGCTGGACTTTGCCGAACAGGCATTCGGTGCCGTGGATATCCTGGTCAACAATGCCGGGATCCAGCATGTGGCACCTGTCGAGCACTTCCCGGTGGACAGCTGGGACAAGATCATTGCCTTGAACCTGTCTGCGGTCTTCCACGGCACTCGCCTGGTGCTGCCAGGTATGCGCGCCCGCAACTGGGGCCGCATCATCAACATCGCCTCGGTCCATGGGCTCGTCGGCTCCACCGGCAAGGCCGCATATGTCGCCGCCAAGCATGGGGTGATTGGCCTGACCAAGGTCGTAGGGCTGGAAACCGCCATGAGCGGCGTGACCTGCAATGCCCTGTGCCCAGGCTGGGTGTTGACGCCGCTGGTGCAGCAGCAGATCGACGCACGTGCTGCAACCGGCGTCGATCCGCAGCAGGCAGAACGGGAATTGCTCGCGGAAAAACAGCCTTCACAAGCGTTCGTAGCGCCCGAGCACCTGGGCGAGCTTGTGCTGTTTCTATGCAGCGAGGCTGGCAGCCAGGTGCGCGGTGCGGCCTGGAACATGGACGGTGGATGGCTGGCGCAATAAGCCATGCCGATTCGCGGTGGTAGCGGTGCGTCGGGCATAATGGCTGCTTTCTCTCGCTGCATGCACAGGTAGATCATGAAAGCCCAAGCCCGCCACATCCTGGTCAAGACTGCTGACGAAGCCGAAAAGCTCAAGCAGCGCATCGCCAAGGGTGAGGCGTTCGATGTGCTCGCCAGGAAGTTCTCCCTCTGCCCCTCGGGCAAGCGTGGCGGTGATCTTGGGGAGATTCGCCCTGGGCAGATGGTCGGTGCGATCGACCAGGTCATCTTCAAGAAGCCCCTGCGCGTTGTGCATGGGCCCGTGAAGAGCAAATTCGGCTATCACCTGGTGCAGACGTTCTACCGCGACTGAGTCTCAACACTGCCGTCTAAATACCCAGCAACTAGCAGTTCTGCCAGTTGTCGCTCCCAAGCCTTCCTCTGTAAAAAGTGCCTGACCCCGCGCAATTGATGTTGCGCGCTGGCTTTGAATGGAGGCTTTGCTATGCGTGTACGACTGATTGTGGGCTCACTGAGTTTGCTGGGCGCGGCCCTGCCATCCGCTCAGGCAGCTTGTACATTTTCCCCTGGGGCCGGTAACGACACGTATGTCTGCGACAGCGGGTCAGCGCCTTCGCTGGTGGATACCGAGGGTGACAACCGTCTGGTGTTTCCGGCAGGTGGCACCGGCGCCATCGAGGGCGATGTCACCTTTGGCCCAGGCCGGGACAGTATCGACATGGCCTCCGGCACGATCGCCGGCAACGTCAATCAGGGTGGCGGCATCGATGACTTCGTCATGAGCGGCGGCGTGATCGAGGGTAACGTCAACCAGGGTGACGGGCTGGACACCTTCTACATGTCCGGCGGCTGGATCAAGGGCACCTTCGACAGCGGCGACTACGCCGAAATGGACGGCGGCATGATCGGAAACGTCAACCTGCGCCTGGACAAGAATACCTTCATCATGCGCGGTGGCAGCGTTGACAGGAACGTCATTGCCGCGTTCGACACCGATTACATCGAGGTCTTCGATGGCACTATTGGCGGCAATATCAGCGTCAGCGGCGGCGACGACAGCGTCCTGATCCATGGCGGCAGCGTCGCAGGGGACGTGCTGCTCAGCACGGGCAACGATCGCTTCGTCTGGAACGGCGGGACGATCGGCGGGAAAGTCGATGCCGGGCCGGGCGACGACACTGCGCTGCTCTCCGGGCTTAATCCGGAAACGCTGATCATCACAATCGATGGCGGCGAAGGCAACGATATCCTCACGTTCGACAATAGCCGCGCGGTGGGCGGTGCTCGCTACCTCAACTGGGAGACGGTGGCGTTGACCAATCTTAGTCAGCTGGCGCTCAACGACACCCTGGTCCTTGGAGACGCCGGCACCGGAACCGGCAGGCTCACCCTCGACAGCAACAGCGTCCTTGCCTCAAGCGTGGGCGTGATCACAGCGTTTGGCCCAGGGCAACGCGCATCGGTGAGTAACGCCGGAACGCTCAACCTTACCGAGGGTGGCGATGCCCTGGGCCGTCTTACCATCCAAGGCGACTATGTCGGCGAAAACGGCCTGTTGCGCGTGAACAGTGTGCTGGCCGGTGACAATGCGCCCTCCGATCGCCTGGTGGTCAGCGCCGGGTCCATAACGGGGACGACCGGCCTGATCGTCAACAATCTGGGGGGAGCCGGCGCGTCGACACCCCAGAACGGCATTCAGGTCGTGGAGGCACGCGACGGTGCCACCAGTACGGCTACCGCCTTCGTGCAAACGCAAACCCTTTCGGCGGGTGCCTACGACTATCGATTGTTCAAAGGTGGTGTTACCGCTGGCAGCGAGAACAACTGGTACCTGCGCTCGACGCTGGTGGCGCCACCTGTGGTGACGCCGCCGGCTGAGCCCGAACCCGAGGTCCCTGCCGAGCCGGCCCCCGAACAGCCGGCGGTTACCCCGCCGGTTGCCGCTCCAGCCCCAGGGCAACTGGACTTGCCCGCCCCGATCGCCGGCAACCAGAGCCTGCCGCTGTATCGTCCCGAGGTCGCGGTCTACGCCGCCGCCCCCAGGGGGGCAGCCATCGTGGTGCGTCAGGGGCTGGGCACCTTCCATCAGCGTCAGGGCGACCAGCAGTTGCTGGAGGGCCAGGGCGCACTGCCCGCTGCCTGGGGTCAGGCCTACGGCGGCGCACTCCGTCAACAGTGGAGTGGTACGGTCAGCCCCAGCCTCGATGGCGACCTGTATGGCTTCAAGGTTGGTCAGGACGTGTACGCTCATGTGAGTGATAGCGGTGCCCGTCAACACGCTGGGGTATACCTCAGCCAGTCTCGCCTGACGGCCGGTGTCAAGGGCTTCGCGTTGGCCCAGGAGAACCGTAGCGTCGGTGACTTGCGCCTGGATGGAAAAAGCGCAGGTGCGTACTGGAGCTGGGTGGGTGCGCAAGGTGGCTATCTGGATGGCGTGTTGCAATACACCCGTTTGGATGGGCGGGCGCGCTCGGACCGAGGCGACAAGTTGGACTTGGACGGGGACGCCTGGGCCGCTTCGCTGGAAGCCGGCGTGCCCGTAACCTTGTCATCGCACTGGGCAATCGAGCCGCAGGCACAGGTCATCGCCCAGAAGACCAAGTTCGATACCGCAAATGATCGCGTCTCGCGTATCGACCATGACGCGCAGGTTGAACTCACTGGCCGCATCGGGCTGCGCCTGGAGGGACGATTCCAGCCCGACGGTGCCCGGCTGCTGCAGCCCTACGCGCAAGTGAACCTGTGGCATGGGGACGGCGGCAGGGATGCGCTGGTCTTCGACAAGACGGACAAGGTCAAGACTGATTACCGCTACACCGCCCTGCAAGCCGAAGCAGGCGTTGCAGCGCAACTCAATACTTCGTTGAGCGTGCACGGCGGGATTCAGTACACGACGCATCTGGATAGCCGTGAACAAGAGGCCAGCGGCGTCAACCTGGGCGTACGCTGGCAGTTCTGACAAGTAAGCAGGGCGCGCGACCATCGCGCGCCCTGCCCTTGACTAACGCCGAACGACCAACAGCCCTGCCCCTGCGCTTGCCAGCAGCGCGGCACTGGTGCGATTGAACAACCTACGAGGCCGCGGCCGCGAGAACCATCGCTGCAAATAAGCGCCCACTGCAGCGTAGAGCGCGATGGCTGCCCATTCCAGCAGTAGAAACAAAACCCCTAGTAACAGGAACTGTTGGCCTACCGGCACGGGGCTGGCGACCGATACGAACTGTGGCAGAAAGGCTGTAAATATCAGGATGGCTTTCGGGTTGCCTGCTGCAACCATGAACTCCTGACGCGCCAGGCGCCACCCACTGCGCGCCGAGTACCCAGCATCGACGGCCGCGGCCACTGGCGCACGCCACAGTTGCCACGCCAGATAGAACAGATACACCGCCCCCACCACTTTTATCGCCAGAAACAGGGTTTCGCTGGTATGCAGGACCACGGCCAGGCCCATGGCCGCAAGGCCTATCATGCCGCTGAAAGCAAACAGGCGCCCTACCCCTGCAAGGCAAGCGGCGCGCAACCCATAGCGACTGGCATTGTGCAGCGACAACAGGTTGTTGGGACCTGGAGCCATGTTCAGGGCAAAGCAGGCCGGTATGAAAAGCATCAGGCTGGCAAGGTCCATCCCTCTATCCTCTGAATTTAGGGCTGTATCGCAGGTACCAGGCCGCAGCGTCAAGGTACAGTCACGCGCGACAACTGTACGGGCCAGCAGCGTCTGTTTAAGCTGTCAGCCATCACGAGGACCTTCCGATGCCGCGTTCCAATACCCGCCTGTGGCGAGATCCGCGCTTGCCGCAGGTCGAGAGCCGCCGGGCCTGCAACAGCCGGGCCTGCTACAAAGCCCATAGCCATCCGACCTTCTCCATCGGTGCCGTGGACGCGGGTTCCAGCCTGTTCACAGGTGCAGGTTGCGGGACCGAGCGGCTCACCCCCGGTACGCTGGTGGCGGTCCCCGCGCACCGGGTCCATGCCTGCAACCCCGAGGCAGACCAGTCCTGGAGCTACCAGATGCTGCATGTGGATGCGCGCTGGCTGGCTGAGCTGCGCACTGAGTCCGGCCTGCCCTGCGGCGCGCCTGAACAACCGGCGCGTGTCAGCCGGGATGCCGAAGCGTACCACCGATTCTGCCAACTCAACGACGTGCTGTTTTCCGAGGCGGCCCCGATGCAAAAGGAGGCCGAGCTGATCGCTTTTCTGTGCGACATGGATTTCGACACCTTCTCGCCCTTGGCCGCAGCACCCGTCCTTCAAGCCCCAGCGCTGCAGGATTTGCTGACGACCCTGCACGACCAGGATCCGGCTCGCCTGACCGTGAAGTCATTGGCCCGGGAAGCAGGCCTTGGTCGTTATCAACTGATTCGCGCGTTTCGGGCTGCCACAGGCCTGACGCCGCACGCCTACTTGCTCAACGCCAGAATCAACCGGGGCCGTCAACTGCTCCGGCAGGGTCACCGACTGGTTGAGGTCGCCCACGACCTGGGGTTCGCCGATCAAAGCCATTTTCAGCGGGTATTCAAGGCGCATGTCGGGATCACACCGGGGCATTACCTCAAGGCTCAGACCATGAAGTAAGGCTGCGCGGTCACCACCTGCAATATTGTTCAATACGCAGCGTGCCTGCACTCGCACACTCAGGCAACTGATCTCAAGCGCCGAGCCACCTGCGACCATGCAAGCATTTATCCTGATTGCCCTTGCCCACTTCCTGGCGCTGTTGTCGCCCGGGCCGGATTTCTTCCTGATTGCCCGAACCGCAATTGCCAGTGGCTGGCGCGTGGCCAGCGGCGCATGCGTGGGCATTGCCCTGGGCAACGGGGTATTCATCGTGCTGGCCTTCACCGGGGTGTCCATACTGCACGAGGGCAGCGCGCTGTTCGAGCTGTTGCAACTGGCCGGTGCGGTTTACCTGGTCTATCTGGGTATTGCGTTTCTGCGTCATGCCGGCAGTACCAGCGTGTCCCCGACTTCGGCCAGCAGCGCACCCACCTGGTGGCGCAACCTGCAGATGGGCCTGCTGTCCGGCCTGCTCAATCCAAAAAATGGGTTGTTTTACGCAAGCCTGGCCAGCCTGGTAGCGGGCAGCTCTACTATGTGGCTGTTTTCGTACGGCATCTGGATGTTCTGCGCGGTGCTTGCCTGGGACCTGCTGGTCGCTGTCAGCATAGGCCACCCGCGGGTACTGCGGCGATTCAGCAGTGCCCTGCCCTTACTCGAACGGCTGTCAGGCCTCGTGTTGCTACTGCTCGGCATCGGTTTGCTGATCACGCTGGGCTGGCGTTGACCAGCATCAGTGTACGCAGGTCCATCAGGCTGAAATGCCCACTGGTCCATCCCCCGGTATCCAGGTGCCACACATTGCCCAGCTGCCTGACAGACTGGACAGTGGTATGACCGACCAGCAGGGCGCGCAACCCTTTTACGGGCGTGGTATCGGCCTGCTTCAAACGTCGCCTTGACCACAGGCAGGTTTCAAGCACGTCTGGGTCATCGTCCAGTTCGAGCCAGGTACGCAGGGTGGACCAGTCGTCGAACGGGCTGTCGGCATGCAACAGGCCAATGGGGCCGCTTGCCGACTCGACCTGCAAGGCGATCGGCATCTGTTCGAAATGCTCGACGAAGCGCAGCTGCTCAGCGGCCGTCGAATCGATGAACCACCCACCCCCTGCTGCACGGTACATCGCCAGGTCCAGCCGGCCGCCACGGACCAGGTTGATCGCCAGCGACTCGTGGTTGCCCTGGACCGCATAAAACCATGGCTGCTCCAGCCAATGCAGGGCTGCCCGGCTAAAGGGCCCGCGATCGACCAGGTCGCCGACGCTGAATAGCCGATCCTTTTCCTTGTTGAAACCGACGGCGTCCAGGCTTTGCTGCAACCGGTCGAAATGGCCGTGTATGTCTCCAACGGCCAGATCCCGACCTTGAACATTGGCACCGACAAGCTGGAAACGCTGCATGACCTTATTCCTTTGCAAGTAGACAAAGACTTTCTAGGCCTTTGCCTGGGCAGCATGGCACAAGCGGCTGGTCGGGAGTATGCTCGGCGATCACGTGCCAGGGAAGGAAGTGTCATGAATCTGTGCGCTGCACAACTGGGTTCATTCAAGGGCGATGTGGCGGCCAACGTCGGGCGTCATCTGGCCTGCATCGAACAGGCTGCGAGGCTGGGCGCTGCCGTGATCGTCTTTCCCGAGTTGTCGTTGACCGGTTACGAACCTACCATTGCCCGTCAGGCTGCGCTGCCTTTGGGCTCCCCACGCCTGGACCCGCTGCAGGCGGCAAGTGACCGCCTGGGCATCCTCGTTGCGGCGGGATTGCCGTTGCCAACCCCGAACGGCATCCAGATCGGCATGCCGATCTTCACCCCGGGCGCCCCGCGCCAAGCCTATGCAAAACAGCGTCTGCACGAAGATGAACTGCCCTACTTCAACGCAGGGGTGAGCACCTCGCTGATTCAGGCGGCGCATCACCGAATTGCGCCCGCCATCTGCTATGAATCGATGTTCATGGCACATGCTGCATCGGCACAAGAACGAGGGGCAGACATCTATCTGGTGAGTGTGGCCAAGACGGCAAAAGGCGTAAGCGAAGGACACATGCATTATCCGCAGGTGGCGCGCGAACTGGGCCTGACCGTGCTGATGGCCAACTGCGTTGGACCCGCCGGCGAGTTCCTGGCGGCCGGTGGTTCTGCGGCGTGGGACAGTGAGGGTCGCCTGCTGGCTTGCCTGGACTCCCACAGCGAAGGCCTGCTGCTGCTGGACACCGAGGCTGGCACTGCCAGCGTGATGCCGCTGGATGCGCCCGCGTGATTTACCTGGTACTGGCACTGGCGAGCTACGGGCTAAGCTACTACGTGATCGGATTGCTAATCGATGGCCAGGTGGCTGACATTGCCGAGGGCATGCGCCATCGCCGTGATGCGCCTGCCCCAGGTCAATACCTGCGGGCTGTTCAGGCACGATTGCGCCGTGTGCGCTGGGAGTATTCACTCATGGTAGGTACATTTCTGACTGCACTGTCGTGCGTTGGCGCCTACTGGCTGGGCTGAAGCCGCAAGTCCAGTGGCAACGTTTGCCGGCCTTCGAGGGCCAATAGCAGTTGTTTGGCGGCCAGGCCACCGGCAAAGCCGGTGAGCCCACCGCCAGTCCCTATCACACGATGACAGGGCGCAATGATCGAAATCGGATTGCGGCCATTGGCAGCGCCTACCGCCCGCACGGCACTGGGGTTGCCGATCTGCTGGGCGATCTGACCATACGTGCGGGTTTCACCAAAGGGTATGCAGAGCAATGCGTCCCACACTCGACGCTGAAACGCCGTCCCAGAGAATTCCAGGGCCAGATCGAAACACTGACGTGAGCCGGCGAAGTATTCGGTCAGTTGACGTGCGGTTTCGATCAGAACGGGGCAGTGATCGTCACGCTGCAACGGACCAAGACGCACTCTGTTTTCCCGCTCCTGCTCCCACAGCACGGCGATCAGCCTTTGATCCCGAGAGACAAGGGTCAGCGTGCCAACCAGCGATGGCATGAGGGTGTACAGGCTGGGCATACCGCTACTCGGAAATGAAAAGGCAGCGTGCGGGGGGTGCTTATGACAAAGCGACTAACCGTAATGGAACTGAATTACTGCGAATCGGCACCGGTCAACACTTGTGAACGCTGCAAGAAACTGACGAGGTGAATCATGACTATCGAAGCTGAGACGCTCGCACAACTCGCACAAGCCCTGAAGGCACAAGGGGCCAGGTTGATCGCTGACCTGACGTTCATCCGCGCGCCTTACCGGTGTGGCAAGCGCTGGGTATGCAATGTAGTACGCCGCAAAACCGCACGCAAGCCTGCACTGCTTCAATGAACGGCGCGCCGCAACTACCACGCTCTTGAATAGGCGAAGGACCGCCCTTTTTCCTGCGATCACGCCCGCCTGCAAACCCGCCTGACGCACCTGTCACTCAAGGCATTCGCGTGCCGCCACCCTCAGCTTGTCGCCCGACAGAAAGCTGCCTTTATAGAATGTCGCGCGGCTACCCTCCCCCGACTCGATCACCTCCAGCACATCATCGGTCGTCACCGCACTAGGCGCCGTCATGCGTACGCCATGGGGGATGGATTTCTGCGTTGAATTGGGTGCCAAGGCCTGCCATTGCGGCATAACGCAGGCGGCATATTGCTGGGGCGTTTTGGATGTGAGCTTGCTTGCAGTGGGCTTTCCGGGTGAGGCGCAGCCCACGAGTGCTACACACAGCGCCGCCACGACATACAGGAAGTTAGGCATTTCTTTGGCCTCGATCAGTCGCGGGCATTTTAGCAAGTGAAAGGGCCAAGGAGGAATGGACCATCGTCGAATTCCGGAAACATCACGGTTGCCCTTTTTTACCGGCGTGCGGAACGAATGCAGCCTGTCTTGTTTCTGATGAGCAATCATGCACAGCCACACAAATGTGGGCACTGCTTGACTGATTTAATTGGGCGATTCGCTGGAGTCCTACATGGTGTGGTGGCTAGAAGTGCTTGCACAATTTGCAACATCGACCGGTCTGGCCGTGGTGTGCATCCTGGTGTTCTGGACCTACGGGCTGGCGTTCGGCAGGTTGTACATGAAGCTGCTCGCTTGCCTGCTGGCCAGCGTGCTGCTGATGGTCGCTGCATTCCCGCATGGGGTGAATTTTGCTACAGGCCTGGGCGCAACAGTAGGCAACAGTCACTCATTGTCGTTGTTCCTGGCTGACGCCAGCGGGGTTATCGCCGCAGTTCTGATCGCCTCTTTTTTCTTCAACCCGGAACGCTTGATAGAGTAGGCGGCGCTGTGCAGGTTGTCGCCTGACAGTTCTGCCAGTAGCAAGGGCAGGTATAGGGTGGCAATGTCATCAGGCCAATCCCGGCACGCGAACCCTTCAGCCAAGGATGCCGAGCCCATGAACGAGTCGTCTAAACAAACGCGGTTGTTTTACCAGAACGGTAAGCTGATAACCCTCGTGAGCCCCGAGCAGCGTCAGCAGATCTTTCGCTCCCCTGATACAGCGCTTGCCGAAACGCGTGTTGATAGTGGCCCGGCCTTGCTGGGTACTGACGCTCAGGGATCAGTTCTAATGGTGCAATCCGAAGATCAAGCACCCTCCTGATTGGGATCGTGGGCAGGTGGAGAAAGAGCGTGGGCACAGGCGTTCCCTTCCGTTACTGGAAGCCGGGCCAAGCGCAGCGGCTGACAAACATGCTAAGGTTGAACGCATCGCCCATCGAGTCAACATGTTCATGGAATCACTTGACTGCATCAAATCGGACTTGGTCAAAACCGCAGATCATCTAGAAGAACTTGGCAAAGCCATGAACGGCCATGCGCGCTTCATGCAGGCGCGGGGTGCTCATCCGGATCAGATCGACGTGAACGCACACATTGAAGCCCTTGCACAGGTAACCGAAGCCCTGCGGGAGGTGGCAACCAAGATGCAGAGCTCACTTAGCCCTGCCGTGCGTAACAAGTGACGCATTGAGTACAATCCCATCCCCCGAAGATCGTCTCAATGAAACCTGAGCTTGACCACCTTGCTCAGCGCCCAGCCGCCGAATACGTAGAACAGGTCCAGGTAGAAGCGGCCGGCATAGTTGGGCATAGGGTGGTTGTCGATGAGCTGCTCAGGACCGGGGGCAGGCGGCATGAGCGCGTAAAGTGCGTTCGGGATCAAGGCCAGGGCGATCAGCAGCAAGTAGGCTGCCCCTTTGATCCAGTGCGCGCGTGGTGTAGGCCTGGCTGACCATTTGACGCCGTAATACGCGATCAGGCCTGCCACGGGCAATACCCAGAAATGTGTTGGGATGCCAATGAACATTTCAGCTACAGCACTTCTTGTTTCCACGCACTTTCCTCCGATTGAATACGCGAAGTATTGCGGTTGAGTGCGTCAAAAGCAAAGTGCTCATGACGCCTCTACGCGCTTGGCTGCTACTTCAGTATTCAGTTAGCTGTCGTGGGGAAAAGCATCGGGCACTCCCAGTGCCGCGGTCATGTCGCTGGGTTTGCATCCAGCGTGGATGCAAACCCAGTACACGTCTCGTACCAAGCGTAGTAGCGTTCGCCTTTCGACGAACTGCCAAGGTCCGTTGCTTATGTCCATGGACCGGGCCACTCACGAACTGGGAAGTCAAATGGAACACGTTCATTCCGTCAGCCAAGACGTCATCGATTCAGCACTCATTGCGTTTTCACGTTTCAAGATTGGTGAGATCAAGGTTTACGATCTGGAAAATGCAATGAGTTATGAAGCCGGACAAGCGCTTGCCCGCAGCGGGCTGGTGCGGTTCTCGATTCACAAGCTGCCATCGGGACGGTACCGCATCAGTGACGAGGGCGAGAACGCGATTACCGAAGCAGGCCGCGAACGGCTGGAGATGATCAGGGGTTGAGCGGGTAGTTGGCTGAAATAAATCCCCAGAGATGCGGCTGCAGACGGCACAGGATTGACCCGTGCCGTCTCGCACCCTCAAGTACCCTGACTCCAATGAGCAGCGATCGCCAGCACGAAGAAAGCCACCACCGCCTCCACAACAAGGTAGATACCGTAGAAGTCCTCTGAAAACATACGCAACTTTCCGCTTGAGAAACGACTGTCCTGAGCCGAATGACCCGGCGCCTGAATCAGATAAGCGGTGGCATTCAGAAGTTCATGCCCGGTAAAGACTGTCAGGCGACTCCAGGCGGAATGCCATCCTTGTTCTTGTCCTTGAGTCGCGCTTTTTCCTCCTCGGTGGCGTGAGCCGGTACCTGATCTTTTTTGGGTTCAGGTTGCTGTTCAGTCATGTTCAAACTCCTCAACGTGTGAAACGTTGGGCATTTGTTGCGCTCAGCAGTTCAGACGTATCGGCAGCCATCATGTTCCATGACCGCTCTTGGGGATGCTCTGGGAATTGAAAGAAGCCACTTCGCGGGCCCTCATGACGCCCCAGGCCAATGCCCGGGACATGGACTCCTTTGGGCGGTCGTCGAACGCCTCCTCATAGACAGGCACGCCGCCAGGGGCATAGACACCTATGAACAGCTGAACGAGGCCTTTTCGGGACAGACGAACCTGTACATTAATCGACGTCTTGTCGCTTAATGTCTCTTCGTGCGCGCGATGGTGCAACGTAGGGTCAGCCCAGGACCAGAACACACTGCCGCGTATCCGCATCGCGCCTCCTAATACTTTAGTCTAATGGCCGCTAAGAGGGACATTAGCCGCCTGCCGCTTGGGCTACTAGCGAAATATGGCATCGAACCTCATCGATCAGACGAGCGGGAACGTCGGTGCCATAATGCTGGGCTGTCGCGATAGGGCGCCATTAGCGATGCCTGGACGCACTGCACATCTACCGCGAGCATCAATCATGAATTCGTTACTGACCTTCTTCGCAGCTGCGGTGTTGCCACTGTTGGCGATCGCCCTGACGGTCATGGCGCACCGGCACGTCATGCAGAAATGGCGAGCGAAAATCGATACCGAACTTGCACAGGCCTTGAGCACCTTGGGTGTCACCACTTACACACTGCTCGTGGACAAATTGACTTCGCCCAGCACCGACAGAACTGCCCAGGTCTATCGCATTCTCCTTGGCGAGCGCGGAGACTACTATCTGTTCATGAAAATCGGAGAGCAGCCAGGCCTGCTCAAGCCGTTGAGCAAGGAACGGGCTTTGCTGGCTGTGCGGGTCAATGGCTAATATGCTTTGGCGGTGGCCGATCAGGCATCTCACTAGGTGTCAGAATTCGAGAGCATGCGCTTGGTCGGCTTCTTGTAGAAAGCGTGTTTATCAGCGGCATGAGGAACGTTGAACGATGGGAGATGACGCGCGCTGGCTGCGTAAAGGGGCGAAACTTACCGCTGAGTCAACGGACCTATCCGATTCGACTTTAATCTGCCCTGCCAGTTGCCAGTACCGTACTACGTGGGACATTTGAGGGCTGAATGTGCAATGAATAAAGGTCTACTGATCGGGCTGGTGGTGACCCTGCTTACGGGGTGCAATCATTATTTCAACAGCCCCTATGGAAGTCGCTGGGATCAACGAAATATCCCCTGTGACGCCACGCCACCTAATCAACCTGGGTGCTACGACAATGTGCACCAAGAGGGGCTGCTCAACAGGCTTTTAAGAAAGGACTAGTCATGCCTGCTTTCTTGGCCCGCTTGTTCAAGCGCACAGATAAGCCAGGGCACGCTGAACTCAACCGTTCAACCGACTCCAGCCAGATCAGCCCTCCCTCCTCCGTGCCCTTCATGGACAACGACGAGACCACGCGCCTGACCACAACCTGCTCGATACGAAGCTACGACGTAAGCGCACCAGCCATTACACGTTGCAATTGAAGTTGCGTAATGGCTGACATCCCATCCAAGCGATTCCTAGATGGAGCGTTGATTTATCCTGGCCGATAGAGCTTCAGCGCTTTCTTTTCGCTCCGAATATCGATCTACCAAATAGCCCTCACGGCCACGAACCAGCAGCGTGAACTTCACCAGTTCCTCCATCACATCGACCACGCGGTCATAGTACGGCGAAGGTTTCATTCGGCCAGCATCGTCGAACTCCAGATACGCCTTCGGCACGGACGACTGATTCGGGATGGTCAGCATGCGCATCCATCGACCTAACACACGCATCTGGTTCACAGCGTTGAATGACTGAGACCCGCCGCACACCTGCATCACCGCGAGTGTTTTGCCTTGGGTTGGCCGCACGGCACCCAGGGTCAAAGGAATCCAATCGATCTGCGCTTTGAATACCCCGGACATAGCGCCATGACGCTCGGGGGAACACCATACCTGTCCGTCTGACCACAGCACCAGATTACGCAGCTCTTGTACCTTCGGGTGTTCGACTGGCGCGTCATCCGGCAAGGGCAAACCTGACGGATCGAAAATCACCGTCTCGGCGCCCATGTACTGGAGCAGTCTAGCGGCCTCTTGCGTCAAGAGACGACTGAACGAACGCGCTCTGGTCGATCCATAGAGCAGAAGGATGCGTGGTTTGACGTTCGACGCATCAGCCAGGTTAAGCTTATCGGCAGTGGGCAGATCCATCAGCAACAGATCGAGGGCAGGAAAGGCCTCGGCAGAGTCGATATCGAACTCGTTCATCACAATGCTCCAATCCGATCCAAAGCCTGCTTCAGGTCGTCGCCTTGAAGTGTCTTCAGATCCAACGCGAATAACGCTGCGAACCGCCTTTTGATGTGTTCAACCGTTGCGTCGAATGCGACCTGAATAGCCTCGTCGCTGCCATCCACTTCCGATGGGTCAGGCAGCCCCCAGTGGCTCTTGATGGCCGGGCCAAAATACACCGGACAGGCTTCGCTACTTGCCTTGTCGCACACAGTGATCACGATATCGGGTGGCGAGTCCGCGAACGCTTCTGATCCCTTGCTATAAAGGGCGGACGTGTCGACACCCAGTCCTTGCAGCGTGCTCACCGCACGGGGATTGAGTTTGCCGCTGGGGAGGCTGCCCGAACTGATGGCCGTGAAGCCGTCCGGCGCAACATGGTTGAACAGTCCTTCGGACAGGACGCTGCGACAGCTATTGGCCGTACACATGAACAGCATCTTCATAAGTTACTCCTACGTGCTGATGCTCAAGCGCACGGCAAGCGCTGCCAGTGTCAGCAGCAGAATGGGGAAAGTGATTACGCAGCCAACCTTGAAGTAGTAACCCCAAGTGATGCGGATGTTTTTCTGAGCCAGGACATGCAGCCACAGCAGCGTCGCCAGACTACCGATGGGGGTTATCTTGGGGCCAAGGTCGCAGCCGATGATGTTGGCGTACACCATGGCTTCGTGGGCGAGCCCCGTCGCGCCACTGTCCTGAATCGACAAGGCACCAATCAGCACGCTGGGCATGTTGTTCATGACAGATGACAGCAGCGCAGCCGTGAAACCGGTGCCGAGTGTCGCAACCCACAGACCATGATCGGCGAAGGTGCCGAACAATGAGCCGAGTCCTTCTGTCAGCCCTGCATTCTTCAGGCCGTAGATCACCAGATACATGCCAAGTGAAAACAATACGACCTGCCAGGGTGCGTTGAGCATGACTTTGCGGGTCGAGATCACATGCCCTTTCGCGGCAATTATCAGCAACACCAGTGCGCATACAGCGGCGACAGCACTGATCGGTATGCCTAGGGGCTCAAGGGCGAACAAACCGACTAGCAGATGCAGCAACACCCACCAGCCAGCAATGAACGTATGGCGATCCTTGATGGCCTCTTCTGGTCGCGGTAGTTCTTCGGGTGAGTACGCCAGCGGTACCTCTTTTCGATAAAACAACCAAAGCATGCCTAGCGTCGACCCGACACTGGCCAGATTCACCGGCCACATCATCGAGGCGTACTGACCAAATCCGATGTCGAAAAAATCGGCAGAGACGATGTTCACAAGGTTCGAGACAACCAGCGGCAAGCTGGCAGTGTCGGCAATGAAGCCGGCAGCCATCACGAAAGCCAAGGTTGCTGCCGGGCTAAAGCGCAGCGCCGTAAGCATTGCGATGACAATGGGGGTCAGAATCAATGCTGCGCCATCATTAGCAAACAGGGCCGAGACAGCTGCACCCAAGAGTACCAGTAGTGCAAACAGGCGTGCCCCGCTGCCTCTCCCCCAACGAGCCACATGAAGCGCTACCCACTCGAAAAAGCCTGCCTCATCCAGCAGGAGGCTGATGATGATCACCGCAATGAACGTCGCCGTTGCGTTCCACACAATGTGCCAGACCACCGGGATATCACTGAGCGCAACAACGCCAGTTAGCAACGCGACCACCGCTCCGGCAGACGCACTCCAACCCACGCCAAGCCCTCGGGGTTGCCAGATCACCAGTACCAGCGTTACCAGAAAAATAGACACTGCCAGCAACATCTCGGGTCTCCAATAACACTTAGCAACAGGAAACCTGGCGTACCGGGCGACCTTCCATGGAAGCAAGGCGACCTTGGTCATCACCGAGCCAAGTGCGGTTAGCCTCGAGCGTCGCCTGAAGTACATCCAGTGCCCATAGGGGCAGTTCCGGATGAAGACGGTAGTAAACCCATTGGCCCTGCCGACGGTCCTCCAGCAGCCCGCAGGTACGAAGCTGAGCCAGGTGGCGTGAGATCTTCGGCTGGCTGTCGTCGAGTGCCCAAATCAGTTCACAGACGCACAGCTCACCCTCAGCTGCGAGCATGAGCATGATCCGGGCGCGGGTTTCGTCACCAAGGCATTTAAAGAAAATAGGCGGCTGAATGAGCATGACCAACCTTTATATTCGATTCTACGCATATGCGAATTTACAGATATGTAGCCGCAATTGGAAGCGGCTCATCTCGCTTCAGGCGCCCACGTATGCGCAAGCAGATCAGGAAACTCGCTTACCCTTTGGGTTGGCAGACGACTAGGGACGTCTTTCAGGTAGGCGTATGGATCATGTCCATTCAGCCGTGCCGACTGGATCAGGCTCATGATCGCCGCTGCCCGTTTACCGCTGCGTAACGACCTGGCAAGGAGCCAGTTCGAACGACCGAGGGCCCATGGGCGAATCTGATTTCCCCCCTGATTGTTATGGATGGGCACATTCGAAGCGAACAGGTCAAAGAATTTGCGACGGGCATGGGCCATACAGCCAATGTCGAACAAGCCCTGTACGAAGCTGGCGTTGTAACCTGCAAAGTCATCGCAGACCAACTAGCGATTGCACGAGCCCAGAAAACGAGGCTGCATAGGAAATCCGCTTGATGGACCAGAAATGGTGTCCACTCAAACTTAGGGGGCTCCATGGCCTTCAGCAGTCGTGTGGGGAAGATGTGGTTGCCGGACGGTTACACTACGACTGCCATCACGTCAGCAATAGCGCCCTATCGGGGACAGCCACGCTAGCGACAGCGGATCGAGCACCAGCAGTTGCGACTAACGATCTGTCATCTTCTGGGTAACCAGGCCGAGAGCAGCCATATCACGCCTGTCGCCAACACCCAAGGCCACCTGCTCGCGGGATTCATTGCCATACCCACCAACGCGATAACGATCAATGCCCCCCCCGCCCATCGTTTGCGCGCTGGTGTAAACCATCTCTGAAACCGCCTAAGCATGGCCTGCACGTTTATCACCACCTGTGCTGCACTCTAACGATCGCAGTCTCTGTCGTCGTTCTGATTCACCGCGCCTTGTATCCGCATGAATTGACGTGTGCCGGAAAATTGCGGCCATCAGCTACTATGTCCCGGTTATCAGTAGGTCAGGGAAGAACACCGCGCGCCTGCTTCATTGCCTGCAAGGTCATGCGCTTGTGCTGCAGCGCTGACTGATCTTCGATCCTGCGCACCGCCAGCGTTCTCATTACCTCATAAGCAAGCGCATGACAGACAGGCTCAGTCACGCCATGCCCACGCTGCAGTTCGATAGCGGCTTGCCGACGCTCAATTTCCATCCTTGCTGGGTCATACTCGAACGCCGCAGCTCGCGCCTCGAGCATCACACTATTGGCGGCGGCCAGGTCGACATCCAGCATCCCAGTGAGCGCGCACTGCTCACCTGTAATGGATGACAGCGCAAAACCCTTGTACTGAGCCTCACCCATAACCGGCCGTACAGGTTGCGCAGTGCAGCTCGAAAGCACGACAGTGGCCATGAGCAGATATCGATAATTTTTCATCAGGTCACGTCAGGTCAAATACAGTGGATGAGCCATACGTTACAATTGGCCTCGTCAAAACCACGCTCCAGGCGCTGCTCGTTCGGCCACCATACCGATGTGCCACGCTTAGACTCGCTATCTTCCCTGCCACCCCTCTTTTTCCGCTATCACCCGTTAAGGATGATGCCATGATCATTCGCCAGGCTACTAATACCGACCATCCGCAGTTGCTCGACCTTTGGCTGCGCGCCGTTCGTGCCACTCACCATTTCCTACAGGAAGCCGATATCGAGGCGTTGTTTGCTCAACTGCGCGATAGCTACCTGCCGGCTGTCGAATTATGGATGGCAGAGGATGCCGTAAACGGCCCGCTTGGGTTCATCGGGCTTAACGTAAGCCACGTAGAAATGCTGTTTATCGAACCCAATCGGCGAGGTGAAGGCATCGGCCGCGCGCTACTGGATCACGCCCGGAGTTCACGCGGCCAAATTAGCGTTGATGTGAATGAGCAGAATCCGAAAGCGGTCGGGTTCTATCTGCATTATGGTTTTATCCAAACAGGCCGCTCCCCTCTCGATGGTGAGGGCCGCCCGTTCCCCTTGCTGCACCTGAGCTTGCCCGACTAGCACTGCAGCCGTGGGGTGCTGCTGGTCCGCTCATTGACCATTACGAAGCCTTCATCGAAAACCAACTGCTCACCCAGGGAGGCAGTGAAATGATCAACCATCTGGATCACCTCGTTTTGACAACCATCGATGTCGAGGCATGCAAGGATTTCTATACCCGCGTCATGGGCATGAACCTGGAAATTTTCGGTGCCGGGCGCTTGGCTTTGCGCTTCGGTGAGCAAAAGATCAACGTACACGTGCGTGGCCACGAATTCGAACCCAAGGCTCACTTGCCAGTCTCAGGCGCGTTGGACCTCTGCTTCATCGCCTCGATCAGCCTTGAGAAAGTCGTGGCCCATCTAGAAGCACAGCAGTGGCCAATTATCGAGGGCCCCGTTCAACGCACCGGCGCCACGGGACCTATCCGATCCGTTTATGTGCGCGACCCGGATCTCAACTTGATAGAGATATCGGAGCGACTCTAGCAGGGTTTACAGGAGCAGAATGAAGCGCGATCCAGACAGGCCTGGGTGCTCTCGAGAAAACCAAGCAGGCTATCGGGTGGGGCTTGCCGGTGACGGCCTCGAGCGATCAGGAGAAGAGCTTGAACGCTACCCAGCTCGTCGCCAAAGCGAAGACTGCGCCCGCAGCAGCCGACAGAAAGATGCTGCGCGCTTGGTGCTGCGTGCCCTCGCGGACCTCACTGCCCAGCTGTGCCAGGTTCTCTTTCATCTGCTTGATAACTTGATCATGGCTCATGGTCGTCCTCGCTTGTGATGCCAGGTCACGCCTGTTGCTAGACCCTATGGCGATAGTGTCGGCCGAATTGGCGTAAAGCTCAAGACCACTCGGCGCAAGCCTGTTTCTCAGGACGGCAGGCTAGAGCTTTTGAATGAAGGCCGCAGCGGTAACGATGACGGTGACTAGCCCTCCCACCGCGACAAAGGGGTAAAACAGCGTCTCGCGCTTCATTTTGTTGGCCTCGGCGATCAATTTTCGCGCCTCGGCGGTGAGCTTGTGAATTTCAGCTTGGAGCTTCTCAAGCTCCAGCTCCTCCTTCTCGGTCATTGGCCGTCCTTTCGTGCCTTGAGCCGCACCCTGTCGTGCGTCCTCTGTGCTGCATTATGTGTTCTTAGGTTAGGGAATGCAGCACGCCACAGCATTCATTGATGCTGTACTCCTCAGTGGCGGGCACCGTGGCCTTGAGCGTGGCCACCACGCGCTCGGTAGCAGTCAGCGACCATTGAAAAGCTATCCACCCCGGATAGGTCAACCGGCGCATGACCTGACCGCATCTGTCACGCGCTCCAGCGGTGACTGCCAGGTGCGATAGAAGTGATAACGGACAGTCGAACCACTTGGTGCTGATGCCACATCGACCAAATGGATAGGCGTCTGCGCGTCAGGCGCCAAGACAGCGTAGCGGTCGCCAGATGTCTGCAAGATACCGCCGACACTTACCCCCAGCACCGTGGTGTTCTGCCAGGCATCTCGGATGCACTCGGCAACCTGCTGGGGTGGCCTTGACGACTTCAAGTCCAGCAGTGGTGGATTGCTTCGGGTGTCGCCAACGCTCGCACACCCCGCCAGCAATGCCAAGCCCGACCCGACTATGATGTTTAGCATATTTTCTATCTCCTGAAAGTCGAGACCGTATCAGCCCGGCATCTGCGCGCTCGACGGAACCGCTACAGACAGCCTTGCAATGCTGACAGGCGCTTTTTTGCGATCCAGTTCCCCAGCACCACGTAGTACTTTGCTTCAGACCCACTCGGTGCTGGCTGGATGTCTACGAAATACTCTGATACTTGCGTGAAGACGGTATAGCCGACATCGCGGCCTGCTTGAAGAGTGGCGCCAGGTGTTCCACCAAAAATCGGCTGATTTTGCCATTCGTATTGGACACACTTCGCCAGCGCGGCGTCAGTTTTGGTCGATCTCAGAACTTTATAGGGACCAGCCTGACGAGCTTCATTCATGGTTGGAGCCATGCATCCCGCTAGCAAAGCCAAACCCATTGCCCCGATCAAGATTCGAATTTGATCCCTCCTTGATGATGCCGGGAATCTACCACAAGGCGGCGTGGCCCAGCCCAGATGCGAAAAGCCCAGAACAGAGCTGGGCTGATACAAGGAAATCTGCTTACTACTCGAACACTGGGCGCAAGAAGCTTCGCTCGTAACTCAGAATGAATTTCCTGTCGCTGGCCTCCTTGACCAATTCCATACATGCCGAATCGCCTGCCGCCTGCTGTCGATACTGCTCATAGGCAGCAAGGCTCTCGAAGCTGAACAGGCAATAGGCGACATTGCTCGCCCCCTCAGAAGGCAGGAAATAGCCATGGTGCTGGCCTCCCATGCGCTCGACCAGAGCGATCCAGTGACGGGAATACGCCTCAAAAGCGGGAAGCTGGTAGGGATCAATCACATAACGAACATGGCAGGTGACCATGGAGTCATTCCTTTGAAGGCTTGAGTAAAGCGCAAACTCTAAGGCAATCCTGCACAGACTTCCAAGGATGACCACCTATCCCCCTGGACGCATCACCCGTAACCGTACGGCCTCATGCCGTCGTAGCGTTGTCTCCCAACGACCTGCCCCGGTCCGTTGCTGGAAAGCCCATGGACTTGGGCTTGGATGCTCAAGGAGGATCAACTTGAGCGAGCAACGCGCAATGACTTCCCACGAGGTCGGCGTGTGCGCTGCACTTCAGTCAGATGGCGCATTCTTTGCGACTCTCGCCCTCTCGCAGCGCAGCAAGATTAAAGACGTAGCTAATGTACCGATAGACGTCATGCCAGCCGATGGGATGTGATCAATCTGCAGAAGAGTATGCAGCAAGTCATAAGGAGAGTCGCCCTAAGCAAGATAGAGGAAGGAACGAAGACAGAAAGGGACTTGTGTGCTGCTGAACGATCAGGCTTTGCGTGCTATCCAGTTCGCCAGGCCATACGCCGACTGCCTCTGTTCTAAGTCCCGCATTCATAGCCCAACAGCTGGGTCACAGCGTTTACATGCTGATATCGACCTATGCCGTTGGCTCAACCCAAGCTCCGACTGGAGCAAGCTGGAAAAACTCGAAGTATCGGACGTATCAAAACCTGGCCGAGTATTTCAACGACGACGCCACTGCCATCCTGAGCTTCGTAGTTCGCGCTGCCGCCTAACCCTGCGGCGCTGCCCGCCAGCACCCAAACGAAAAACGCCGCCTAGAGATAGGCGGCGTTAGAAATTCCCCATCAGGGCTTGAAACCCTTATCTGGTGTCTTCGGAGGTGGGATGTCCCATAGCCTGTCGCTGGATTCCTGCTGCGCCTTTGCTTTTTGCTCTTCTGTTGAGCCAAAGCAGCCGCTCAGCAACAGCGCAGTAACGGCGACGAGAATTGCGCCAATCATGGTGTGCTTCATAAGGTTCCTTCCTGTGAAATGGTCGGGCATTACATCAAAAATCGCCAATCGCCGCAAAGCATGGCGCTGAGCCAGTAGCCACCACCTGCCGTACTCAAAACATGAACGCTTTCATGTCCAACCGAATTCTTTGAAGGAGGTGAAAACGCCTCCATGTGGGTTTAATTATAACTAGCCTCCATATACTCTCTACTTCGCTGCAGGCACATTCCTTTTACGTAAGCTTCTGCGTACTCAAAGTGCCTCACCCATCGGAGTTTTCGACCAAATTCGACCCAAGATCTCTGACCTAATTGCAACACCGTAAATATAAACGCAACTGGGGAAACTATCAGTATCATTTTTCCAGGCAGATCACCGATAGACCTCACCATCACTAAAGTTCATCGACTCCAATGGTGGTCTTTTCAGCTCAGCCAAGTATGCAACACTTTGTGATCTAGTCATGCTAGGAAACACCATACCTTGAGGTATAGGTAACCTTGAGCGAGTTAGGCAGGCTGGGCTGCCGATTGTTGGGCTGGACCTATGTCGATAGCGCCGACATCAATCAGCTGCTGGAAATCGCAGAGCTGCAGCTGGCATTGACGATCCACGATGACGCTGACATCCAGGATAGGTGTATTCGGGCCGAGAATTTGGAACTGCACACCAAGCTAGCTGACTGGAACACCACAATCATTCCAGCGCTCAGCAGCGACCTTCGCGAAATCCTCGGACGCCCGAACCTTACTTGCCACCACATCGCCAAGGCTCAACGTATCATGGGGCTCACGATCGCACCCAATGCCGAAGTCAAGCGGGCCGTCGTGATTCACTGGCCTCTCGGGCACTCCTTTAGGCACGGCGCGGATTGGCGTCAGCGTGTAACAGCCGAGCTGGCGAAGGCAGGTAATACGCTGAAAGTCTAATAGGAGTACAAATGTACTACGCTCCGCTATAACCCCTTTCTCCCTATTCACTGCTGCGCTATGTCGATAAAGCCTGACCCGCCCCACATGAAACCATACTAGCGGCTCGGTTCCCCCTCGTGCCCAGCGAACAGCCAGCTTAGAGAAGCCTCTGCTTCAATTGGTTTGCATGCAAATTTGAGGCTGAGGCACAGGCTCCGGCATCAGGTTGGCATGTAACAGATCACCGTAACCCCAGACCAGCGTTCCCAAGACTGCCGCGATGGCGCAAACAGCGCGCCACAATGTGTAGTAACTGCCATGCGATCTTCGCATCTGCCTGTTGAGTCTGCTCACACCCTCGCCCAAAAGCGATTCGCCAAGAAGGGCAAATACAGTTACAACAGATCCCGACCGTGAAAATTGCGCAGCGTCTCCCTCAAACCACCACGTGATACTCCAAGCGAACGAAATAAACACCGCGACTGCAGCTGCGTATAGGCGTCGCCTAACCTCAAACAATGATGCCGCTGCCTTGCCAGTTACCTCAGGCACGTACCTTCCATCATCAATTGAATCGCAAGATCCCCCGTAATTTTCCTCTTTTCTCTTTAGGGCGCCGTGAATCAGAAGAGTGGCAGCAACGCCTACGATCAGGCTTAGGTGTGTTTTGCGCACGTGGCTATCTCTCTTGAAATTTGAATTATCTTAATTACTTGTCCGGCTAGTATATATGCCTGACGCATTTTTAATGGTGTATTTACGCATCAGTGCCGAGATATGGCGGCCAAGAAATCCGTAGGCCCAGCGCACAAACGGCGGCACGGTGGTGCCCGTTGATGAGGTGAGCGAATGACCCGCCTCGCCTCCTGCCTCCTGCTGTTGGCTGTAGTGGTCTACTAACCCCG
>NZ_DIIQ01000039.1:0-40326 GCF_002420785.1 Pseudomonas sp. UBA5666 | reverse complement strand
GGAAACCCGGGGCGATTCAGAGGACGTGCATGGTAACATTATATTTTCCTTGGAGAATGCTCGCTTAGAAAAGTAGAAATATTTGACTCATAATAATACCGCAAAGAAAATCAGGTTGGGGCGTTAAGTGCTGGCAATGGCTTTGCAGGTAATGTTGTTATTACACCACCAGCCAGCTGAAGGCTCAGAGAACAGCCTGCCGTAAGTGCCAAGTGAAGACTGAGGGCGTGAAGTATGGAAAAAGGGTTTGTTGATCGGGCGAAAAAGAAAGCGTTTCACAAACTGCTGGTGGACAGGATTGGTGAGGAGGCTTGGGCGAAGCGCAAAGCAGCGTATTTGGCACGTATCCGTGAAAAGGAGGCAGTGATCGACCTAGCAATGCCAATCGAGCCGCAGCTCTTCGAACCACCTGAGAACGACATCGACTGGTACATCCTCGCCGCTGAGTTGTCTTTCGATACGCCGCTCAGCGACTCTGCCTATAGTAGCCGACGTGTTTACCCGTATGTCATGGCAATCGGAGCTTACGCTGATGAGCTTCGAGAAGTGCCTGGCGTTAACGATGTCCTGGACAAGATGCTTGCCAATAACGGGAAGCCAGAGACACAGATTTTTGAGCTTCTGACAGCCGCTTTTTACCTGAGAAACGGCTATAACGTTGCCTTCATCCCTGAGAACAGCATCCTCTGGCCAAACGGGAAGACGCGAAGGTCTCCGGATATGCTAATCAGCGATCATGATGTTGAGTTTTACGTTGAGTGCAAACGAGCGGACAAGCAGACAGGGTACTCACAGGACGAGGAGCGGGCATGGGATGGCATTTGGAGCGTGAGGTCTCTAGGACGCAGCTGATAAGACCGCCGGCATTGAGCTGCTTGCCGGCGTCCGAGCTTGGCCCGGGTGAGCCGACGCTGGGGCCTAGGCGATCGAGCGCCATATCATGAAAAGAAATTGTAGTCGCTAAAGGATGCTGGCGGAGGCCGTTCAGTTCTAGACTGCCTGAGCCGTGACAATTGTGAGGCTGTCGCGAAATGAGGCGACTAGCCCTAAGCGTTGTTTCACAAGGGCTCTAGCCGATGCCCTGCCAATTTAAGCGACTTTTCTTGGGATAGTCGCTAGATTAAACATTATTTTTGTGGATTGTCGCCTTATTAAGCATCAACAACAACGAATACCATTTTGTCGAGGATATCTCCCATACGAAGGTAGTTCGGCTGTCATGAAATTAGTCCAAAGTTAGATCAGTAGATTTATTGGCCCTATCTCCGCCCCCGATGGGCGGTCTACCCAGTTGTGGTCGCTAACCCCGGAGGCCGTGGCATGCGCCTACCTAGACAGGCAAAGACGGCGTAGCCGGACACTCGCGCTGCGGCCAAAACAGAATTCTCCGGTCTCCGCACATAACAAACCGCAATCTCCATCCCTCCTTGCTGGGCAATCTGGCTCGGTGGAAGCCTTTTTGCGCAGAGTGTTGTGTTGGTGGCTGCATCTGTTGTACCCACCAATAAGTGATCCGTTTCGTCCAGATTTCTCTAGGCTCTGTACGAAAAGAGATGTCGCAAACACCGCATGGAGCAAGCCAGTGAGACCATGGCGGCATAACTTTTCGCGAGCTTGTCGAAGCGAGTCACGATCCGACGGTTCTCTTTCAGCCAGCCGAACATGCGCTCGATGATGTTGCGCTGTCGGTATTTGGGCCGGTCAAACAGTCTTGGTAAGCCAGGCTTGGGCTTGCGCTTCATCGAGCGCAGCGGGATGACGGGTTGCATTCGATATTGGTCGCAGTAGCGGCGTAGCGCTTCTGCGTCGTAGCCCTTGTCGGCAAGCAGCCATTTGCAGCGCTTGCGCGGGCGGCCACGTTGGCTCGATGGAATGCTGACCTCGTCCAACAGTGGTTGTGCGTAGCTGATGTCACTGGCTTGACCGCCAGAGAGGAGAAAACGCAGCGGTGTTCCGTTGGCGTCGCATAGCATGTGGATTTTGGTTGTCAGGCCACCGCGACTGCGGCCTAGAGCATGATCGGCAGGCTCGTCAGGCCCCCTTTTTTCCCGGCGCCTGATGAGGCTCGGGTTGCGCGTACTGCGGTTGAGTCGATCATCCAGGTTTGCAGATCGATCAAGCCCTGCTCATTCAATCGCAGGTGCAGACGTTTGAGCATCTGCTCTAAAGTCCCTTGGTTTCGCCAGCCCCGAAACCGTTGATACACCGTTGACCATGGGCCGAAGCGCTCTGGCATATCTCGCCATGCAGCACCTGAGCAGAGCACCCACAGCACGCCATCGAGCATCAGCCGGTCGCTCAGTCGGGGCCGGCCTCGGCCATGGGTTTCGATGAAGAGATCGGAGACCACATCCCAGGCCTCGTCCGTGAGTTCGTAGCGCCTTGCCATCACAGAATTCCTTTCCGTTAATGGCGCGTAACTCTACAAAATCTCAGCGCTAAAGGAGCGACGATTAGGTTTCTCGGGATTTCGTACAGAGCCTAGGGCTCCCCCTGGTGGCTTCGCCTTCTGCGATGCAGGGCCCTAGGGCTACTTTTCGTTTGAAACTAAGGACGAACGACCCTCTGACAAGATGAATTTAGTAAATGCATTTTGGATTGAGCATGTACCGAGATGAAGCCTTGATGAAATTCCGTCGTTCCCGTTTCAATTGGAGGCTTCTGCCTCGATTTACTCAGTGATTTGTGCGTCAACCTTGTACTTTTTAATGCTTGAGCTTTGAATTTCGGTATGGCGTTTTGGGTTGCGTTTTATACGTCTATTGTTTTGTGGGTTTTGATCAAGATTCACCTTCGCCTATCAAAAAAGTTGCATTCACAGGGTTGACACAAAGCCAAAATGGAAGTTAAAAATGAAAAAGCATTCAACTTCGCGCTCAGGTAGATGGGTATCACCTGATGGTTTAAAGCATGTCCATCGGGGCTCTACAGGTGTACTTGTCAATTTCATAATCCTTGGTTCAAAGCTATGACCGATACTTCAGAAGATTTGTGGGGGGCGTTAAATAGCTTTACGCCGCTAGAGGAGATAGGGCGGCATAAGGTCGGAAGTGAGCGCTTTACGGTAATTAGCCTCTTCATTGATGGAAAAATATCAGCCGCTGAAGGCATAAATTTACTAGGCATAGGGAAGCAGTATTTTTATAAGTTGGTAGCAAGGTCTCGAGGGGCACGAAATTACAATAAATTAGTGCCAGGTAAGCGGGGTCGTAAAAGCGGGAGCGATAAACTTGATGCTCGCGTGGAAGCAATTATTGATAAAGCTTTTGATGATTACTATTATGGTATTTCTGCTAGCTATGCGAAGGTGTGGTCGGTATGTCAGTCAGAAGCTGATGCTCAAAAAGTTGTGCGTCCCTCTTACTATACGGTCAGGCGAAGGATTAAATCTAAGCCTCCAAGATTATTGTACGAAAGGAAATACGGAAAAGACGCAGCGGAACAAAGATACGGAGCGAGGCCTGGACATAAGAAAACCGACCGCCCACTCCAATGGGTTCAATTCGATCACACCGTCATGGACATATTGTTGGTCGACGAAAATGACCGCCAAGTCATTATTGGCAGGCCTTGGATCAGTTTGGCAATTTGTATCCATACAAGGGTGGTTCTTGGGTTCTATTTGTCTTTATTGCCACCGAGCGCTGTAAGCGTGGCAATGTTAATCGAAAATTGCGTGCTGCCAAAGAATAAGATCTTATTAGCTTTAGGGATGGAGGAAAACCTTTGGCCAGTTCACGGCTTGATGGAAACTATCCATACTGATAATGCTAAGGAATTCATATCTGATGTGCTGGTACTAAACTGCAAGCACTATGGAATTGACGTAAGGCATCGCAATGTAGGAAAAAAACATCAAGGAGGACATATCGAGAGTTTGATTGGGAAGTTCATGACAACCAAAGTGCATTTTTTGCCAGGAACAACGGGTTCAAACGTAATCGACCGGAAGTCATATAGCAGTGAAAAACGCGCATCAATGACGTTTAGTGCGCTACGCAAGTTCATGATTTATCAAGTGTGCGCATATCATGAGACCAAGCATTCTGGCATCGGGAAAAGCCCTATTGAAGCTTGGAATGATTATTATCGAGATGGGGTGGAACCAAAAAGCATTCCAGAAAAAGACCATGATGGTTTTCGCTTTAGCTTTTATCCAGAGTTTGCCGCAAAACAAGTAGTTCCGCAAGGGATAGAGTTATTCCGACGGTTTTATTATGCTCCTGCACTAAAAAATCATATTAGAGAGAAGGTGCTGGTTAAGTATGACCCTTACAACCTTGATGTAATAAGGGTTAAAGTGAATACAGAATGGTTCGTGGTTCCTTGTGTACGAAACTCTTCTGGCAGACATTCGCATTATGAATATTATCGGCATCAGAGGCGCATTAAGTCCATACCAAATGGCACTATGACTAGGCGTGGCAGTGAGGCAGTATATAGTGCAAATCAACTCGTGGTAAATGAAGTAAAAGCTACGACTAAGGCTAGGCGTCTGAAGAAGGAAAAAGGTCTAGAGCAGCATAATGCTTACTCCATCATTTTAGAAGGCGCGAGCAAAAAAAATAATGAAAGCGCTGAAAATTATTCGAACGTTGCCCATGTAAGTGCTAGCCAGGTTGGAGGGCGTAGAGGGCTGATTGACCATTCGATGCCTGGGATAGTCTCGAACCTGCGCTCAAACAATAGTGTAGATTACGAAGATGAGCCGACTTTGTATTGATCGTTCATTAATGAACGATTAAGTATTTTGATTTTTGCCTTAATCCAATTGTTTTTGCGAGACTATTATGTCCGATTTTTCCCACGTGCATCCCGATAGCCATAGCTATTTTTCGTTAACGGATCATGAGCGAACATTGGTGTGCTGTCAGGATATTTGGGTGCCTCATCCCTCAGTTGAAAACCTAATTGCACGTATGCATGTGATGATGCAGATGACAAATAAAATCAATGCCCCCAGTATGCTAGTAATAGGGCCTGGTGGCTCAGGTAAAACTAGCATGATTGAGGAATTGAAGAAGCGACATCGTGTTTGGGCGGAGAAAATGGTATTTGTAACAATGCATCAAAGCCCTAATGGCTATTCATTGAAGGAGTTGATACTGCAAGAAATTGGAGTAGGTGTGTCGCGTCGTGCGCGTCTGAATGAAAATATCTCGCCGGAATTGCAATACTTGATTAAAAGTCAAAATATTCGGGCCATCGTTATCGATGAGATTCATGATGCATTGACATTAACAGACTTCCAGCAGCGAATTAACTTGTCATTGTTGAAGAATTTAGCTGGCTCTAACTATGGTCTCTGTGTCTTTGCATTCGGTATCCCAGATGCCGCGCGGGTATTGAGGCGTGACGCTCAGTTGGCCCGCCGGTATGCTGTGAGGTCCCTAAAACAATGGGGGAATGATAGTGAGTTCAGAAGCTTTGTAGCATCGTACATTTTTCGCCTCCCTTTACGGAAGCCGACAAACTTCAAAGACCAGAAGTTGTTTCTAAAGATAATGGAGACGGGCCAGGGGCTGACCGATAACATTGTGAAAATTTTACAGGCGGCAGCCATGGCCGCAATCACTGATGGCTCTGAACATATTGCTCACAAGCATCTTGACAATATTGAGTATATTATGGATGACCTATGTATTGCGCTGCGCGACGTCGACCAGCTTGAGCGTGAGGGCGGTTTCGCATGAATAGTAGCTCCCGTATTTCCAAGGCAATTAAAGTTCTCCAAGGACAATGCAAGATTGAATATTCGTTCCCTGAATTGACGAATACCATAGCAGAGCTAATACGAAATACAAACATCACTGCTAAGGGTGTAGTCGTTCACCTAGAGGGCGAACCTGGTTGTGGCTTGTCCGCCAGTCTTGAACATGTGGTAAATAAATTTGGTGTAGAGGCAACTAAGGTCAATTATAATTTTAGCTTCGGCAAGCTATCTTTATTGGATAATTTCGCTATTTCTTTGGCAATAAGATCCCCCTACGAGCACCTGAAAAAAGCTCCCTTATATATGGATCAGTACATAAATGAGGTAGGGTTAAAGCTAGTAGTAATTGATGACTTGGAGCGCTTCGAAATCACACATGATAACTCATTGGCTGAATGCTTGGTCGCTATATCGGAAGTCGGAAATGGTCTAGTTGTTCTATATACAACGCACTATCGGCCGCTGGCAAGAAAGATAGAAAAAATTATGAAAGGAAGGGTGAATTTATTTAGAGTTAGAATGTCGCTCGAGTCATCTGATCTTTCCAATGTCGCATTTAAGTTTTTAATCGCTGCGAATGGTGAAACTAGACAAAGTATTAAGTTTTCTGAATGTGCACTTGAACACATCGAGCAGCAAGCATGCCGGCTCGATGAGTTTGTAAAGACCTTAGAGGTGGCTTACGCATATGCGACTTTAAGAAATGATAGCCTACTCAAATTTTCAGGTGCTGAAGAAGAGCTTTCAATTCAAGGAAGTCAGTATGTTGAAGTCCGGGCTATGCTCGAATGCTAAAATGATAGCCGGTGAATCTCTTTCATCTTGGAGTTATCGGCTATGTCAAATCCCAGAAGTGCAGCAGTATATACTGCACAATGCTGGGGGTTATGGACGTGGTCCACGATTATTTTTGTCACTTTTCGAATTTGAAAAGCGTGAAGCTCACTGCGACTTAGATTTTATAAGCCCGGACCATAAATGGAAGGTTCTGCCATTGATTATGGGGTCAGATTTAGAAAGATTCGTCAAGCCTGTTAATGTCGCGCCGATGATACCTTGGGGATTTCGGCGATCTTATTGCGAAGATTGCATGCGTGAAAATCTTCGATCTAATTGTTCTTTGATGCTCAAGATTGCCTGGCGATACGTATCAAAACCATTTTGTGAATTGCATGATGTGTTGCTTAAGGATGTCCCGCGACAGATAGGTGCCGCGTTGGATGCGCCTCGGGCCATATTTAAATGGAATCATAGTATTGAGAGTAAGAATCTCGGACATGCAGAATATGTTAACAACTGGGCCGATTTGCTTAAAACCGCATGTCGTGTTCAGAAGAAACTCGTAAAATTACGTAATCTTCAGCAGGATCGTTGCATTTATCTCTTTGATAACACAATAATGAGCCTTATGCGGGCTCTTCTTACACCAGGCATGGATTTGTATCGTCATTCCGGTAGTAACAGACTGCTAGATATTGTGTCCAGTGAAGGTGAGACGCTATACCTTAGCTGCTACTTGCAGCCGTTTAGGGCTTCTGCAGCTTGTCGCGCGCGCGCGCTTTTTTTTATTGGAATATTGCTAGGGTGGGTTAGTCAAAAGGAGGCCTTTAAGTCACTTCGTGGCGATCCTTGGGAATCAGATACGCCGGAAAAAATATGGGGGAGCGTGTATAAATTTGATAAAGAGCTTTATTATTGGCTTAGAAATAGCTTGATCAGATTCCAGACAAGCGCCCTAAGTATTTGCACTCCACAGTTCGCATAAGTATTTCATGTACACTTATATAGTTCCGATTTACGTTACCCTGGGTTTTTACGTCAAGGTGTCGGGTCAGTTCAAGAGGCAACATCCGTTTTTATGTTATGTAGTTGACGCGCGCAGCTGCAAAATAGTAGGCCATGCTTTTTCGGTCGGTAAGCCCACGATCAATCTCTATGGTAGAGCAATGCTGGGCGTGCGCGCGGAACAGTTGACTCATTCCTCTGACTCCGCTCACACCTCTCATTCGTGTGAATTGTTGCGAATTCGCGGTCCTAGTTTTGTTGGTTCTCTAGCTGACGTTTTTTGTGATGTTGATAAGCCAGTGATGATATCAAAGATACGTAGATCGCGGAATTTGACATTGATTTCTGAGACGATGTTGGCATCTTTGTTGATGCACCATATTTACGAAGCCTTTTCCGATATTTTCATGGCACAAGCAGCAACGATGTCTATTGAGGTCGCTACTCTAAATGCTTTATTAAACCAAGCACTTAGTCGCTGCAATCGATCATTAGATGATTTCCCGCACTGGATCACATTGAGGTAGCGGGTAAGTTTTGCCAAACTACTATTCCAAGCTAATGGAATAGTAGTGTGGTGGGAGAATTGATGTCCTAATTTCCGCCAGCAAAAGCTGTGCAAAAAGAAGGTGCGCTCTCATACTTAGTCTCCATCCTATAAGCTCAATTCTAAGTTGGTCCGTACTCAAACGAACTACCACTATATTTTAAGTCTGAACGGGAGAGCCGGCGCTGCTCGAGGCTAGATTAGGAGTGGCGCAGAGATAGATTCCAAGGCTGATCGTGGTTTCAAATGTGGATTTGCTTTGCGAGACACTGTGCCGCCTAAGGTGGCATTGAAGGCCAAGGTCGAGAGCTCTAGGTGCATGTGGGATTCGTGTTTTTTTGTTACGATCACCGCCACCGAAATGATTTTCTTCACTTGGCAAAAAAAACTTCATTTTTGAGGTTTTCCTACACTTTTTCTTCATTCGCGTGAACCAACGCGACGTATTCCAAGCCACGTTCCAGTGGCTTCGACACTGTCCCTGCGGTTCAACGCTTTTACAGTAGGCTGTCCATGAACGATCAAAAAAGCCCCCCTAGTGTCCATTCGAAAGCAGTCGTTTTCCACTCCTGCTACGACACTGTGCTCAGAAAGGTGGACGCACGATACGATATACGCGGTTACGTTTTGGCTCAGATGGTCAAGCTTTGCCTCCAGAGCCGCGGTACGCTCCCGCTCGCGTACCGCAGCTTTTATGCGCAGTACGCTCAAGCCGAGGCGATTGCGTTCTTGGAAGCGTGTGTTACCCACTTGTTATTCGGCCCGGCTGGTCGCCTTTCACCACAGGAGTATCACTACCAGAGAGATGCATACCAAAACCCGGGCTAGCCCGTAGCCCGATCAGCAGCATTCTGATGCTCACGTGTAAACGCCGTACTCAAGACGGTAGAGGAAGGCCCATACCTCCATATAGCTTTCATGACTCCAAAGCAAGGTGCATGGGGTGTGGTTGCCAAGACCAAGCGCAGGGCTGATCATCCAACGCTGTGCCAGTTCTCCTTTGCCGAGCACCTCCATTGCTTTTCGAAAAATTTGCGCCTTCCTTGTTAAAAAAGCCCCATGAGCAGAGGTCCAGCAGCTGATTGAGGGCTGGTCGCTAATTCCGTGGATCGTGATACTGTTCATGACAAGTGTTCCAAAGGCAAATGTCGAGAGACTTTGATGACACTATGACCTCAGGCGGGGGTTGCACGCCACCGATCTTGTAGGTAAGCGCAGCGACTGCGGACTGCTATGTCAACATACCCTGAGTTTATCGAGTTGCGGGGGAGTGTCGCCTGAGGCCAGTCGGTCATGCCGCTAAACCCGCCCCTGAAAGCCCCGTCTGAATGGCGTCCATAGAGCGCAGCCGCCACGCCTGCCCACGCCTGCAGTGTGGGGAACGGGCTGAACATCGCTGGCTTCAACACGGGGACCGCACCAGATTCGTGGGTTGGTGGTATGACTTCAAGCTCCATCGGCGGCGCACAGTCCTGCATCGCCTCTTCCGAGCTATCATTGCACTTATCGCGGCGAAGATAGCGGTCGCTGCGGCATACAGCCTGGTGTGGGTAGGGCCAGCATGGCGCGTCCGGTGAAGCGTGCTAACAGTCTGCGCCTCATCGACGACACGCGGCTCGGCGTGTCCCTGGATGAAACCTGCGAGCAGGCCAGCGTCGAGGCGCTGTGGCAGGTGTTCGCCGTGCCCGGCCAGGCCCTGCCGGAGTTCGCCGCGCTGGCACTGGATGTCGAGGATTGCCTGCCGGCCGCGCTGCTGCGGGAAAGCCCTTTCCTTCAGCATGAGGTGTTCAACCGCTATCACTCGGAAACCGAGCTGATGCGCTACCTGCGCCGCCTGGCCGACAAGGACCTGGCCCTGGACCGCACCATGATCCCGCTGGGCTCCTGCACCATGAAGCTCAACGCCGCCAGCGAGATGATCCCGGTCACCTGGCCGGAATTCGGCGCCCTGCACCCGTTCGCCCCGGCGGAACAGGCGAGGGGTTACCGGCAACTGACTGACGAGCTGGAAGCCATGCTCTGTGCCGCCACCGGTTACGACGCCGTGTCGCTGCAGCCCAACGCCGGCTCCCAGGGCGAGTACGCCGGCCTGCTGGCGATCCGTGCCTATCACGCCAGCCGAGGCGAGGGCGGGCGCGATGTATGCCTGATCCCGTCGTCGGCCCACGGCACCAACCCGGCCACGGGGCAGATGGCCGGGCTGCGGGTGGTGGTCGTCGCCTGCGATGCCCGCGGCAACGTCGATGTCGCCGACCTGCAGGCCAAGGCCGAACAGCATCGTGAACGCCTGGCCGCGTTGATGATCACCTATCCCTCGACCCACGGTGTGTTCGAAGACGGTATCACGCGGATCTGCGAGATCGTCCATGAACATGGCGGTCAGGTGTACATCGACGGCGCCAACATGAATGCCATGGTCGGCCTATGTGCGCCAGGTAAGTTCGGTGGCGATGTTTCCCACCTGAACCTGCACAAGACGTTCTGCATTCCCCATGGTGGTGGCGGCCCGGGCGTCGGGCCGATCGGGGTCAAGGCGCACCTGGCGCCTTTCCTGCCGGGTGCTGGCAAGACCGGGGCAGTGAGTGCGGCGCCGTTTGGTAGCGCGAGCATTCTGCCGATCACCTGGATGTACATCCGCATGATGGGCGGAGCGGGCCTCAAACGCGCCTCGCAGGTGGCGATCCTCAGCGCCAACTACGTGGCCCGGCGCCTGGAGGAGCATTACCCGGTGCTCTACACGGGCGAGAACGGCCTGGTGGCCCATGAGTGCATCCTCGATCTGCGTCCGCTCAAGGAGAGCAGCGGAATCGGTGTCGAGGACGTGGCCAAGCGCCTGATCGACTATGGCTTCCATGCGCCGACCATGTCATTCCCGGTGGCCGGGACTTTGATGGTAGAGCCGACCGAGAGTGAGTCAAAGGAAGAGCTGGACCGCTTCTGCGAGGCCATGATCGCAATCCGCGAGGAAATCTGTGCGGTGGAGACCGGTGGGCTCGACAAGCAGGACAACCCGTTGCGCAACGCCCCGCATACAGCGGCTGAGCTGACTGGTGAATGGACGCATACCTATAGTCGCGAGCTGGCGGTGTACCCATTGTCGAGCCTGCGCGAGAGCAAGTACTGGCCGCCGGTGGGGCGCGTGGACAACGTCTACGGCGACCGCAATCTGGCGTGTGCCTGTCCGCCGGTGTCGAACTATCAGGATGCCTGAGTGATCTTTCGCCCCCTGTCGCTGACTTGCCAGCGATAGGGGGGCGAAAACCTGGCTATAAAACCCGAACAACAAGGAATTTCCCATGTTCCACAAAAGCCTCACCCTGTCTGATTTCGACCCTGCACTGTTTGACGCCATCCGTCGCGAGACGCAGCGCCAGAAAGACCATATCGAGCTGATCGCCTCGGAAAACTACACCAGCCCCCAAGTGATGCAGGCCCAGGGGACCGAACTGACCAACAAGTACGCCGAAGGCTACCCGGGCAAGCGTTACTATGGAGGCTGCGAGCACGTCGATGTGATCGAGCAACTGGCCATCGACCGTGCCAAGCAATTGTTCGGCGCCGGCTACGCCAACGTTCAGCCACACTCCGGCTCTCAGGCCAATGCCGCCGTGTACCTGGCCTTGCTGCAACCTGGCGACACTATCCTCGGCATGAGCCTGGCCCACGGCGGTCACCTGACCCACGGCGCCAAGGTCTCGTCCTCCGGCAAGCTTTACAACGCCGTGCAATACGGCATCGACGCCAATGGCCTGATCGACTACGACGAAGTCGAGCGCCTGGCTGTCGAGCACCAGCCAAAGATGATCGTCGCCGGCTTCTCCGCTTATTCGCGAACACTGGACTTCCCACGTTTTCGCCAGATCGCCGACAAGGTCGGCGGCTGGCTATTCGTCGACATGGCCCATGTCGCCGGCTTGGTCGCCGCAGGCCTGTATCCAAACCCGCTGCCATACGCCGACGTGGTCACCACCACCACCCACAAGACCCTGCGCGGCCCCCGTGGCGGCCTGATCCTGACCAAGGGCGAGCCAGAGCTGGAGAAGAAGCTCAACTCGGCGGTATTCCCCGGCGGCCAGGGCGGCCCGCTGATGCATGTGATCGCGGCCAAGCAGTGTGCTTCAAGGAAGCCCTCGACCCCAGCTTCAAGGACTATCAGGCCCAGGTGATCATGAACGCCCAGGCCATGGCACAGATCTTCATCCAGCGTGGCTATGACGTGGACTCCGGTGGCACCAACAACCACTTGTTCCTGGTCAGCCTGATCCGTCAGGGCATCACCGGCAAGGACGCCGATGCTGCCCTCAGCCGTGCCCATATCACCGTGAACAAAAATGCGGTACCCAACGACCCGCAGTCACCGTTCGTGACCTCGGGCCTGCGTATTGGCACCCCGGCGGTCACCACCCGCGGCTTCCGGGAGGCGGAATGCCGTGCACTGGCGACGTGGGTGTGCGACATCCTCGACCACCTCGGCAATGCCCAGATCGAGGCCCACGTGGCGAAGCAAGTCGCGGGGCTGTGCGCGATGTTCCCGGTCTACCCAGCCTGATCCATCGAGACGGCCAGCAGCACGCTGGCCGTCGTCTCTACCGAATGCCTGGAGTCACCCCATGTCCACTGAAACACTACAAAAGACACCGTTGCACGCTCTGCACCTGGAATTGGGTGCGCGCATGGTGCCGTTTGCCGGCTACGCGATGCCGGTCCAGTATCCGCTGGGCGTACTCAAGGAACACCTGCACACCCGCGAGCAGGCCGGCCTGTTCGACGTCTCCCATATGGGCCAGATCTGCCTGCGCGGCGTGGATGCCGGCAAGGCGCTGGAGCGCCTGGTGCCGGTGGATATCGTCGACCTGCCGGTGGGTATGCAGCGTTACGCGCTGTTCACCAGCGCCGACGGGGGCATCCTCGACGACCTGATGGTCGCGCGGCTGGCGGATGACGAGCTGTTCCTGGTGGTCAACGCCGCCTGCAAGGAACAGGACTTGCGTCATCTGCAGCAGCACCTGGAAGGCCTTTGCGAAGTGGAATCGCTGTTCGACAGCCGAGCCTTGCTCGCCCTGCAGGGGCCGGCGGCGGCGCGGGTGCTGGCGCGCCTGGCGCCGGAAGTGACCGGCATGACCTTCATGCAGTTCGCGCCGCTACGCCTGCTGGGTGTCGATTGCTATGTCAGCCGCTCGGGGTATACCGGCGAGGACGGCTATGAAATCTCGGTGCCGGTCGAGGCGGCGCTGATGCTGGCCCGCTCGCTGCTGGCCGAGCCCGAGGTGGCGGCCATCGGCCTCGGTGCGCGCGACTCGCTGCGCCTGGAGGCGGGGCTGTGCCTGTATGGCCACGATATGGAAACCCGCACCACGCCGATCGAGGCCAGCCTAGCTTGGGCGATTTCCAAGGTACGACGTGCCGATGGCGAACGTGCCGGCGGCTTCCCCGGTGCCGAGCAGATCTTCGCCCAGCAGCGCGATGGCGTGGCCAGCAAGCGCGTCGGCCTGCTGCCGAAGGAGCGGGTGCCGGTGCGCGAGGGCACGCTGACCGTCAATGCCCGCGAGGAGGTGATCGGCCGCGTTACCAGCGGCGGTTTTGGCCCGAGCCTGGGCGGGCCACTGGCCATGGGTTACGTGCAGAGCGAGCAGGCGGCGCTGGACAGCGAAGTCTTCGCCCAGGTGCGCGGCAAGCTGGTGCCGATGCAGGTAGTGCGGACGCCGTTCGTTGCGCAGCGTTACTACCGTGGCTGAGGTCATGGCTGTGCAGACAGGGGTGAAGCTGCGTGGCGCCGACAAGGTGGCGCGGATTCCGGTGAAGATCCTGCCCACCGAGGATGTGCCACGCAAACCGGACTGGATCCGCGTGGAGATCGCCGCCTCGCCCGAGGTGGCACGAATCAAGGCGTTGCTGCGTAAGCACAAGCTGCACAGCGTCTGCGAGGAAGCCTCGTGTCCAAACCTGGGGGAGTGTTTCTCCGGGGGCACGGCGACCTTCATGATCATGGGCGATATCTGTACGCGGCGCTGTCCGTTCTGCGATGTCGGGCACGGTCGGCCCAGGCCGCTGGATGTGGACGAGCCGCGTAACCTGGCCACCGCGATTGCCGATTTGCGCCTGAAATACGTGGTGATTACGTCGGTGGACCGCGACGACCTGCGCGATGGCGGTGCGGGGCATTTTGCCGAATGCATTCGCCAGATTCGTGCGAAGTGCCCTGGGATCCAGCTGGAGACGCTAGTGCCGGATTATCGTGGGCGAATGGAGGCGGCGTTGGCAATCACCGCCGAAGCGCCGCCGGATGTGTTCAACCACAACCTGGAGACGGTACCTCGCTTGTACAAAGCAGCGCGGCCGGGGTCGGACTTCGAGTGGTCTCTGGATTTGCTGGAGCGGTTCAAGCAGTTGGTCCCGGAGGTGCCGACCAAATCAGGCCTGATGCTCGGGCTAGGGGAGACGGACGAGGAGGTGATTAAGGTGATGACGCGGATGCGTGAGCACGGGGTGGATATGCTGACGCTGGGGCAGTATCTGCAGCCGTCGCGCAGTCACTTGCCAGTGCAGCGATTCGTGCATCCCGACGTGTTTGCCTGGTTTGCCGAGGAGGGGGCGAGGATGGGCTTCAGGCATGTAGCTTCTGGTCCGTTGGTGCGATCTTCCTACCATGCAGATCAACAACTCGGGAATGTTCACCCAGTTCGCTAAAGGCCCGCTGGAACCCTTTCGCTGTAAGGGTTCCAGCGCAGCTGCCAATGCGTTCGGTGAGAGTTGTGGAACCACCGGATAGCAAGCGTGCACGGCGCTAGTACAGGTGTCCGGCTGACTTAGCAAGGAACACGCTCGTAGCCGCGAGTACTTGGTCTGGGTACTCCCTATGCGGCAGGTGCCCACAGTTTTCCAGCATGTGCAAAGTAGGCGCTCGGCTTATCCCAGCACACAAACGCTCGGGATGATGCCGAGTCCCATACTCGTCGCGGTCTCCATGTAGAACCAGCGCTGAGCACTGTACCTGGGCCAGTTGCCTATCAAGGTTCCACTGCCGAAATTCCTCCGAGAGCCAAGTATCGACCCAACTGCGCAAAACCCACTCAGCTTTCTTTCCATGGTACTGCTGAAGTCGTTCCATCTGGCCAGGCAGGGCAAACCGCCGCGCTGCGGAACGGATACCGTCAAGGATCGCGTTGTCGACTGCAGCTTGGGCGGACTCGGTAATCAGTCCGTGGCATGCTTGCGGATGGGCGGCCGCGCAGCCAACCGCCATGCCGCCGCCTACGCTATGGCCGAAAACCACGAATTGGCTTAGTTGGAAGTATTCACGCACTGCTTGAAAATCACCGTGAGCTTCATCCTCGATGAAGCTCGGTGTCAGATTGACCAAGCAAGCGCTAGAGCGCCCAAAACCAAGCCGGTCGTAGGCGATCACCTCGCGCCCACAAGACTGGGCCAACCGCAGCGGAAAATCGCGCCACAGTTCCACACACCCTAGTGAATCGTGCAGAAGCACGATTGGAACCCCGCGTGATTTCCGCGGACTCCAACACTCTGCATACAAATGACCTCGTGGCGTCTCGATCCTGTGTGACTGCTTGGCAATGTCGGTCATACCCGTGCTCCGTTCAAAAGGTAAATCACTTGGTCAGGCCGACTCCGGCGACAGAGAAGATGAGCGGGTTTTCGCTCCTTTGTACAGGTCGTAAACAGTTGCGACGAAAAATATGGCCAAGGAGGGCAGTAACCAAGCAAGGCTGGCGTTAGCCAAGGGGAGTTGACTGACCCAGAGCAGAACACTCGGTGGCAGTAAACCCGCTGCCATGCATGCGTCGATAAGGCCGAAACCCAGTGCGCAAGCGGTTACCGGTATCAATACCCGCGCAGGGCTGTTGAGGCGAGAGCTAATCAGGCTGAGCAGAATGATTGCGATGCAAGGCAGGTAGATTGCGGTCAGCACCGGTACAGACACCGCGATCAGTTGGGTAAGTCCCACGTTGGAGACAGCGAAGGAAAATCCAGCGAGCAGCGCTGCCAGTGTGCGGTAACCGAGCGGCAAGAATTTGCTGAATGCTTCTGCGCATGCGCAGGTCAGTCCAATCGCCGTTACCAGGCAGGCGATGGTGATCAGGAATGCCAGGAGCCAGTAGCCGACTGCGCCGTAGGTATGCAGTACATAGGCATTGAGCACCTGAGCACCATTGTCGGCATGATCGACGAGCCCGCCTGCATGAGCCCCCAGTTCGAAAAGGCTGGCGTAGACCAGGCTTAGACCCACACCGGCAATCAACGCTGCGATGACGCTGTATTTGAACAGCTGCCGCGGCGCATGGATGCCGCGATGTTTCAAGGCGTTCACTACCACTGCACCGAATACCAGTGAGGCCAATGTATCCATGGTCAGGTAGCCTTCCGTAAGCCCTTTACTGAAGGCCTGGGTATCGAACGGTGGCTCAGCAGGACCTTGTGGACCCGCAGTCCAGATGAATGCTCCAACACCGAGGATCGCCAAAGCAGCTACCTTGATCGGCGCAAGGCAGCGGCCCACCGAGTCCAACAGCCGGCCGGGATACAGGGATACCGCCAGGACCAAGGCAAAATAGAGGGCGCTGTAAGCGAACAAGTGCGCAGGGCTGTTGCCGAGCCACGGTGCTACACCAACCTCGAATGACACGGTAGCGGTGCGCGGAGTAGCAAACAGGGGGCCAATACACAGAAAACAAACGATTGCCAATGTGCGCGCAGCCAGTTTCCCCAGTGGCGCGCACAGCTTGTCCATGGAGCCTTCAAATCGAGCCAGAACGACAATCGCGAGTACCGGCATGCCTACGGCAGTGATGAAATAGCCTGCGGCGGCGGTCCATACCTGGTCACCCGCGCTCAGGCCGATCATAGGCGGAAAGATGATGTTACCGGCGCCGACAAAAAGCGCAAAGGTCATGAAACCGAGAGCTAGCAAGTCTCGCTTGGAAAGATTAACCATTGGGATTTTCTTCAGAAAGGTGAACGTTCAGCTCGGCAAGGCCGTTCGCAGAGCAGCAGTGACAACGATGGCGAATACCACCACCGGGAAGAAGGAGTAACGGGTGGCCGCAACTAGGGTGAGGCCCAAGGCAATCAGGTCAGACGGCTGTCCACTGACGAATTTTGGCGCGATCACTGCAATCAGCACACAACCGGGGGCTGCCTCGAGCACCTGGGTGAGCTGTGGGCCGATGACCCGTTTACGCAACAGCAGAAAACCCATGATGCGAGTCAGGTAAGTGACGACGGCCATCCCAAGGATGGTGACCAAGGTGGTGATATCCATCATGGTTTGGCCCACAGGTAGGCGCTGACCAGTCCTGCAACGGTGCCAGCCAGCACATACCAGCCACCGGGGATCAACAGATAAAAGAGTGCTGCAGTGATTAGACTGAAGAGCCAGGGCAGGGCGGCATGCACACCTTTCCACATGCCCTTGAGCAGTACCAGAAAGACTGCCGCGAAGGCCATGTCGAAGCCGTAGCCATGCAGGTCGCCCAGCAGCGGCCCTACCAATGCGCCGAGGGTGGTAAAGCAGACCCAAGTGCCCCAGAGGCACAACGAAACGCCCATGTAATAGCGCAAGCTGAAGCCTGCGCGTCGGCGCGCATCGGCCAGGCCCATGGCCCAGCTCTCATCGCACATGAAGAACAACGCGCCGAGCGCCTGCCTCAGCGGCAAATCCCGCAGGTAGGGTGCCAAAGTCGCGCCCATCAGCAGGTGTCGGCTATTGACCAGCAAGGTCATGGCTACGATCACCAGGATTGCCGGAGGTGATGTCCAGAGCTCGATAGCGGCGAATTCCGAGCCGCCGCCAAAGTTCAAGCCGGTCATCAGCGCGACCTCGCCTGCAGCAAGACTGCGTTGCGATGCCTGGGCGCCGAGCACCAAGGCAAAGGGAATGAAGCCCAGCAGAACGGGTACGGCAGCTATTGCTCCGCGGCGCAAATCGTCGTTGGGTGTTGTGGCTGGGGGATCACTCAGAGCAGGTTCAATGACATTCATACGCACCTCCGTTGGAGGCAAATTATTTCAATTTGTCGCTGAAATTTGCTTGCGTAATTGCATGATCAGCATGAGCATTTAGCATCCAGTTTCAGAATTTTCCTATAGCGAGAATCCAATGCCAATCAAGCTAGATGCTATCGATCGCCGCATCTTGAGCGCCCTGCAGAGAGATGGTCGCCTGCAAAATCAGGAGCTTGCCAAGCAGGTCGGGCTTTCCCCATCGCCATGCCTGCGTAGGGTCCGCCTGCTGGAGGAATCTGGCGTGATTGAACGCTACGTGGCGCTGGTGGACCCGGCGAAAGTGGCGCTAGGGCTGACTTTGTTCGTCCGGGTTTGGCTCAAGCGCCAGGACCAGGCCACCACCGATGAGTTCATCAACGCCGTCCGCCAGTTACCGCAAGTGGTGGAGTGCCACGTGATGGCAGGCGATTGTGATCTCATGCTTAGAGTAGTGGCAGCAGACCTGGAGGCTTATCGACGCTTCCAGATCGCTCATTTGACAAGCCTGGACGTGGTGCAAAATGTCAAAACCGAGGTTCCAATGGAAAAGATCAAGCTCACTACCGAACTGCCGGTGTAAGTTGTGGCCTCGATTTTATTGCGGGCGTTTTGAGCCGATGCCGACAAGGTCCGCGAGCCACCGAAGCCGGCAGCCCGCGTTATTTGATAACGCGTTGGAAAGTAATTAACGCATAAGCCAGCCACCTGCCACATCCAGCACCTGGCCAGTGATAAATGCGCTATCTGGCGCACTCAGATAGCACGCCGCGTCGGCGACCTCACACGGCTGCCCCAGCCTGAGCAACGGCGTATCGGCGATCACTGCTTCATTGGCTGCGGAGGCAACCGTCTTCAACAGAGGGGTTTCGATGCGCCCAGGTGCCAGAGCATTGGCCGTGATGCCATAGGCACCGAGTTCTCCGGCCAGGTGTCGGGTAAAGCCAATGATGGCCGCCTTGGTAGCGCTGTAGTGTGCTGCGACCAAAGGTAGGTACGCACTGCCTGCCACCGAGGACATGTTGATGATGCGGCCGAAGCGTTGCTCGACCATCGAGGGCGAAAGCAAACGTGACAGGTTGAACGCGCCGTTCAGATTTACCGCAACCACCTGCTGCCATTCCGTTGGGCTCATCTGCCAGATCGGGGCAGGCTTGCCCTCATGCTTTGGGGAAATTCCCGCATTGTTGATGAGCGTATCCACGCGACCGATTTCCTCAGCCAGCAGCGCACAGGCATGCTGGCATTGTTCAAAGTCGCCAACATCTGCAGCTTGCCAGGCAACGTGGAAGCCCTGGGCGCGCAGTGCTTCACCTTGTGCTTGCACGGCTTGCGGGTTGAGGTCGAGTAGCGCAACGCGGGCACCTTCTTCGCAATAGCGTTGTGCGATAGCCGCGCCGATACCGCTTGCCGCGCCTGAAACCAGAACATTTCTACCGCTGTGACGTCCTGCAATCATGGGTTTATCTCCAACATTATCTTGCCGATGTGACGACTGGTCTCCATCAGCGCATGAGCTTGTGCGGCCTGATACAGAGGGAAAGTAGAGTGAATAACCGGCAGGCAGAGACCGGAATCGAGCAGAGGCCAGACGTGGACCTGCAAAGCGTCGGCGATCGCCTCCTTCTCTGCTTTGGGTCGGGCGCGAAGTGTCGAGCCGGTAAACGTCAGGCGCTTGAGCATGATCGGCATGACGTTCAGGTCCACCTGGCTGCCTTCGAGGAAGGCGATTTGCACAAGCCGGCCTTCCACGGCCAGCGCATCGATATTTCGTTGCAGGTAGCTACCCCCGACCATATCGAGGATCAGGTTGACCCCCTTGCCTGCGGTTTCGGCGTCGATCACCTCGACGAAGTCTTCTTCGTGGTAGTTGATGACCCTGCTGGCGCCTGCGCTACGACAGGCCTGTAACCAACGGGAACCCGCAGGCAATGCGCGGCCGGTGCACAACAGTACTCGGCATAACCGCCCCCCGGCGTGAGTGCACAGACGTGCGTGCCAACCTGCACGTTCTGTACGCCAGCGCCGACAGCCACGACTTCACCGGAGACTTCCAGGCCCAGGTAAGGTGAAGCATCAACAGGGGGCGGATAGCTGCCGGAGCGTTGCAAAATGTCCGGGCGATTCACGCCGGCATACGCAACCCGGATCAGCACTTCGTCAGCGGCCGGGGTCGGGATGTCAGCCTCGGTCAGATGCAGGCAAGCAGCACTGCCTCCTGGGCGGTGTTCAATCAACAGCATCTTCTGCTCCATAGTCTGCCGCTCCTTCATAGCCCCAGGTACGCCCGCTTGACATGGGGATTCTCCAGCAGTTCTTGCCCTGTGCCTGTCAGGGTGATGCTGCCGTTCTCCAGCACGTAGCCGCGATGAGCGACACGCAGGGTATGGACGATGTTCTGCTCGACGATCAGTACCGTGGTACCCAGCGCGAGGATCTTGTCGATGATGCCGAACACTTGGGAAACCAGCAGCGGCGACAATCCCAGAGACGGCTCGTCGAAAATCAGCAATTTGGGATCAGACATCAGCCCGCGTGCGATGGCGACCATCTGTTGCTCACCACCCGATAGTGAACCGGCATGTTGCTCCAATCGCTCACGTACCCGCGGGAACAGCTCCAGCACTTGTTCCAGGCGTTGCTTGACCGCAGGCCGAGCGGCCTTTTTATAGGCTCCCATCAGCAGGTTGTCGCGTACGCTGATGAACGGGAACAACTGGCGCCCTTCGGGAATCAGCGTGACGCCGGCAGCGACAATCTCGTCAGGGGCACACCCGTCGAGGCGGCGGCCTTCGAATTCGACCGTGCCGAGAGAGGGGCGGATCAGGCCGCAGAGGCTGCGAAGTGTTGTGGTCTTGCCGGCTCCATTCGCGCCTACCAAGGTCACCACTTCACCCGCCTTGACCTCGAGAGAGACGCCTCGCAGGACCTCCGTATTGCCATAGCCAGCATGGATGTTTTCAAGCCGCAGCATGGTCGTACTCCTTGCCCAGATAAGCTTCGATGACTTGCGGATTGGTCACCACAGCTTGTGGTTCGCCATCCATCAGTACCGCGCCGGTACTGATCACCACGATGCGGTCGGACAAGGTCATGGTTGCCTGCATGATGTGCTCGATCATCAGCACACTGACCCCCGTGTCACGCACACGGCGGATGATCTCGATGGCCTTGCCGACATCGGTGGGGTTCAGGCCCGCCATGACTTCATCCAGCAGTAGGACGCGCGGGCGCGTGGCCAACGCACGGGCCATTTCCAGGCGTTTCATGCCACCGACCGTGAGGTTGCGTGCGCGGGTGTCGAGCAGTGGGCCAAGGTCGGTGAGGGCGGCAACCTTGGTGGCGATCTGCCGGGCTTCGACGGGGTCGCGGGTGTGCATGAATGCGCCGAGCATGATGTTCTCGCACACGCTCAGGTCAGCGAACGGCTGCACGATCTGGAACGTACGGCCAATGCCGGCCACGGCGAACTGCGCAGGGCTGGACGGCGTTACCCACTGACCGGCTGCCGTGCGTACCTTCACCTGGCCCGAGGAGGGCTGGATAAATCCCGAGAGTTGGTTGAACACGGTGGTCTTGCCGGCACCGTTGGGGCCGATCACACCCACGATCTCACCCTCGTTGAGGGTCAGCGACACGTCGTTGGTCGCGTGCAACCCGCCGAAAAACTTGTGCAGGTTTTCCGCGACCAGAATCGGTTGGCCCGTATGCTTCGACGGCTGGGATACCGGGCGTGCTGCGGCTGGCGGCACGGTGTTGGGCTTGCCGCCAGGTAGCCGGTCCACCCACGCACTGACCCTCTGCCCGAAGCGCCCTACCAGGCCTTGTGGAATTGTCAGGACAAAGGCTACCAGCACCAGTCCATAGACAAGCCCGTGTACGCCGCTGCCGGCGTCGCCTAGCCAGCCACGTGCAAGCTCTGCCAGCGGCAACACGATCAGGGTACCGATCAGAGGCCCCGACAAGGTCCCAAGGCCTCCAATCAGGGCGAACATGGCGATCTGGATGGACAGCTCCAGCGAGAACATGGCACCAGGCTCGATGAAGGTCAGGTACATGGCGTGGAAGCTTCCGATCAGGCTGGTCAGCGCCGCGGACAACGCCACGGCGATCAGTTTGACCTTGACTGCGTTGACGCCCACGGCCTGGGCTGCGTCCTCGCGCTCGCGTACAGCGATCAGGTAATAGCCCAGGCGCGAATGCTTGATTTTCCACGAAACCAGCAAGGTGATTGCAAGGAAACCGAATGCGATCAACAGGTAAGGCCAACGTGCGCGGAACAGCATCCACTCCGCCCCCAGCTTCAGAGGCACGGCCAGGCCCGCAGCGCCGCCGGTGAGGTCATGCTGATTGATGACCAGCAGGCGCACTACCTCCAGTACAGCAATGGTCGCTAAGGCGAAGAAAGGCCCACGCAGTCGGAAGCAGGGCCAGCTGATAACTACGGCCAGCACGGTGGACACGACCGCGCCCACAAGCATGCCGAGCCACGGGCTCATGCCGAGGTGCAGCAGCAGGAGGGTGCTGACGTAGGCGCCGGTGCCATAGAACACCGCATGGCCCAGGGACAGCTGGCCTGCGAAGCCGCCGACGATGTTCCAGGCACTGGCCAGTGCTGCATAGCTGCAGATCAGGATGAACAGGTGGAAGACAAAGTTCGAGCCCGCCGAGAACGGGATGATCAGCAACAGCGACAGCGCTGCAAAGCTGAGGTAGATGCGCGGATGAAGAAAGTTCATCGGTTAGCTCCTATTCTGAGCCACGCCCGGCACCGAACAGACCGGTGGGGCGGAAAATGAGAATCGCCAGGAAAATCAGGAAGTACACGACTTCCTTGAGGTCAGGGGCGATGTAATAGCCAGCCAGGCTGTCGACGACGCCGATCAGCAACGAACCAACCAAGGCACCGGAGAGGCTGCCAAGTCCACCTAGCACCACGATGACGAACGCGGTGAGGACGAAGAAGGTGCCGAAGGTCGGAAACACCGGGTACTGCGGCGCGATCATCGCCGCCGCCAGCCCCAGGCAGGCGCAGCCCAGGCCAAAGGCGAAGATGTAGATGCGGTTTACGTTCACCCCCATGAGCAACGCGGCATTGCGGTGCTGTGCCGTGGCGCGCACGGCGCGCCCCAGGAAGGTGTTGTGCAGGAACCAGTGCAGGCCGCCGACCAGTGCCAGCGAAACCATGAACGTCAGTAACTGGCCGGTGTTAGCCCGCAGCGGGCCGACGGCCAAACTGCCGGCCCCCACACCGCTCGGATTGCTCACGGTGAGCACATCGGCACCGAATACCATCAGCGCAGCGTTCATCAGGGCGATCGACACCCCAACCGTGGCGAAGATCTGAATGTGCCCTTCGGCGGCCAATAGGGGTTGGATGATGAAGCGCTGCATGCCCGCGCCCAGCACAAACAGCAGCGCCACTGCAGGAATGACCGTGGCGTAGGGGTGCAGGCCGAAATGCACGTTCATCAGGTACACCGCGTACATGCCGATCATCAGGAACTCGCCATGGGCGAAGTTGACCACCCGGACGATGCCAAAAATCAGCGTCAGACCGATGCTGATGATGGCGAGCGTGCCACCCAGCAACACACCGTTCAGCAGAAGTTGCAGGAAGATATCCATGAAAGGTCCTCATGCGCAGGCGGCGCGCCACAAGCACGACGCGGGCCTGCGTACAGCGTGTGGGTCAGGGCTGGCTGGCCAGAGTGGCCTGGGCAACGGCGGCGGCTTGGGGATAGACGGTTTTAAGCACGCCCTGCTGCCACTGCATGATGGTGGTTTGTGCGCGCTCGTTCTGGCCATTGGCAGCGAACTTCGCACCGATGTTCGCGGCGGTCTGACCGATCGGAATGTCGATCGTCTTTACCGCTTCGCGGATGTCTTCGGCATCGAGCGATTTGGCGCTGGCCATGGCATCGAGGAATACCTTGGCGCCGACATAGTTGATCAGGCTGTGGCCTGAGCGCGGCTCGCTGCCGTAGCGTGCGCGATAGGCTTCGGCGAAGGCAGCGATGCCCGGTGCACCGGCCTCGTTGGTCTGGAACTGCGGGAAATCGACGTCCAGTACGCCTTCGATGTTCTGCGCGCCGACCACCTTGACGGTGTCCTGCATGGAATAGCCTCCACCGGCACCGATGATGGCCTTAGGCGCAAAGCCGGCTTCACGGATCTGTCGGAAGAACAGGGTGGTGTCGTTCTGGTAGGAGGTTTGCAACACAACATCGGCGCCAGCGCCTTTGAGGCGCAGGATAAGTGACGAAAGGTCGACGGCTTTGGCGGAGTAGGGCAGCACCTCCACCACTTGCAAGCCTTCCTTGGCCGCCAACTCTTTCTGGAAGTTGGCGATGGTCGTGCCGTACAGCGCGTCTTCATGAATGATCGCAATCTTCAGGCTCTTGGCATCAACCTTCAGTTGAGGAGCGACCAGTTGGGTGATGGCGGTGATGGTGCCTTCGGCGAAATTACGAGCGGTGGGGTTGCTGCGATAAACGTTTTGAAGCCCACGATCGGTGATGTTGTCGGCCACGGCTCCGAGCTCGAAATAAGGAATGCCGGCCAGCTCGGTCACTTGCGTGGCGGCGAAAGACAATGCCGAGGAGTAACTGCCGAACACCGCAGCGACGTTGTCGCTGGAGGTAAGCCGGCGAGCGGCGCTGACCGCTTGCGCGGCATCCACTGCATCGGCCTTGATCAGCTTGATTCGCTCACCGTTGAGGCCGCCAGCGGCATTGCGCTGCTCCACGGCCAATTCGACCCCGCGAAAACTCTCATCGCCCAGCAGTGCGAGGGCTCCGCTGAGTGGGTAGAGGGCACCTATTGGCACATCGGCATGTGCGGTGAGCGAGACTGACAGGGTAAGGGCAGCAAGGCCATTGATGGCCCAGGGCATGATTTTCATTGTGTTGCCTCCTGGTGTATCAGCCATGCCGCATGGATTTGAACCGGTTCAATTACAGGGTCAAAAAAAACGCCTGGCAAGGCGTGGGCTGCGTGGCTGTGGTCTTATTGTTGATTCAGGACGACTTTGTTCATAAATGAACCGGTTCATTTTTAAGTCTGGTGATACACTGCTGTCAAGCAGGAGTTACCACCACCATGACAAAAAACGACAAACCAAAACTGCGCGACGTGGCACGTCTGGCCGGCGTTTCACTGGGCAGTGCTTCTCGTGCCTTGTCCAACCCGGACCAGGTCAAACCAAGCACGCTTGCCAAGGTCGATGCGGCTGTACGGCAGCTGCAGTATGTGATGGACGGCGCTGCGCGAGCCCTCGCATTACGGCGTACCTTCAGTGTCGCTGCGATCTTCCCCACATTGAACAACCCGATCTACGCTGACTCGATCCAGGCGCTGCAGCAGCGGCTCAATACAAGTGGCTACCAACTGATCATTGCCTCGCACGAGTACGATCGTGAGCGAGAGCTTTCCAGTGTGCGTAACTTTATCGAAAGAGGTGTGGAAGGGATTTTCCTGGTGGGCACAGACCATGATCCTGCGGTGTTCGAACTGTTGCAGCGATCACAGCGCCCCTACGTCCTGATGTGGTCGGTGGATGATTGCCGTGAACACTGCGCGGTGGGCTTCAGCAATGTGCGGGGAGGCGAGTTGATCGCGGACCATGTGCTTGCGCTAGGCCACCGGGACGTTGCAATTCTCACCGGACAGCGCCAGTACAACGAGCGTGCCAGGTATCGAATCGAAGGGGTGCGTAAACGCTTTGCGCAGATGGGGCTCGATATTCCTGAAAACCGGATCATCGAACAGCCATTCAGCCTTGACGGCGGACGCGCCGGTTTCGAGCAGGTGTTTGCCATGCAACCGCGACCGACTGCGCTGGTTTGCACCACAGACCTGCTGGCGCTGGGGGCCTGCGAGCAAGCTAAACGTCGGGGAGTCTGCGTGCCGACGCAGATGACCATCACCGGCTTCGACGACATCAGTTTCAGCGCGATTGCATCGCCCTCATTGACCTCGATCAGGATCCCGATTTTCGAAATCGGGCAACTCAGCGCCGACATGATGATTGCGCAGGTCGAAGGTATCCAGATTGAGCGGGTTGTCGAACTGGACATTTCACTGGTCACGCGCGAAAGCAGCGCGAGTCCAAGTGTTGATCTGCCAAACCGTAAATAGCGCTTGAACTGAGGCACTCACCTTGGACAAAGAAAACTACGCGCAGATGCTTGCTTTTTTGTGGGCCTATGAGCATCGGAGCTTCTCGGCCGCTGCTCGGGCCAATGACCTGTCGCCATCAGCGATCAGCAAACTTGTCACTCGCTTGGAAGATCGCCTTTCAGTACGCCTGTTTCAGCGCGGGAGCCGAGCCTTGACGCTAACCGAGGAGGGGGCGGTCTACCTGACCAGTGCCCGTGCGGTCATGGACGCCATGGCGGAAGCCGACTCCCTCGCCGAGCTTTTTCCTGGCCGGCTAAGCGGAAGTTTGCGCATCCATACGATGGCGACGTTCGCCAAGCATCAGATCATACCTTGGCTGCCAGACTTCCTGGCTGATCATCCGGATCTCTCGGTGACCATCGAGGTGGGCGCGCAGTATGTTGATCAGTTCGATCACGGCCTGGATGTTGCCATTCACAGTGGTGTATTGCCTGATTCATCGCGCGTTGCCAGACGTATTGGTGAGGCCCAATGGATTACCTGCGCTGCTCCTTCCTACCTGGAGAAGCGTAGTCGGCCGCAAACGCCTGCCGACCTGCTCGAACACGATTGCTTCCACTTCGCGTTCAACAGCCCCTGGAACATCTGGAGCTACGAGCACGCTGGCGAGACAACGATCGTTCCCATCAAGCCCCGTTCGACATTCACACAAGGGGACTTGCTGCGCTCGCTCGCGTTGAATGGTGGCGGCATTGTTCGACTCGCCGATTTCCATATCGGTAAGGACCTGAGAGCCGGGCGATTGCTGCCGGTGCTGGAGTCTTATCAAAGCCGCATCGCGCAGCCGATTTATCTGATCTACCCAAACCGCAAGAATGTCAGTCCCCGTATCAGGGCCTTTATCAAGGCGATGGAGCAGCATATCGCGCTGAATCCCTGGACGATCCAGCCTCCAGCAAAGGCGAAGCGTTAACAAAAAAGGGGGAGAACCCTGCCTGTCATACTTGCGGTCCTGTGAACTCAGGGAAAACCCCCTTTGCCGTGGAGTCACAACTCGCCTGCGACCTGTTCGATTAAGGTGTCGTCAGTGCCCCGGATAGCATTTCGTAGCTGCCGGACGCGACTGTCCAGACACTCTGTCAATCGGAATAGGCTATGAACAAGAACTACATTGCTGGCCAGTGGGTCGAGGGTGCGAGTATCAATCGCAATATCAACCCATCGGATATCACCGATATCGTCGGCGAATACGCTAGGGCCGATACCCGCCAGGCTGAGCTGGCCGTAGAGGCTGCGCATGATGCGCAACCCACCTGGGCCCGGATGAGCGCTGAACAGCGTGGCGATGCCTTAGACCGGATCGGCTCCGAGATACTCGCACGCAAAGAAGAACTCGGCTTGCTGCTTTCACGGGAGGAGGGCAAGACGCTAGTAGAGGGCGTCGGCGAGGTGGTCCGCGCCGGCAGGGTGTTCAAGTTTTTCGCGGGCGAAGCTCTGCGTCTGTCGGGCGAACGCCTCGCAAATATTCGTCCGGATGTCGAAGCCGAAGTACGGCGCGAGCCTGAAGGCGTAGTGGGCATCATCACTCCTTGGAATTTCCCCATTGCCATCCCCGCCTGGAAAATTGCGCCGGCATTGGCATATGGCAATGCGGTGGTGTTCAAACCGGCAGACCTGGTACCCGCTAGCGCCTGGGCCCTTGCGGAGATCATAAGCCGCGCAGGTCAGCTCCCGGCAGGTGTTTTCAACCTGGTCATGGGCCCAGGCTCCCAGGTTGGCAATGTGTTCGCCAAGCATCCCAAGGTCAGGGCGTTGTCGTTCACCGGGTCAACCCAGACTGGGCGTTCCATCGGCCTCGAATGTATGGCGCGGGGTGCCAAGGTTCAGCTTGAGATGGGCGGTAAGAATCCACTGGTAGTGCTCAACGATGCCAGCCTCGAGCAGGCTGTCGAAGTGGCGGTGCAAGGCGCGTTTTTCTCGACAGGCCAGCGTTGTACTGCCTCAAGTCGCTTCATCGTCGAAGACGCCATTCATGATCGTTTCGTAGCTGCTGTCGTCGAGCGGCTGGCGATGCTGAATATCGACAACGCCACCAAAGCAGGTACGGACATTGGTCCCGTCGTCTGCGAAAGCCAACTGCAGCAGGACTGCGATTACATCGATATTGCCACCCGCGAGGGCGGGCGTCTGGTTTTCGGTGGCGAACGTGTAGTGCGAGCAACTCAGGGCTACTACCTGAACCCGGCACTGATCGTCGACACCGAAAATCATATGCGGATCAACCGCGAGGAAGTGTTCGGGCCAGTCGCCAGTGTGGTTCGCGCCCGGGATTACGATGATGCCCTGCGCCTGGCCAACGATACCGAGTTCGGCTTGTCGTCCGGCATTTGCACCACTTCGCTCAAGCACGCCAGCGACTTCAAGGCACGCTCCACGGCCGGCATGGTGATGGTCAATGTGCCAACGGCGGGGGTCGATTACAACGCTCCTTTCGGCGGGCGCAAAGGCTCCAGCTATGGTGCACGGGAGCAAGGCCCGTTCGCCCGTGAGTTCTATACCGCCATCAAGACCACCTATACACAGGCCTGAGCTCCATGCGCGAACCATCGAATACTCAAAAAATCACCGGAAATACACGGCTCTTTGCCATCGTCGCCGACCCCATTGTGCATGTGAAAACACCAGAAGACATGAACGCACTCATGCGGTCCTGGGGGCATGACAGGGTGATGGTGCCCATTCATGTCGACGAGACTCAGCTTGCTACCGCGGTCGATGGCCTGCGGGCCCTGCAGAATCTGGACGGGTTTGTGGTCACGGTCCCACACAAGAGCGCCATCGTGCCGTTGTGCGACAGCTTGTCACCGGCGGCTCGCCAAGTGGGCGCGGTAAATGTCGTACGTCGGGATGCCGAAGGGCGGCTGCATGGTGACATCCTCGACGGAGTCGGGTTTGTCGCCGGCCTGCGCAACGCGGCGATCGAGCCTGCCGGCAAGACGGTTTATCTCGCTGGGGCCGGTGGCGCCGCGCAAGCGATCGCCTTTGCCCTGGCTGAGGCCGGCGTGGCACTGCTGACAATTGCCAACCGCACCGAGGCCAAAGCACAGCAACTGGTGACCCGCCTCGCGGGATTTTTCCCAGATGTATCTTTCAAGCTGGGGGGCAGGGACCCTTCTGGGCACGACCTGGTGGTGAACGCTACCTCGATGGGACTGCGCGATAGCGATGATTATCCGTGCGAGGTTCAGCGCCTGACCCCGGAGCAAACCGTGGCGGAAATCATCATGCAGCCTGAACATACCCCCTTGCTGGTTGCGGCTGCCGAGCGCGGCTGTCGGGTCCATCCGGGGCGGCCAATGCTGCAGTCCCAGATCGCGCTCATGGCCGCGGCGATGGGAGCAACCCATGAATAACTACGACTATGTCATCGTCGGTGGCGGCACCGCCGGTTGCATCCTGGCCAACCGCCTGACTGCATCAGGCAAACACAGTGTGCTGGTGCTGGAAGCAGGCGGGGAGCCCAATGGCCGTTGGATCCCGATTCCGGCTGGGTTCAGCAAACTGATGGTGGACAAACGTTTCAACTGGGACTTCAAGACCAAACCTGAAGCCGGCACCTACAATCGTGAAATCGCTGTGCCCCGCGGGCGAGGCCTGGGTGGTTCGACGTTGATCAATGGCATGATCTACGTGCGCGGCCAACCAGGCGACTATGACGCATGGGCAGAATCAGGCGCCAAGGGTTGGAACTTCGAAACACTCAAACCTTACTTCAGAAAGATCGAGAATTATGCATCGGGGGATGAGACGCGTGGGCACCAGGGCCCCATGCACATCCACCAGGTCAGCGAGCGTTTCACGCTGTCCACCGCTTTCCTGGAAGCAGCTGCGCAGGATGGTCATCCTCACAATGCTGACTACAACGGCCGGGATCAGACCGGTTTTGGCTACTACCAAGTGGCGCAAAAAGATGGGCGGCGCTGGAGTGTAGTCGACGGCTACCTCAAACCGGCCAGGTCACGGGCAAATCTGCACATCGTCCTCCATGCGCATGTACTGCGGGTCGACGTGCAGGGGAAACGCTGCACGGGCGTAACCTATGTACACAATGGTGAGCAAGTCAGCATCAAAGCCAATGCTGAAGTCATTCTTTGCGCCGGTGCCATCCAGTCTCCGCAGTTGCTGGAATTGTCCGGCATTGGCCAGCCGCAGGTGCTGCTCGCCGCTGGTGTACCACTCAAGCACGAGCTACGCGGGGTCGGGGAGAACTACATCGACCACTTTGCTACCCGCATGAACTGGCGCATGAAGAACGTCGTGACCTTGAATGAGCTGGCACGTGGCTGGCGGCTGGGGCTGGCAGTGACCGAATACTTTACCCGGCGAACCGGCATCCTGACGCTGGGAACCGGCCTGGTGCATGGGTTCATCAAGACCGACCCAGGCTTGCCTACGCCGGATATCCAGTATTTCTTCGTGCACGCCAGCTATGCCAATGCTGCGAATCGGATATTGGACAAGCATCCTGGCATGACCATCGGGGTCAGCCAACTGCGGCCCAAGTCGATTGGTTCGGTGCATATTGAAAGCAGTGACCGAAACGCGATGCCGGCCATTCGTCCCAACATGCTGGCTGCAGACGAAGACCAGCGCTGTATTGTCGAGGGCATGAAGATCGCGCGTCGGATCGTCATGCAGCCAGCCATGGCCCGCTTCGTCGAGGAGGAAACCAGCCCTGGGCTGCAGGCGCAGTCAGATGAACAATGGCTGGAGTTTGCCCGCAAGACAGGGCAGACCATCTACCACCCTCTGGGCACCTGTCGGATGGGCGAAGACGCAAGCGCAGTCGTCGACTCGCGACTTAGGGTGCATGGCTTGCAGGGGCTGCGAGTGGTCGACGCCTCGGTGATGCCTTCCATGGTTTCAGGGAATATCCAGGGCGCGGTAATGGCTGTGGCGGAGCGGGCGGCGGATCTGATCCTTGAGGACTATCTGCCCTAGTTCCCGTGCCAAATGGCAGGCGTAACGCAAGGAGCCTGCCAAGTTGCCGTGCCGCACAGGCAAAGCGGGTTTGCTCTGGGCAGCGATGCTCTGTGCATGCCTGTCGGCATAAGCTTGAACACACTCGTTTCCACGCACCAGGCGTGCTGAGTGAGAGGTTCATGCACCCTCGTGCATGAGCGGGCCAGGAAGCCAATAAATAACAATAATCAAATATCGGAGCTTTCTAATGGAACTTCGCAGCGACCCTCAATCCGCTGTTGGCCTTTCTACAAAAAAAATACAGGGCGCCGGCGCTGTCTCCTGGGGCGCGATGCTGCTGCTCTGGCTGGTGTATGCGCTGGACGCCAATTCACGGCACCTGTTTTTCATGGTGTTGCCTTCAATCACCAGCGAGTTCAAAACCAGCGCTGAAATGGCCGGGTTACTGGCGGCGGTCATCACCATCTCGACATCGTTGCTCGCTGTGCCACTGATGGTATGGGTGGATAAAGGTGGTCATGGCTGGCGGCGCAAATATCGGCATTTGCCTATCGTATTCGCCTATACGCTGTTCACGTTCCTGACGGGCTTCAACTTCCTCACCGCTTCATTGGGCGTGCTGGTGTGCTTGCAGATCCTTTCCCATGCTTTTGGCGGGGTGGGCGAGGCCGTGGAGGTCACCTCCCTGGCCGAGTGGTGGTCCAAGGAGCGTCGCGGCTTCGCGCTCGGTCTTCACCACACGGGTTACCCGTGGGGCACGTTGATTGGTGGTGTGGCGATCAGTGCGCTATTGAACGCCTACGGCCCGGAAAACTGGCGCTATGCGTTCTTGCTGTTCCCGATTCCCATGATCATCGTATTCACCTTGTACTGGAAGTTCAGCACGGCAGCGCGCTATCGAAAATTTACGGCGCATGTCGCCGCCGTTGGTGAAACCGCACCGAGTCTGAGCGATACACCTGCAATCCCGCAAAAAGGTGTGCTTAAGGACGTCCTGCGAAACCCCAATATCAGCGTCATTGCCCTGATCTCGATGTTCGCAATAGTCGGCTACTTCGGCATCAGCTTCTGGTTGCCGCAATACCTCGCGTTCGTTGCGCATTACAACTTTGCCCAAGCCGCAGCGTACTCTGTGCTCTTCACTATCACGGGTGGGATCGGCCAGATCCTGTGGGGATGGCTATCGGATCGAATCGGTCGAAAGTTGAGCCTGGTGATCGTCTTTCTCTGGCTGGGCGTGGGCATGTATCTGTTCCGCTATACCTCGGTCAGCCTCGGGTGGCTGATCGGCGTGCAGTTGTTTGCCGGTTTCGCCATGAATGCGCCCTACACCTTGCTGTATGCGATCGCATTCGACTCAGCCAAACCCGGCACGACTGGCTTGGCAGGCTCGGTGGTTAACGCAGGCATTTACGCGGGTGGTTTCGGCCCGCTGCTGATTGGTTTGTTCATTGGGGCCGGAGGCGGTTTCGAGCAGTCCGCAGGTTATCACCTTGCCCTGGTGTTCATCTCAGCGCTGATGTTCGTGGCGGCACTGTTGACGGCACTGTTCACCCGGGAAACGGCGGGTTGGTTCAAGCGTTATGACCGGTCGCTGGTCAGCCGCAGCGCGTGCAACATGAGTTGAGACGCTCCCTATTCTGATTGATGGTCACAACAACAAACGAGAACAATCATGTCCGATAAAAAAGTACCTCACGTACGTGAACTGCTTAAAGACGCTCCGCGCAATTGGGGTAAGTGGGGCGCTGACGATGAAGTCGGCTGTCTGAACTACCTCACTGCCAAGGAAGCCTTGGAGGGTGTCAGCCAAGTCCGGCAGGGGAAGACCTTTACCCTGCAGGTTCGTATTGGCGATGAGAAGGGCGATCCGGTTTGGCCAGGACGTACTCCGGCGCGGCGTATGAACATCATGGATCGCGGGCACTACAACTGTGGAAAAGGACCGCATTTCCCAGGTTGCTACGAGTATGCTGACGATGTGATGTTTTTCCATCTGCAGGGCTCAACGCAATATGACGCCCTTGGCCACGTGTGGTACGACGATCAGATCTGGAACGGCTACGATGCAGACACCACCATCGGCGGGCTGGCGAAGGCCAGCGTCGCACCGATTGGGGAAAAGGGCGTCGTGGGGCGTGGGATTCTCATCGACATGGCGCGCTTTCGCGACAAGCAGGTGTTGGCACCAGGGGAAACCTTCAATCACGAGGATTTGATGAACGCCGCTGCCGCTCAAGGCGTCAAGATCCAGAAACGCGACATTCTGCTCATTCGTACAGGATGGATCGGTTCGTTCTACTATCGCGACAGCGAAGAGTTCTACAAAGACTTCATCGAACCGGGACTGACCTATAGCCCGGAGCTTGTGCAATGGTTCCAGGACATGGAAATTCCCAACATCGTGACTGACACCATTGCCAACGAAGTAACCGTCGACCCGGTTTCCGGCGTCGCGTTGCCACTGCATAACGCATTGATGCGTAATCTTGGTATTACCCTGACAGAGATTGCGCAGTTGGATCCGCTTGCCGCCGACTGTGCCGAAGATGGGCAATGGACTTTCTTGTACACCGCTGCGCCGCTGAAGGTAGTAGGGGGGACTGGCGCACCGGTCAATCCGATCGTAATCAAGTAGCCTGCGTTGGGGCGCCATAATGGCGCCCTCGCGCTAGAGTCATCTATGCGCAGAACGCAATGCTGAGTGCGACTCGCGCGGGGTTAAGGAAACTCCGAACAAGTTGCCCATCAGCCGGAAATGGACGGCTTGGGCATGCCGAAAAGCCCGATTTTCACCCGCTGATTATTGGATAACCAAGGCACAGCCTTGGTTTTCTGCCCTCACGGGCGCACCTCTCCCGCAGCAGGCAATAATTGCCGGCGCACCATCCACAGATTCGACAGCGCAAACAGCGTGGTCAGTTGCGCTGTGTTCTTGGCCAAGCCGCGAAAACGCGTCTTTACATAGCCGAACTGGCGTTTGATCACCCGGAACGGGTGCTCCACCTTTGCACGCACTTGCGCCTTGGCCTTTTCGATCTTGCGCTTGGCTTTGTAGAGCACGCTGCGTTTGCTCAAGTGCTTGTAGGTGCTGCGTCGCGCAGCTATCTGCCAGATCACTGGCCGCCCGTCGTGCTCAGGCCGCTTCTCTACGCCGGTGTAGCCCGCGTCGGCACACACGACGTTCTCTGCGCCATGCAGCAGTTGTGCAACTTCCATTACGTCGGCCACGTTCGCGGCGGTGCCATGAACGTGATGCACCAGACCCGATTCAGCATCCGCGCCGATGTGCGCCTTCATGCCGAAATAGTACTGGTTGCCCTTCTTCGTTTGATGCATTTCAGGATCGCGCTTGCCTTCCTTGTTCTTGGTCGAACTGGGCGCGTGGATGATGGTGGCGTCGACAATGGTGCCCTGGCGCAACGACAGGCCCTTGTCTCGCAGGTAATTGTTGATGGTTTCCAGAATGCCCGCCGCCAGCTGATGCTTCTCCAGCAGGTGCCGGAAATTCATGATCGTCGTGTCTTCGGGGATCGGAGCGCTGAGCGTCAGGCGAGCAAACTGGCGCATCGACGTGATTTCGTACAGTGCTTCTTCCATGGCCGGATCGCTCAGCGAAAACCAGTTTTGCAGCAGGTGAACACGCAGCATGGTTTCCAGTGGGTACGGCTTGCGACCACCGCCGGCCTTTGGGTAATGCGGCTCGATCAATGCCACCAAACCGCTCCACGGCACCACCTGCTCCATCTCGGCCAGGAAACGCTCGCGACGGGTTTGCTTGCGCTTACCGGCGTACTCGAAATCGGAAAAGCTCATCTGACTCATGGGAAGGAGGGCTTGTAGAGGGCTGTTGGACAGAGGGCTATTTCAGCACAGGTCAGATGGCCTGTGCTGACTTGTTCGGAGTTTCCTTAATCAATCAAACCCCCCAGGCTAGCGTTGCTGATCGATATTTACGCGCTGCTCTCCATCCTCAGGAGCGCTTGGCTCCTGCAAATCCGCTTGACCGCAATTTTCAGCCATCGCGCGGTATTCCCTGCGCAGCGCTCGAAGCTCTTTGCTGTCCATATCTTCCAAATCCAAGACAGAACGTTGAGCCGACTTGGTGGCTCGAATCAGCTCGTCCAGCTTCACGTGGATGATGTCGTTATCCCTGTTCTGCGTGTTCTGGATCAGAAACACCATCAGGAAAGTGACGATCGTCGTAGAGGTGTTGATGATGAGCTGCCAGGTGTCGTTGTAGTGGAACCAGGGCCCTGAGATAGCCCATAACCCAATGAGCACCACGGCGATCAAAAATGTACTTGGCTTCCCCGACCGGTTGGCGAGCCATTGGCAGAACTGCGCGAATTTCATGACTTTCTCCTAGGTGTACTAGAACGTAGGACCGTCGTGAGAGCCTGAAATCTTTTTTTACATTTGGTCGGCTAGACAAGTGACATCTGGAGACAGGCTGAACGAGCCGCTTCGGTACCCACTCGAACGCTCACCATCTGAGTTTCAAGGCGTTTGGGTAATGACCTTCATCGTTTGGTTCGCCATGCTGGGCGCAGTGCTCTTGGTCCTAGCCCTGTCATCGTCCTATCTTCGCTGGGCACCGGTTACCACCTCGGTGGTTTGTCTTGGCCTTGGCACCACGCTCGGTTCACCTGCTCTAGGGTTGCTACAGTTGGACCTCTCTAAATCGAGTGGTTGGCTGGAACACCTCACCGAAGTGGCCGTGCTGTTCTCTCTTTTCTTCAGCGGCCTCAAATTGCGTTTGCCACTTCGAAATCCCAGGTGGCGGACAGCGTTCTACCTTGCGGGCCCAGTGCTCGTGCTGTGCATAGGAGGTGTAAGCCTCCTGCTTCATTATGCACTCAACATGAGTTGGGGCGTTTCGGTGCTAATTGGCGCCATTCTCGCCCCCACAGATCCGGTGCTTGCAACCCTCGTGCAGGTGGTAGATGCCCAGGATGATGACCCTGTGCGCTTCGGTTTGTCGGGAGAGGCCGGGTTGAACGACGGTGTGGCCTTTCCCTTCGTAACGCTGGGGCTGCTGTTACAGCGAGATCCCGGGGAGCCGTGGTTCATCCATTGGGTCTTCGGGGATGTGCTATGGGCAGCCTCCGCCGGCGCATTGTGCGGGTATTGGATGGGAAGAGGCCTAGGCAAGCTGACCCTCTACTTGCGCTTGCGCAACGACGACAGCACTGTCTCGCCTAATGATTATCTTGCCCTCGCTCTCGTGGCGCTTGCTTATGTCATCACCGAGGCGATACAGGGTTATGGCTTCCTGGCCGTGTTCGCCGCGGGACTCGGGCTGCGGCAGGCCGAAGTGCTTACTGCTGCGAGTCCTTCAGATCCTGCGGCAGAACATCTGGTGCAGCCGGTGGTGGGTCACCAGCATGTGGCGCCAGAGCTGGCCGTTAAGGGGGATGTCGCAGAGCTCGACGACTCCCGCGTCGCGGCAGGGATCATGCTGGGTGATATGTTGGCGTTTGGCAGCCTGGTTGAGCGAGCAATGGAAGTCTTTCTGGTCACACTCTTGGGTGTGGTGCTGCTGGAGCACTGGGATTGGCAGGGGCTCATCGTAGCGGGCGCACTGTTCTGTATCATCCGACCACTCAGTGTTTTTCTCACCCCTTTGCGCCAAGGTTTGGATGCTCCGCAGCGAGGACTTCTGGGCTGGTTCGGTATCAAGGGAATCGGCAGCCTGTACTATCTCTTCTACGCGATAAATCACGGGCTTCCCCCAAATGCTGCAGCGCAGAGTAGCAACCTGGTTCTGTCAGTCGTTGCGCTGAGCATCTTGGTTCATGGTCTCTCTGTTCAATCTCTCCTGGCACGCTATCAGGCCCGGCGAAAGCGGACGCCTTGATCCTCGACAAAACCTTCTCCTAAAGGTCCAGGAACAGGACATTCTCGGCGGCTGAACTATGCTGGAGAGCTGCCCAAGTGTAAGCGGCCAGCAAACACACCTTCAGAATCTCAGCATTAAGGGCGATGGTGTCCACCTAAAAATACGTGGACACCATCGCCCTTATCGCAAGGATCACCATGCGCCAGCGCACCTCTTATCCAAAACCGTTCAAAGCCCAAGTCGTCCAGGAATGTCTTCAACCTGACGTATCGATAGCCAGCATCGCGCTGCGCCATGGCATCAACGCCAACCTGGTGCGCAAATGGATTCCGCTCTATCGTGACCGTCAACCTGACGCGCTACCGGCATTCGTGCCGCTGACGATGAAGCCCGAATCTGAGCCTGCACAACCCACACTGGCGCGCATCGAAATTCCGTTCAAACTACAAACAGTCACAGTGATCTGGCCCGCTGTCGATCCCGATGGCTGTGCGCGCTTCATTCGCGGTCTCGTCAAATGATTCGCATCGATACAATCTGGCTCGCCACCGAGCCCATGGACATGCGCGCCGGCACCGAAACGGCGTTGGCCCGCGTCGTCGCGGTCTTCGGTGCGGCGAAGCCGCACTGCGCTTATCTCTTTGCCAACCGCCGCGCCAACCGGATGAAGGTGCTAGTGCATGACGGCATTGGCGTGTGGTTGGCAGCACGCCGACTGAACCAAGGTAAATTCCACTGGCCGGGCGCTCGTCACGGCGCTCAAATGGAACTGGACAGCGAGCAAGTTCAGGCACTCATCGTCGGATTACCTTGGCAACGCATGGGTGCCAACAGCACCATCACACGGCTTTAGTACTGACTATTGGCATAACCGCCAATCGCCGCCAGTGTGTTGCTCTGGCATGATTGGCGGCATGACTTCTTTACCCGACCTCGACCAACTGACCCCTGCAGAGCTGCGCGCGTTGCTCGAGCAGACGCTGACATTGCAGTCTCAAGTCGAGACGATGAGTCGCAAGATCCAGAACGACAAGATCGTCATCGAGCAGCTCACTCATGAGATCGCTGTCCTCAAACGTCATAAGTACGCCAAACGCAGCGAACAGATCAGTCCAGAGCAAGGCCGCTTGCTCGATGATTTGCTCAGCACTGACCTTGAGGCCATCGAAGCCGAGCTGAACGCACTTCATCCCGACCCAGCCCCAAAAGAGCCAGGCCAGAAGCCCAAGCGCGCACCACTGCCTGCACAGCTTCCGCGCACCGTGATTCATCATGAACCCGACAACACCCAATGTGCGTGTGGCTGCGAGCTTCAGCGCATCGGTGAAGATGTCAGCGAAAAGCTCGATTACACGCCGGGCGTGTTCACGGTTGAGCAGCATGTACGTGGAAAGTGGGCCTGCCGAAGTTGCGAAACCCTGATACAGGCACCGGTTCCGGCGCAAGTCATCGACAAAGGCATCCCCACCGCAGGTCTGCTGGCCCATGTCATGGTGGCCAAGTTCGCTGACCACCTGCCGTTGTACCGGCAGGAAAAGATCTTTGGCCGCGCCGGCCTGGCGATTCCACGCTCGACACTGGCCCGGTGGGTCGGGCAAACCGGCGCGCAGCTTCAACCGCTTGTCGATGCCCTGCGTGAAGCGGTGCTGGCTCAACCAGTCATCCACGCCGATGAAACACCGGTTCAGATGTTGGCACCGGGTGAAAAGAAAACCCATCGAAGTTATGTGTGGGCCTATAGCAGCACTGCTTACGCAGAGCTTAAATCCGTGGTTTACGACTTCAGCCCGAGCCGTGCCGGCGAGCATGCGCGTAACTTCCTGGGCGACTGGCGCGGCAAGTTGGTGTGCGATGACTTTGCCGGCTACAAGGCCAGTTTCGAACAGGGCATCGTCGAGATTGGCTGCATGGCCCATGCGCGCCGTAAGTTCTTTGACTTGCATGCGGCGAACAAGAGCCAGTTGGCCGAGCAGGCCCTTCTGACAATCGGTGCGCTCTACGAGGTCGAACGGCAGGCCAAGGACATGAGCGAAGACGACCGTCGGCGAATACGTCAGCGAGATGCGGTTCCCATCGCTGAAAAACTGCATGACTGGATGCTGACCCAGCGCAAGCTGGTACCCGAAGGCTCGACCATCGCCAAAGCTCTGGATTACAGCTTGAAACGCTGGGTAGCGCTGACGCGCTACCTGGACGACGGCGCCTTGCCCATCGATAACAACCACGTCGAGAACCAAATACGACCGTGGGCACTTGGGCGTGCCAATTGGTTGTTCGCAGGATCACTGCGCAGTGGCAAGCGGGCGGCGGCGATCATGAGCCTGATTCAGTCGGCGCGCATGAATGGACATGATCCGTATGCCTATCTCAAGGACGTGTTGACGCGACTGCCAACACAGCGGGCTAGCGAGATTGAGGCTTTGCTGCCGCATCAATGGGAACCGGCCTGACTTACGCAAGGTGAGTTGGGCGGACGCTTACAAAAAAGCCGCCTGCAGGCAAGCGGCAACACCAAAGGGCAATGAAGGACACTCGGTTGGTACAAGGAGGGGTACCGCGCCTCGCTTCATTGAAAAACAAAGTAATGGAAAAACTAGCACTGGCAAAATCAAACACGCTGATAGTCACTATTAATAAACTCCTCAACATGTACGTTCAACATTGCTCTAAGAGGGTGTAGACAAAATAAAGTAAGCTGCTTGTCCCTTGCCTACGCAGCATTGAGCCATGCCTAAAACCGGACGCCCGCCCGTAATCGCTGCGGAGCATTACCCTCTGCTGACCAGGCTCGCTCATGCGCAACCCTATTCCAGCCAATCCGAACTGGCGCAGGCATTCCATGCTGAAACGGGTATTACCGCTCATCCCGATACCTTTGCCAAAGCGCTGAGGCTGGCCGGGATCGTTCGTGTAAAGGAACGAGCCAAAGGTAGTTTCCAGCCATCTGAGGCTCAGAAGTCTTATGGTTACACCGAGGCCCACCGGCGCCAGTTGCCGGAACAGCGCTACCCCAGTTGTCTGACGGACGCAGAATGGACGCTGGTCGCTGATTTGTTTGAAGTCTCGGGAGGCCGTGGCGTGCCGCCTCGTCACTCCCGAAGGACGCTTTTGGAAGCGTGCTGTTATGTCGTGCGCACGGGATGCTCATGGCGAATGCTGCCTCACGAGTTTCCGCATTGGGACAACGTCTACAAGACCTTTCGACGGTGGAGCGCTCAGGGCAAGTTTGAGCAAATGCACGACCGGCTTCGTGCCCAGTGGCGAGAGCGGATGGATCGTGATGAAAAGCCGTCAGCCGCTGTTCTCGATTCCCAGTCAACTCGTAGCTCTCCCCAA
>NZ_DIIQ01000027.1:0-3258 GCF_002420785.1 Pseudomonas sp. UBA5666 | reverse complement strand
TCAACTCGTAGCTCTCCCCAAATTACAGTAAGGCTGCGTGCCAGTTCCCTTAATTACCATGACTTTGCCGTCGTAAGCGGCCTGTGGGGGCCGAGCGTGCAGCGGATTCCCATGGCAGACGGTGCTGGAGAGGTGGTTGCCTTAGGTGAGGGAGTCACCGAGTTCGCCGTAGGCGATCAGGTCGTGAGTACGTTCTTTCCTGACTGGCTTGATGGCGAGCCGCAGCAGGAGGGTTTTGGAACGGTGCCGGGCGATGGTGTCGATGGTTATGCTCGGGAAGCCGTTACGGCGCGAGCCACGTCTTTTACCAAGGCGCCCCAGGGCTGGACTCATGCTGAGGCTGCAACGCTTACCACGGCCGGCCTGACCGCCTGGCGCGTGTTGATGGCCGACGATTCGTTGAAGCCTGGGGACAGCGTTCTTATACAGGGTACCGGCGGGGTTTCGATCTTCGCGCTTCAGTTCGCCAAAATGGCCGGCGCGACGGTCATTGCCACCTCTTCCAGCGATGAGAAGCTGGAGCGGCTGAAGGCCATGGGGGCCGACCACCTGATCAACTATCGCCGTACGCCCAACTGGGGCGAGAAAGTGCGTGAGTTAACCAATGATCGGGGAGTTGACCACGTCATCGAAGTAGGCGGACCCGCGACCCTGGAGCAGTCGATGATTGCGGCACGTGTTGGTGGGCATATTTCTGTGATTGGTATCCTTACCGGCGTTGCCGGGGAGCTGAGCATCGTTACTGCGCTGACACGGCAGTTGCGACTGCAGGGTGTGCTGGTTGGAAACCGTACCCAGCAGCAGGAGATGATCAGGGCTATCGATGCCAATGGCATGCGTCCGGTTATCGATAGCCATTTTCCGCTGGACGAAATTGTTGAGGCGTTCCGCTATCAGGAAAGTAATCGTCACTTCGGTAAGATCTGCCTCGATATCTAGGCAGGATTGCTTCCTGATCGCTAGGGTCTGTTGCCGTTTCGACGCGGCCGTTCGCGAAACGGCAACAGACCCTAGGTAACCCAGGTCCTGAACTGGGCTTGCTCACTGTCGATTAGCTCAGTAACCAAAAAGCCCGATACAGCGTATCGGGCTTTTTTGATTGGTGCGCCAGGCATGGCGCGTTGCGCGTCAGCGCAACCCGCTTGACTATGGTGGCCAAGCGGGTGACTTGGAGGTGAAAGTCCTCTACACACCCGGCAAGGGGAAGTGTTAGCCAGAGGCAAGGGTGTCGCGGGCGACTGCGAATCTGAAGGAAGCCCGAGGCAAAATGCTGGCCTGACGAACAGGAAGCGGATAGAGGCGGCGCAGCGGGGTGAGAAGGCCAATATCTTCAAAGCCCGATACTTGCACGGAACGCTGCGACGTAGATCCGACAGGCATAAGCAGGAAGGTCACGCGAATTACCCTGGGAGATCTGCACGTTTGCCATTGTGCTACCGAGCGTCAAGAGGCGACGGGATGGACGTGCAGAAGTCAGCCGAAGCCGTAGTAAGTGGCAGTTAACCGCGCCACCAAGGGCCGAACAGGTTATGCCGCCAGTAGGCGCCAGAGTCTCGTCGAATGTCGAAAAGCAGAAATTTCTCCGAGGGAGAACTGTGACCCCAAGTTCCGGACAGAATCCGAGAGTGACGGCTGGCAGTGCGCAGGCATCGACGGCGTCTGTGGCGTGGACGAACGCGGAGCCGGACACGCTGATGGGGCGGGTGCTTGCACCGGCCAACCTCAAACGTGCGTATCAGCGTGTGGTCAGCAACAAGGGAGCACCGGGTGCCGATGGCATGACGGTCGCTGACTTGGCTGGCTATGTGAAACAGTATTGGCCAACTCTCAAGGCCAGGTTGCTGGCTGGTGAATACCATCCCCAGGCAGTGCGGGCGGTCGAAATTCCCAAACCGCAGGGCGGTACCCGGCAACTGGGGATTCCCAGTGTCGTGGATCGCCTGATCCAGCAAGCCCTGCAGCAACAGCTCACGCCAATCTTTGACCCGCTGTTCTCGGACTACAGCTATGGCTTTCGTCCGGGCAAAAGCGCTCATCAAGCCGTCGAAACGGCCCGCTCCCATGTGGGGGCGGGCCATCGCTGGTGCGTGGAACTTGATCTGGAGAAGTTCTTTGATCGGGTCAACCACGACATACTCATGGCCTGTATCGAGCGCCGTGTCGAAGACAAATGCGTGCTCAGGCTTATCCGCCGTTACCTTGAAGCCGGGGTCATGTCGGGCGGTGTCGTCAGCCCACGGCAGGAAGGGACGCCGCAAGGCGGCCCGCTCTCGCCGTTGCTGTCGAACATCCTGCTCAACGAATTTGACCGTGAACTGGAGCGGCGGGGGCACCGTTTTGTGCGCTATGCCGATGATGCGAACATCTATGTACGTAGTCAGCGGGCAGGCGAGCGAGTACTGACCAGCGTCGAGCGCTTCCTGAAAGAGCGTCTGAAACTGACGGTGAACAGGAAGAAGAGCCAAGTGGCACGGGCGTGGAAATGCGACTACTTGGGTTATGGGATGAGCTGGCATCAACAGCCTAGGCTGAGGGTAGCGACGATGAGCCTTGGTCGCCTGCGCAGTCGGCTCAAGGAGCTGCTGCGCGGGGCGCGAGGCCGCAAGGTGGCCTATATCATCGAGCGGCTGAACCCCGTGGTACGGGGCTGGGCGAGTTACTTCAAGCTCAGTCAGAGCAGGCGCCCACTAGAAGAGCTGGACGGGTGGATCAGGCACAAACTTCGCTGTGTCATCTGGCGGCAATGGAAGCAACCCTCTACGAGGATCAGCAACCTGATGCGTCTGGGTCTAAGCCGAGAGCGTGCTTGTAAATCTGCTTTCAATGGCCGAGGCCCATGGTGGAACTCGGGTGCGCCACATGTGAATCAGGCCCTACCGAAGAAACTGTGGGATCAACTCGGATTGGTCTCGATACTGGATACGATCAACCGGCTTAGTCGCATAACCTGAACCGCCGTGTACGGAACCGTACGCACGGTGGTGTGAGAGGACGGCGGGTGTGAACCCGCCTCCTACTCGATCAAGAAAGCGCCGTTCTGAGGTAAGCGTCCGGCCAAGTCACCTTCCGAACTCCAGCATTAAGGGCGATGGTGTCCGCGTATTTTTAAGCGGACGCGATAGCCCTTATCGCCGGGATTTCCATGCGCCAACGAAGCTCTTACCCCAAACCGTTCAAGGCCCAGGTTGTTCAGGAATGCCTGCAACCCGGTGCGACCGTTTCCAGCGTTGCCATCCGCCCCGCCGCGTCAGGATAGTT
>NZ_DIIQ01000020.1:0-81813 GCF_002420785.1 Pseudomonas sp. UBA5666 | reverse complement strand
ATCGCAGCCACCAAGGGTGCGCGTGCGGCTATCGAAGCAGCTGGCGGCAAGTTCGAGGAATAAATGGCTAAGCAAGGTGCTCTCTCTTCGCTCGGTAAGGGCGGGATGTCGGAACTCTGGGCTCGTCTGCGCTTTCTGTTCATGGCGATCATCGTCTATCGGATAGGTGCGCATATCCCGGTTCCCGGCATCAATCCGGACCGTCTGGCGGATCTGTTTCGGCAGAATGAGGGGACCATTCTTAGCTTGTTCAACATGTTTTCCGGTGGCGCGCTTGAGCGCATGAGCATCTTTGCATTGGGGATCATGCCGTACATTTCGGCATCGATCATCATGCAGCTGATGACCGCGGTCAGCCCGCAACTGGAGCAGTTGAAGAAGGAAGGTGAAGCTGGCCGTCGCAAGATCAGCCAGTACACCCGCTACGGCACCGTTATCCTGGCGCTGGTTCAAGCCATTGGCATGTCCATTGGCCTGGCCAACCAGGGCGTGGCGTTTTCTGTAGGCCTCGGCTTCCATGTCGTTGCCGTCTCCACCTTCGTGGCAGGCGCAATGTTCATGATGTGGCTGGGCGAGCAGATCACCGAGCGCGGTGTGGGCAACGGTATCTCGATGTTGATTTTCGCAGGTATCGTTGCCGGTCTTCCGAGAGCAATCGGGCAGTCTTTCGAGTCTGCACGCACGGGTGATATCAACATTTTCGCCCTGGTCGCTATCGGTTTGCTGGCAGTAGCGATCATCGGTTTCGTGGTGTTCATCGAGCGTGGTCAGCGGCGTATTGCCGTTCATTACGCCAAGCGCCAGCAGGGCCGCAAGGTCTTCGCTGCGCAGACCAGCCACTTGCCGCTGAAGGTGAACATGGCGGGGGTTATCCCGGCCATCTTCGCGAGCAGCATCTTGCTGTTCCCGGCTTCGCTGGGTGCCTGGTTCGGTCAGTCCGAAGGTATGGGCTGGCTGCAGGACATCTCGCAGTCGATCGCTCCTGGTCAGCCGTTGAACATTCTGCTGTTTAGTGCAGGGATCATTTTCTTCTGCTTCTTCTACACAGCATTGATGTTCAATCCGAAAGACGTAGCGGAAAACCTGAAGAAGTCCGGTGCCTTTATTCCGGGTATCCGTCCTGGTGAGCAGTCGGCGCGCTACATTGATGGCGTTCTGACTCGTCTGACCATGTTCGGTGCTCTTTACATGATGGCCGTCTGCCTTCTGCCCCAGTTCCTGGTGGTGGCAGCAAATGTGCCGTTCTACCTTGGCGGGACCTCGTTGCTGATTGTGGTAGTGGTTGTGATGGACTTCATGTCCCAAGTACAATCGCACCTCGTTTCGCACCAGTACGAATCCCTGATGAAGAAAGCCAACCTGAAAGGCTACGGTGGCAGCGGTTTGCTGCGCTGATAAGCCCCTAAGGTTCGAGGAGTCGGTAATGAAAGTTCGTGCATCGGTGAAAAAGCTGTGCCGCAACTGCAAGATCATCCGTCGCGAAGGCGTCGTACGAGTGATCTGCAGCGCGGAACCGCGTCACAAACAGCGCCAAGGCTGAGTGTGATTCGCGCTTCAAACCCAGCAGCTAGTGTGCTGCTGGGTTGATTATTTGTTTCTACAGCGATATTATCTCGCGCCCTATTTCTTGGCTTCCGGGGCGTAGGTAGCTGTCAATTGGAGTCCCACTGAATGGCCCGTATTGCAGGCGTTAACATTCCAGATAACAAGCATACTGTTATCTCGCTGACCTACATCTATGGTGTCGGTCGCACTACTGCACAGAAAATCTGTGTAGATGCTGGTGTAAATCCAGCCGCTAAGATCAAGGATCTGAGCGACGAGCAAATCGAAACCCTGCGTGGCGAAGTCGCGAAGTTCACCACCGAAGGTGACCTGCGCCGTGACGTAAACATGAAGATCAAGCGCTTGATGGACCTGGGTTGCTACCGCGGCCTGCGTCATCGTAAAGGTCTGCCGGTTCGCGGTCAGCGCACCAAGACCAACGCACGCACCCGTAAGGGCCCGCGTAAGCCGATCCGCAAGTAATCGCCCAGGAATATAGACATGGCAAAACCTGCTGCTCGTCCTCGTAAAAAAGTCAAAAAGACAGTGGTTGATGGCATCGCCCACATCCACGCTTCTTTTAACAACACCATCGTGACCATCACCGACCGTCAGGGCAATGCTTTGTCCTGGGCGACCTCCGGTGGTTCGGGTTTCCGTGGTTCGCGCAAATCCACCCCGTTCGCAGCCCAGATCGCTGCTGAGCGTGCTGGTCAAGCTGCGCTGGAATACGGTCTGAAGAACCTCGACGTAAACGTCAAGGGTCCAGGTCCAGGTCGTGAGTCCGCCGTTCGTGCATTGAACAGCTGCGGCTACAAGATCGCCAGCATCACCGACGTGACGCCAATCCCGCATAACGGGTGCCGTCCGCCGAAGAAGCGTCGCGTGTAATCAGGAGACAGATAAATGGCACGTTACATTGGTCCAAAATGCAAACTGTCTCGTCGTGAAGGCACCGATCTGTTCCTGAAGAGCGGCGTTCGCGCTCTGGAATCGAAGTGCAACATCGAAGCAGCCCCAGGTATCCACGGCCAGCGCCGTGGCCGTCAGTCCGACTACGGTACCCAGCTGCGCGAGAAACAAAAAGTCCGTCGTATCTACGGTGTTCTGGAGCGTCAGTTCCGCGGTTACTACCAAGCTGCTGCCTCGAAAAAAGGCGCAACCGGTGAGAACCTGCTGCAACTGCTCGAGTGCCGTCTGGATAACGTCGTTTACCGTATGGGCTTCGGCTCGACTCGTTCCGAGTCCCGTCAGCTGGTTTCGCACAAAGCGATCAGCGTCAACGGTAAGACTGTAAACATTCCATCCTACCAAGTTCGTCCGGGTGACGTGGTCGCGGTTCGTGAGAAGTCGCTGAACCAGCTGCGCATTGTTCAAGCCCTTGAACTGTGTGCCCAGCGTGGCCGCGTTGAGTGGGTTGACGTGGATGCTGCCAAAAAGTCGGGCGTTTTCAAGAACGTTCCTGCTCGCAGCGACCTGTCTGCCGACATCAACGAAAACCTGATTGTCGAGCTCTACTCCAAGTAAGGGCTAGAAAATAGGTGCATCCATGCAGATTTCGGTAAATGAGTTCCTGACTCCCCGCCACATTGATGTGCAGGTAGTCAGTCCGACCCGCGCCAAGATCACGCTCGAGCCTCTCGAGCGTGGCTTCGGCCATACCCTGGGCAACGCGCTGCGCCGCATCCTGTTGTCCTCCATGCCTGGCTGTGCAGTAGTCGAGGCCGAGATCGATGGCGTACTCCACGAGTACTCCGCGATCGAAGGTGTACAGGAAGATGTCATTGAAATCCTGTTGAACCTGAAAGGCCTGGCTATCAAACTGCACGGTCGTGACGAAGTTACGCTGACCTTGTCGAAAAAGGGTTCGGGGGTGGTTACCGCTGCCGATATTCAGCTGGATCACGATGTCGAGATCGTCAACCCCGATCACGTAATCGCGAACCTGGCGTCGAATGGCGCCCTGAACATGAAGCTCACTGTAGCTCGTGGTCGCGGTTACGAGCCGGCCGACTCCCGTCAGACCGACGAAGACGAAAGCCGTAGCATTGGCCGTCTGCAGTTGGACGCTTCGTTCAGCCCTGTGCGTCGTATCGCCTATGTGGTCGAGAACGCACGTGTTGAACAGCGTACCAACTTGGACAAGCTGGTCATTGATCTGGAAACCAACGGCACCCTGGATCCTGAAGAGGCTATCCGCCGCGCCGCGACCATCCTGCAACAGCAGTTGGCCGCGTTCGTCGACCTCAAAGGTGACAGTGAGCCTGTCGTAGTCGAGCAGGAAGACGAGATCGATCCGATCCTGCTACGTCCGGTTGACGACCTGGAACTGACTGTACGTTCGGCCAACTGCCTGAAGGCGGAGAACATCTACTACATCGGCGACCTGATTCAGCGTACCGAAGTAGAGCTGTTGAAGACTCCTAACCTTGGCAAGAAGTCCCTGACTGAAATCAAGGACGTCCTGGCCTCTCGTGGTCTGTCTCTCGGCATGCGCCTCGACAACTGGCCGCCTGCAAGTCTTAAGAAGGACGACAAGGCGACCGCCTGATCGTCGTAATCACCGAACTTAGTGTTTGGTAAGGAATGAATCATGCGTCATCGTAAAAGTGGACGTCACCTGAGCCGCACCAGCTCTCACCGCAAGGCTATGTTCCAGAACATGGCAGTGTCGTTGATCGAGCACGAGCTGATCAAAACCACCCTGCCGAAAGCCAAGGAACTGCGTCGCGTTGCCGAGCCGCTGATCACCCTGGCCAAGGAAGACAGCGTTGCCAACCGTCGTCTGGCTTTCGACCGTACCCGTTCGAAGTCCGCTGTTGGTAAACTGTTCAACGATCTGGGCAAGCGCTACGCCACCCGTCAGGGCGGCTACCTGCGCATCCTGAAGTGCGGTTTCCGCGCTGGCGACAACGCGCCAATGGCGTACGTCGAGCTGGTTGATCGTCCAGTCGGTGGTGCTGTAGAAGCTGCCGAGTAAGACGTTTTGTCTGCTACAAAGAACCGGGCCTAGTGCCCGGTTTTTTGTATTTCAGGTTATTAAAACTATCTATCACATCCAGTAATTCAATAAATTTCCAGGTGGGGCCAATTCTGCTGATAATCCTCTCAAGCCGATAAACAGGCATTTGAGACTGATCGAGGAGAGCCCATGAGCAAAACGCTTACTACCGCCAGCGGTGCACCTGTAGCGGATAACCAGAATTCCCGTACCGCAGGTCAACGCGGTCCACTGCTGCTCGATGACTTCCACCTGATCGAGAAGCTGGCGCATTTCAACCGCGAAAACATCCCTGAGCGACGTGTGCATGCCAAAGGCTCTGGTGCCTACGGTACGTTCACGGTGACGCGCGACATTACTCACCTCACCAGTGCGAAACTGTTTGAGCAAATTGGCAAGCAGACCGAAACGTTTCTGCGATTTTCCACGGTAGGTGGGGAGCGTGGCTCGGCCGACACAGAGCGTGACCCACGAGGGTTTGCGGTCAAGTTCTATACGGAAGAAGGCAACTGGGACATCGTCGGCAATAACACGCCGGTGTTCTTCATCCGTGATCCACTGAAGTTTCCAGACTTCATTCACACGCAAAAACGCCATCCTCAGACCAATCTGAAGAATGCCCAGATGATGTGGGACTTCTGGTCTCATTCGCCGGAAGCGCTGCACCAGGTCACGATCTTGTTTTCGGACCGCGGTATCCCCGACGGTTATCGGCATATGCACGGCTTCGGCAGCCATACCTACAGCTTGATCAGCGCCGACGGTCAGCGTACGTGGGTCAAATGGCACTTCAAGACCCAGCAGGGCATCAAGAACCTGGCGCCTGCTGAAGCTGCGCGTCTGGCCGGCACCGATCCGGATTACGCCCAGCGCGACCTGTACGAGGCCATCGAGCGTGGCGACCATCCGCGCTGGACGGTGTGCATTCAGGTCATGGCTGAAGCAGAGACCGCGAACCGTTCCGAAAATCCGTTCGACGTGACCAAGACCTGGTCGCAGAAAGATTACCCGCTGATCGAAGTGGGTGTACTGGAGCTCAACCGCAACCCACTGAACTACTTCGCCGAAGTCGAGCAGGCTGCATTCGGTCCGAGCAACATGGTGCCTGGGGTGGGGCTGTCACCTGATCGCATGCTGCAAGGCCGCGTGTTCGCCTATGCCGATGCGCACCGCTATCGGGTAGGCACCAACCATCAGCAATTGCCGGTGAATGCCCCCCGGTGTGCTGTCAACAGCTACCAGCGTGATGGCTCGATGGCGCTGGGTACCTACGGTGGGGCACCCAATTATGAGCCCAACAGCTACGCGGATGCTCCCAAGCAATCGCCGCGTCATGGTGAGCCTGGGCTTGCGCTGAATGGTTTGGCCGACCGGTATGATCATCGCGAGGACACCGATTACTTCAGCCACGCGGGCGCCCTGTTCCGGCTGATGAGCCAGGCGCAGCAGGAGCTACTGGTCAACAACATTGCGGGGGCCATGTCCGGAGTTACCGACGATGTCATCCAGCGTCAATTGCAATACTTCTTCAAAGCCGATCCCGCTTACGGGGCAGGTGTCGCAAAGGCGCTTGGGATGAATATCGCCTAAGTCGAAGTGATAAGAATAACCGCCCTCATTTGGGCGGTTTTTCAATGAATATCACTACCGTTTGCCCGATTTTTTCCAGTGAGTCGCGCGGTTTTCAGTGACCAAGCGCACAATGTGGTTCACACTATGCGGCATACACGCTTTCACATGGAGAACCCCGGCGATGCAAGGCCACCCAGACGTCATCAATTACCTCGTCATGCTGCTGAAGGGCGAACTGGCTGCACGTGACCAGTACTTCATTCACTCGCGCATGTACGAAGACTGGGGCCTGACCAAGCTCTACGAGCGCATCAACCATGAGATGGAAGAAGAGGCGCAGCACGCTGACGCTTTGATGCGCCGCATTCTCATGCTCGAGGGCACCCCGGACATGCGTGCGGACGATCTCGAAGTGGGAACCACTGTCCCTGAAATGATCAAAGCGGATTTGAAGCTCGAATACAAAGTGCGAGCGGCGCTTTGCAAGGGGATCGAGTTGTGCGAACTGCACAAGGATTATGTGAGCCGTGACATTCTGCGCGCGCAATTGGCCGATACCGAGGAAGATCACACCTATTGGCTCGAGAAGCAGCAAGGCTTGATCAAGGCGATCGGTCTGCAGAATTACCTGCAATCACAGATGTAATGCTTCGATTGCATTGTGCTTGGGCCTTGTAGTGGCTCTAGCATGAAAGCGATGAGCCGATAAGAAAGGGGCGCCTAGGCGCCCCTTCACGTTCATCACGCTCGGTCTCGCTCCAGCAGAGGCTTGAGGTAGTGCCCGGTGTAGGATTGTTTCATCTTGCTCAGTTCCTCGGGCGTACCGCATGCGATGATCTGCCCACCCTTTGAGCCGCCCTCTGGCCCGAGGTCCACCAGCCAATCGGCTGTCTTGATGACGTCCAGGTTATGCTCGATGACCACCACGGTGTTGCCATGGTCACGAAGCCGGTGCAGAACGTCCAGCAGCTGCTGGATATCGGCGAAGTGCAGGCCCGTAGTAGGCTCGTCCAGGATATACAAGGTCTTACCGGTATCGCGCTTGGACAGCTCCCGTGACAGCTTCACGCGCTGGGCTTCGCCCCCCGAAAGCGTCGTCGCCGATTGACCTAGCTTGATGTAGGAAAGCCCTACGTCCATCAGGGTTTGGAGCTTGCGCGCCAATGCAGGCACCGCATCGAAGAACTCACGCGCATCCTCGATGGTCATTTCCAGCACCTCGTGGATGTTCTTGCCCTTGTACTTGATCTCCAGGGTTTCGCGGTTGTAGCGCTTGCTCTTGCACACATCGCAAGGCACGTAGATGTCCGGGAGGAAATGCATTTCCACCTTGATCAGGCCGTCGCCCTGGCACGCTTCGCAGCGCCCGCCTTTCACGTTGAACGAGAACCGGCCTGGGCCATACCCGCGCGAGCGTGATTCAGGCACCCCAGAGAACAGCTCGCGGATCGGCGTGAAGATCCCTGTGTAGGTGGCAGGGTTGGACCGGGGGGTGCGGCCGATGGGGCTCTGGTCGATATCCACCACCTTGTCCAGGTGCTGCAACCCGTCCATGCTGGCATGGGGCGCCGCTTCCAGGCTGCTCGCGCCGTTCAGGGCGGTGGCTGCGAGCGGGAACAGGGTGTTGTTGATGAGCGTGGACTTGCCGGAGCCTGAGACGCCGGTCACGCAGGTCAGCAGCCCGATGGGGATTTCCAGATCGACGTTCTGAAGGTTGTTGCCACGTGCGCCCTTGAGCTTGAGCTGCAGCTTTTTGTCGCGCGGTGTGCGCTTGGCAGGGACCACGATCTTTCTACGGCCGGACAGGTACTGGCCGGTTACGGAGTCCGGGTGGTCCATCACTTCCTGAGGCGTACCCTCAGCGACGATCTTGCCGCCATGCACGCCGGCCCCTGGCCCAATGTCCACCACGTAGTCCGCCAGGCGGATCGCATCCTCGTCATGCTCGACGACGATTACGGTGTTGCCCAGATCACGCAGGTGATTGAGGGTGGCGAGCAAGCGATCGTTGTCGCGCTGATGAAGGCCAATGGACGGCTCGTCCAGGATATACATCACCCCCACCAAGCCTGCGCCGATCTGGCTGGCGAGGCGGATGCGCTGAGCCTCACCACCGGACAGGGTTTCTGCGCTACGGTCAAGGGTGAGGTAGTCCAGGCCCACGTTCACCAGGAACTGCAACCGTTCGCAGATTTCCTTGAGAATTTTGGCCGCGATTTCGCCACGGCGACCGGTCAGGGTCAGCGTGCTGAAGTAGCCACTGGCGTCACCGATCGGCATGTTGGCGACCGCCGGCAGCGTCTTCTCACCGACCCACACATGACGCGCCTCGCGCCGCAGCCGCGTGCCACGGCAGTCCGGGCACGGCTGGGTGCCCAGGTACTTGGCCAGTTCCTCGCGTACGGTATTGGACTCGGTTTCGCGGTAGCGGCGTTCCAGGTTGGGGATGATCCCTTCGAACGGGTGCGAGCGCTTGACGATGTCACCCCGGTCGTTGAGGTACTTGAAGTCCACGCTGTGCTTGCCGCTGCCTTGCAGGATCACCTTCTGATGCTCCGGCGCAAGCTCGCCGAATGCTTCGTCCAGGCTGAAGTCGTAATGCGCAGCCAGCGACCCCAGCATCTGGAAGTAGTAGACGTTACGGCGATCCCACCCGCGAATGGCGCCTTCGGCCAAGGTCAGTTCCGCATTGACCAGGCGCTTGGTATCGAAATACTGCTTAACGCCCAGGCCATCACAGGTCGGGCAGGCACCGGCCGGGTTGTTGAACGAGAACAGCTTGGGTTCCAGTTCGCTGATCGCATGACCGCAAATGGGGCAGGCAAAGCGCGCCGAAAAAATGGTCTCTTCGCCTTTCTCGTCGTCCATGGGAGCGATCAGCGCGATACCATCCGCCAGCTTCAACGCGGTCTCGAACGACTCGGCCAATCGCTGCTGAAGATCGGCACGCACTTTGAAACGATCGACCACCACATCGATACTGTGCTTTTTCTGCTTGTCCAGCTTGGGCAACTCGTCCAGTTCGTAGAGTTTGCCGTTGACGCGGGCGCGGACGAAGCCTTGGGCGCGCAGCTCGTCGAACACCGCCAGGTGCTCACCCTTGCGCTCACGGATGACCGGGGCCAGGAGCATCAACTTGCTGCCTTCCGGGCGCTCCAGTACCAGGTCGACCATCTGGCTGACCGTTTGCGCTTCCAGTGGTATGTCATGGTCTGGGCAGCGGGGTGTCCCGACCCTGGCGTACAGCAGGCGCAAGTAGTCGTAGATCTCGGTGATGGTGCCGACGGTGGAGCGGGGGTTGTGTGAGGTGGATTTCTGTTCGATGGAAATGGCCGGTGACAGCCCTTCGATGGTATCGACGTCAGGCTTTTCCATCATCGAGAGGAACTGGCGGGCATACGCCGACAGCGATTCCACATAACGACGCTGGCCCTCGGCGTACAGCGTATCGAAGGCCAGGGATGACTTGCCCGAGCCCGACAGGCCGGTAATGACGATGAGCTTGTCCCGGGGCAGGGTCAGGTCGATGTTCTTCAGGTTGTGGGTACGTGCCCCACGAATCAGGATCTTGTCCACTGCGGCCTCGCTCGGCGGGCATAAACGAAGAATTATACGGCGCCCTGCCAGTACGCGGCAAAGCGTCGCGTAGATGCCGTCAAGCTGTCGGACTGATAGAATCGCCGCCGGTTCACACGAGATTAATCCATGCACGACACCCACAACGAGCGCATGAGCGGCAATGAAACCCGCGCCGCCGGCGGTCTGGCTCTGGTCTTCGCTTTTCGTATGCTGGGCATGTTCATGGTCTTGCCGGTCCTGGCCACCTATGGCATGGACCTGGCCGGCGCCACGCCCGCGCTGATTGGCCTGGCCATTGGCGCCTATGGCCTCACCCAGGCCGTGTTGCAGATTCCCTTCGGGATGATTTCAGACCGCATCGGCCGTCGACCCGTCATCTACCTGGGCTTGATCGTGTTTGCCCTGGGCAGCGTCCTGGCAGCCCAGGCCGATTCCATCTGGGGCATCATCGCAGGGCGCATCCTGCAAGGGGCCGGCGCCATTTCGGCGGCGGTGATGGCGCTGCTGTCGGACCTGACCCGGGAACAGCACCGCACCAAGGCCATGGCCATGATCGGGATGAGCATTGGTCTTTCCTTTGCAGTGGCAATGGTCGTCGGGCCTTTGCTGACAAGTGCCTTTGGCTTGTCAGGATTGTTCCTTGCAACGGCCGGCTTGGCCTTGGTTGGCATCGCGTTGATTGCCTTCGTGGTACCTGCCACGCACAACATTCTGCAGCATCGCGAATCGGGCGTTGCGCGTCAGGCCATCGGCCCGACCCTGCGTCACCCGGACCTTCTACGGCTGGATGTGAGCATCTTCATCCTGCATGCCATTCTCATGGCCAGCTTCGTCGCGCTGCCTCTGGCCTTCGTCGAGCGCGGCGGACTGCCCAAGGAACAACACTGGTGGGTCTACCTGACCGCGCTGTTCGTCTCATTTTTTGCAATGGTACCGTTCATCATCTACGGCGAAAAAAAGCGCAAGATGAAACGTGTGCTGGCCGGGGCCGTCAGCGTACTGCTGTTGGTCGAGCTATTCTTCTGGCAGTGGGCTGACGGTTTGCGCGGACTGGTGATCGGCACCGTGGTATTCTTCACCGCATTCAACCTGCTGGAGGCTTCGTTGCCTTCGCTGGTCAGCAAGGTGTCGCCAGCAGGTGGCAAGGGAACGGCGATGGGGGTGTACTCCACCAGCCAGTTTCTCGGTGCTGCGCTAGGGGGCATCCTGGGTGGCTGGCTGTTCCAGCATGGTGGGCTGAACACCGTGTTCCTTGGCTGCGCGATACTGTGTGCCATCTGGTTGGCCGTTGCCTTGAGCATGAACGAGCCACCGTATGTGACCAGCTTGCGCATGCCTTTGTCGCCGGAGGCCGCCAAGGATGCTGGCCTGGCTGCACGGTTGATGGCCGTGCCCGGCGTGACCGACGCCGTTGTGGTCTCGGAAGAATCAGCCGTCTATATCAAACTGGATACGAAAATTTTGGACCGTACGACCCTGGAGCGCCTGATCAATCCGGCCTCAGCGGCGTGCGAAGCCTAGGAGAACGTTATGGCCCGTGGGGTTAACAAAGTCATTCTGGTCGGTACCTGTGGCCAGGATCCCGAAGTCCGCTACCTGCCCAACGGTAATGCCGTGACCAACCTGAGCCTGGCAACCAGCGAGCAATGGACCGACAAGCAGTCGGGCCAGAAGGTCGAGCGTACCGAATGGCACCGTGTGTCGCTGTTCGGCAAGGTTGCTGAGATTGCCGGCGAGTACCTGCGCAAAGGTTCGCAGTGCTACATCGAAGGCAAGCTGCAGACCCGTGAGTGGGAAAAAGACGGCATCAAGCGCTACACCACTGAAATCATCGTTGACATCAACGGCACCATGCAGCTGCTGGGCGGCCGTCCGCAGAACCAGCAAGGCGACGGCGACCCGTACAACCAGGGTGGCGGTAACAACTACAACCAAGGTGGCGGTCAGCAGCAACAGTACAACCAGCAACCTGCGCGCCAGCAGGCCCCGCGCCCGCAACAGCAACAGCGCCCGGCGCCGCAGCAGCCAGCGCCGCAACCGGCGGCTGACTTCGACAGCTTCGATGATGATATTCCGTTCTGATTTGAACGGTAGGGCATCGCGCTACAGTAAAAACCCGGGGCAATTGCTCCGGGTTTTTTTATACTTGGGGCATGGTCAACTATTAAGTTTGTTGGCGAGTAAGAACAGTACTCAATGAAATTTCTCCTTCTGCCGTAGGGTCTTTCCCAAGTTTGCATGACACCGACTATGCAGTGCCAATATTGCTTAGTATCTCAGCTTTGACAAGGAGAGGCTCATGCAATCAGGAACTGAACAGCGGGAGATAAAACTGACAGCGTCGACTGGGGACTATCACGTTTCGGGGTTCAGCGAAGACTACGCGGCATATCTCAAGGGTCGCGATAGAGGTGCTGAATATTCTGGCTGGTTCGTGATGGCGGTAGGTATCATCATCGCCTCGGTGGGCTTCGGTACGCTCGTTCTAGGCCCTGAAACGATTACGTACAACAGAGTGGCAGGCCCTACCTTGCTGCAGTACATACAGATGTACCCTGGGCCAATATTCAGTGTGGGTGGCGTCCTGTTTGCAATTGGTACCCGACTTCACGCCAGCAGCGAGGTCAGCCAGGAAGCGTTTCTACTGTCACGTTACAAGTTCATTGCTCCGGACGGCACATACGTCAATGACGACGTTAAACTTAGTTACTTGGGAGATGACAATTTTTCTATAACTACTCAATGATCTTTCAACTGACCACGCGGCCACTGCGGGGGCTACTGTCCGTCTCAATATCTGAGCGCTAGGTAGGGTACGGAGAAAGGCAACGTAAACACCGCATGGAGCAAGTCAGTGAGACCATCACGGCATGACTTCTGCGAGCTTGTCGAGACCCGTTCCAAGGGGGCGATCTTTTTTCAGCCAGCCGAACATGCGCTCGATGGACATGGTGTTGTAGGTATTTGCGCCGGTCGAACAACCTGGGCAAACCCGGCTTAGGCTTGCGCTTCATCGAGCGCTTCGGAATGACGGGCTGTATGCGGCACCGGTCGAAGTACTGACGCAACGCTTGTGCGTCATAGCCTTTGTCGGCGAGCAGCCACGTGCTGAGATGTATGATCTATCTTCAGCCTACCTGACCCACGTCATCGCACCTTTTCGATTCCTTGCTAGTCTTACCTGTTGGCGGTCATCAAACCGCCGTCACCGTGACTACCAAGAGGCGCCGGCCATGTTCCGTGCGTCCACATCTGATCAGGAGTGCACGATGGATCTCAACCGTCGGCAATTCTTCAAGGTCGCCGCCGTCGGCCTTGGAGGCTCGAGCCTTGCGGCGCTGGGCATGGCCCCAACGCCTGCGTTCGCCGAGCAAGTGCGCCACTTCAAGCTGGCGCATACCAAAGAAACCCGTAACACCTGCCCCTACTGCTCGGTCGGCTGCGGCTTGATCCTGTACAGCCAGGGTGATGCAGGCAAGAACGTCAAGCAGAACATCATCCACATCGAAGGTGACGCCGACCATCCGGTGAACCGCGGCACCCTTTGCCCCAAAGGCGCAGGTTTGCTCGACTTCATCCACAGTCCAAGCCGTCTCAAGTACCCCGAGGTGCGCAAGCCGGGTAGCAACGAGTGGGTACGCGTCAGCTGGGACGAAGCGCTCGATCGCGTGGCCGCCTTGATGAAGGAAGATCGCGACGCGAACTTCATCGAGAAAAATGCCCAGGGGCAGACGGTCAACCGCTGGCTCACCACCGGTTTTCTTGCCGCTTCCGCCGCCTCCAGCGAGGCCGGCTACCTGACTCACAAGGTTGTTCGCGCAACAGGCATGCTGGGGTTCGATAACCAAGCACGTGTCTGACATGGCCCGACGGTGGCAAGTCTTGCCCCGACGTACGGCCGTGGCGCCATGACCAACCACTGGTCCGATATCGCCAACGCGAATCTGGTCCTTGTGATGGGTGGCAACGCAGCGGAAGCGCATCCGTGCGGCTTCAAATGGGTGACCGAGGCCAAGGCGCACAACAAGGCGCGGCTGATCGTGGTCGACCCAAGGTTTACCCGTACCGCTTCGGTGGCCGATTACTACGCGCCCATCCGCACCGGTACCGACATCGCGTTCATGGGCGGGTTGATCAATTACCTGCTGAGCAATGACAAGATCCAGCACGAATATGTGCGCAATTACACCGACGTATCCTTCATCGTCAAGGACACCTATGGCTTCGAGGATGGCCTGTTCAGCGGCTATGACGAGAGCAAGCGCATTTATGCCGACAAGTCGGGCTGGGGTTACGAGCTGGGCGAGGACGGTTTTGCCAAGGTAGACCCGACACTTCAGCACCCACGCTGTGTGTTCCAGCTGATGAAGCAGCACTACAGCCGCTACACCCCAGAATTGGCGAGCATGACCTGTGGCATGCCGCAGGACGCCATGATGAAGGTGTGGGAAGAGATCGCCACCTGCTCGGCGCCGGGCAAGACCATGACGATCCTGTATGCGCTGGGGTGGACGCAACATTCGATCGGCGCGCAGATCATCCGCAGCGCGGCGATGGTGCAGCTGTTGCTAGGCAATGTGGGCATGCCAGGTGGAGGCGTGAATGCCTTGCGGGGTCACTCCAACATTCAGGGCCTGACCGACCTGGGGTTGCTGTCCAACTCGCTGCCGGGTTACCTGACACTTGCCGGCGACGCCGAGCAGGACTACGCCGCGTTCATCGACAAGCGTGCGTCCAAGCCGCTGCGCCCGGGGCAGCTGTCCTACTGGCAGAACTACGGCAAGTTCCACGTCAGCCTCATGAAGGCCTGGTACGGCCCCAACGCCACCGCCGACAACAACTGGGGCTACGATTGGCTGCCCAAGCTCGACGTGCCTGCCTACGACGTGCTGCGCATGTTCGAGATGATGAGCCAAGGCAAGGTCAACGGCTACATGTGCCAAGGTTTCAACCCGATTGCCGCCCTCCCTGACAAGAACCGCGTGACCGCGGCACTGGCCAAGCTCAAGTGGTTGGTAGTCATGGACCCGCTGGCCACCGAGACGTCCGAGTTCTGGCGCAACGTGGGGCCGTTCAACGATGTGGACACGGCCGGTATCCAGACCGAGGTGATCCGCCTGCCCACCACCTGCTTCGCTGAAGAGGACGGCTCGCTGGTCAACAGCAGCCGCTGGCTGCAATGGCACTGGAAAGGCGCCGACGGCCCGGGTGAAACCCGCACTGACGTGCAGATCATGAGCGAGTTGTTCCTGCGCTTGCGTCAGCGTTACCAGAAGGAAGGGGGTACCTACCCCGATCCTCTGCTGAACATTCACTGGCCCTACAAGATCGCCGAAGAGCCGTCACCTGAGGAGCTGGCGAAGGAGATGAACGGCTGGGCCGTGACGGACTTCACCGACCCGACCGGTGCGACCGTCAAGTCCGGTCAGCAACTGTCGGGCTTCGGCCAGCTCAAGGATGACGGCAGCACGGCTTCGGGCTGCTGGATCTTCGCCGGTTGCTGGACCGAGCAGGGCAACCAGATGGCGCGCCGCGACAACAGCGACCCCTACGGCATGCACCAGGTCCAGAACTGGGCGTGGGCGTGGCCGGCCAACCGACGCATTCTCTATAACCGTGCCTCCAGCGACCCGCAGGGCAAGCCTTGGGATCCGGAGAAGAAGCGTCTTGTCTGGTGGAACGGCAAGGCGTGGGGCGGGACCGACGTGCCTGATTTCAAGGTCGATTCGCCGCCGGAAGCGGGCATGAACCCATTCATCATGAACCCCGAGGGTGTGGCGCGTTTCTTCGCCATCGACAAGATGGCCGAAGGGCCGTTCCCCGAGCATTACGAGCCTTTCGAAACACCGATTGGCATCAACCCCCTGCACCCGAACAACAAGAAGGTCGTCAGCAACCCGGCAGGCCGCATCTTCGATTCGGTGTGGGAAACCTTGGGCACACATGATGAATTCCCCTACGCGGCCACCACCTATCGCCTGACCGAGCATTTCCACTTCTGGAGCAAGCATTGCCGGCTCAACGCCATTGCCCAGCCTGAGCAGTTCGTCGAGATTGGTGAAGTCCTGGCCAATGAAAAAGGCATCAAGGCAGGCGACAGGGTGCGTGTATCGAGCAAGCGCGGGCATATCGATGCGGTTGCGGTAGTGACCAAGCGGATACGTCCGCTGCAGGTCAACAACCAGACGGTGCATCAGATCGGCATCCCGCTGCACTGGGGCTTTACCGGGTCCACGCGGCACGGGTACCTGACCAACACCCTGGTTCCGTTCCTGGGTGATGGTAATACCCAGACACCGGAGTCCAAGTCGTTCCTCGTCAAAGTGGAGAAACTCTGATGGCCAGCCAAGACATCATCGCCCGGTCGGCCACCACCACAGTGCCGCCTTCGGTACGCGAGCAGGAGCAGGTGGCCAAGCTGATCGACACCACCAAGTGCATCGGCTGCAAGGCCTGCCAGGTGGCGTGTTCGGAATGGAACGAGTTGCGTGACGAGGTTGGGCACAACCACGGGACCTACGACAACCCTCAGGACCTGAGCGCCGAAACCTGGACATTGATGCGCTTCACCGAGCACGAGCGCGACGACGGCAACCTGGAGTGGCTCATCCGCAAGGATGGCTGCATGCACTGCGCAGATCCCGGTTGCCTGAAGGCGTGCCCAAGCCCAGGTGCGATCATCAAGCACGCCAACGGCATCGTCGACTTCAACCAGGACCATTGCATAGGCTGCGGCTACTGCATCACCGGCTGCCCGTTCAATATCCCGCGCATTTCCCAGAAGGATCACAAGGCCTACAAGTGCACGCTGTGTTCCGACCGTGTCAGCGTAGGGCTGGAGCCAGCTTGCGTTAAAACCTGCCCGACCGGCGCCATCGTTTTCGGCAGCAAGGACGAGATGAAGGTGCATGCCGATGAACGCATCGTCGACCTCAAGTCCCGAGGCTACGAGAACGCTGGGCTGTATGACCCCGACGGGGTAGGGGGCACCCATGTGATGTACGTATTGCACCATGCCGACACACCTAAGCTGTATGCCGGGCTCCCGGACCAGCCGGTGATCAGCCCGCTGGTGGGGCTGTGGAAGGGCTTCACCAAGCCGCTGGCCTTGCTGGCCATGGGGGCGGCGGTGCTGGCCGGCTTCTTCCACTACGTACGGGTCGGGCCGCAACGTGTCGAGGAGGACGAGCAGCCTGTAGCGTCCGACACCAGCGTGCACCAAGTCGACCCGGCAGTGCATGTGTTCGATCCGAACAAGCCTGATGGGCAAGGGGAGCAGCGGCCATGAACGACAACAAGCCTATCCTGCGTTACAACGCCAACGAGCGCAGCAACCACTGGATAGTGGCGATCCTGTTCTTTCTGGCGGGCCTGTCGGGGCTGGCGCTGTTTCATCCCGCCTTGTTCTGGCTAAGCAATCTGTTCGGCGGCGGTCCATGGACACGCATCCTGCACCCGTTCCTAGGTGTGGCGATGTTCGTTTTCTTCCTGGGCCTGGTGGTGCGTTTCTGGCGTGCCAACTTCATTACAGCCAACGACCGCCTGTGGTTGCGCAGAATCGATCGGGTCATGCGCAATCAGGAGGACGGTGTGCCTGCCATCGGCAAGTACAATGCCGGCCAGAAACTGCTGTTCTGGACGCTGCTAGTGTGCATGCTGATCCTGATGGTCAGTGGCGTGGTGATCTGGCGTGCTTACTTCAGTCACTACTTCGACATCGGCGCCATACGCCTGGCCACCTTGCTACACGCCTTCGCGGCGTTCGTGCTGGTGCTCAGCATCATCGTGCACATCTACGCCGGCATCTGGATCAAGGGGTCGGTAGGCGCCATGCTGCATGGCTGGGTCAGCCGGGCCTGGGCGCGCAAGCACCATGAACTGTGGTATCGCGACGTGACCGGTGACAAAACGCCGACCGAGCACCGAAGAAAAGAAGGATGAACGCTTGAGTACCGTACTTGAACCTGGGCAGATCGAAGCGTCGGCCGTCATGCCGCCGTTTCTGCACCTGCCACCAGGCAACCTCTTCGACGTGCGGGCGGCTCGCCTGGAGCGCCTGGCCCAGGGCCATGCCATGGGCGACTACCTGCAGTTGATCGCGCGGCTTTGCCACATCCAACAGCAGCTTGTGGATAACCCGCCGAGTGCGCTGCCTGTTGCCGAGGACCGTCAGCGTCTGTGCATAAGTCACGGGCTGCCGCCCCTGGCTGCTGACAGCCTTGTGCGCGAAGGCGCATGGCTGGCGTGGTTGCAGGCGCTGCTCGATCATTTCGATGAGTCGGGCCAAGGGCCCCTGCAAGATGCACTGCACAGGCTGCGCATCAGTGACGATACCCAGCGCAAAGGTTGGGCAATTGCCCTGCTCAGCGGCCAGTACGATGCCGTGCCCCCTGCACTGGTGCCGTTCGTGGGCGCAGCCTTGCAGGCGGCCTGGTCAAGCTGGTTGCTGGCGCTGCCAAGCACCGAACTCAAGCCCGCTGCCAGCCTTGCCCAATGCCCGGCATGCGGCTCGCCGGCCATGGCGGGCGTGGTACGCAACCGTGGCAAGCACAATGGCTTGCGTTACCTTGCCTGTTCGTTGTGCGCCTGTGAGTGGCACGTGGTGCGGGTCAAGTGCGTGTACTGCGACTCCAGCAAAGACCTGCGCTACAGCGCGCTCGACGATGACCGTCACGGACCCGGCAAGGCACCGCTGCGTGCCGAGTGTTGCCCAGGGTGCAACAGCTACCTCAAGCAGCACTACCTGGAAAACGACGCAGCAGCCGAAGCGTTGGCCGACGACTTGGCCAGCCTGGCCCTGGACATGCGCCTGGACGAGGAGGGGTACCATCGTCTGGCACCCAACCTGATGGTCTCGCCCGGCTAGCGGTTGATTGTCTACACTGTGAGACCGAGTTGCCTTGCCCAGGCAAGCGTCCTTGACACGGGTTTCGAAGGTTCCCGGACCTGCGGATGCCTGCGTTACCGTCGCTTGCCTGCCACAAGGCCAGCAGACAATGGACCCGTCCAAGGTAGTACCGCATGCCCTCCAGCTTAGCCAGCGTCACGCCTCGCCTGCCTTCCATCGATACACTCCTGCGCCACACCGCCTGTCTTGCGCTCATCGAGCGTTACGGCCGTGAAGCTGTTCTGTCGACCTTGCGCCACTTGCTGAATGATCTGCGCGGCCTTGTCCGCAATGGCCAGCTGAGTGCTGCGGAGGTGGCGCCGGAGTTACTGCTGGGCCGCGCCGGCGAACGACTCGACGTCCAGCAACGCAGCCAGGTTCGCCGCGTGTTCAACCTCACCGGCACGGTGTTGCACACCAATCTGGGCCGCGCCTTGCTCCCCGAAGAAGCCATCGAGGCCATGGAATGCGCAGCGCGCTACCCGCTGAACCTCGAGTTCGACCTGAGCACGGGCAAGCGCGGTGATCGCGATGACCTGATCGAAGGGTTGATTCGCGAACTGACCGGCGCCGAGGCCGTCACCGTGGTGAACAACAATGCAGCCGCTGTGTTGCTGGCGCTCAACAGCTTGGGCGCCCGCAAGGAAGGCATCATCTCCCGTGGCGAGCTGATCGAGATCGGGGGCGCCTTCCGCATACCCGACATCATGGCCCGGGCCGGCGTCAGGCTGCACGAGATCGGCACCACCAACCGCACCCACGCCCGCGACTACGAGGCGGCCATCAGCCCGCGCACTGGGTTGCTGATGCGCGTGCACTGCAGTAATTACAGCATCCAGGGCTTTACCACCCAGGTACCCACCCCGGAGCTGGCCCGCATTGCCCGTCAGCACAACCTGCCGCTACTCGAGGACCTGGGCAGTGGCAGCCTGCTGGACCTCACGCGCTGGGGGCTACCCGCCGAACCGACGGTGCGCCAGGCACTGAGCGATGGCGCCGACATTGTCACCTTCAGTGGCGACAAACTGCTGGGCGGTCCGCAGGCAGGGATCATCGTCGGGCGTAAGGACTTGATCGCCAGGATCAAGAAGAACCCGCTCAAGCGCGCCCTGCGCGTGGACAAGATCACCTTGGCCGCCCTGGAGGCCGTGTTGGCGCTGTACCGCAACCCTGATCGCCTGGCCGAGCGCCTGCCCAGCCTGCGCCTGCTCACGCGTGCCCAGGCGGAGATTCACACCCAGGCCCTGCGCGTGGCGCCCGCGATGCAAGCCTGCCTGGGCGAGCAGTGGCGCGTCAGCGTAGAGCCGACGCTGGGCATGATCGGCAGCGGCAGCCAGCCTGTCGCCCGCTTGCCCAGCGCCGCCTTGTGCCTGCGTCCACAGGTGTCCAAGCGGCTGCGCGGGCGCAGCTTGCATGCTTTGGAGCGAGCGCTGCGTGAATTACCGGTGCCTGTGCTTGGGCGCATCGACGACGATGCGTTGTGGCTGGACTTGCGCCAGCTGGACGATGAACCCCAATGGCTGGCGCAGCTGCCAAGCCTGCAGTTGGGGGCCTTGCAGTGATCGTCGGTACCGCCGGGCACATCGATCACGGCAAGACGGCGCTGCTGCAGGCGCTCACCGGCCAAGCCGGGGACCAGCGTCAGGAGGAACAGGCCCGTGGCATGACCATCGACCTGGGTTATCGCTACGCGTCGCTGGCCGAGGAGGCGCCACTGACTGGCTTCATCGACGTGCCGGGCCACGAGCGGTTTGTCCACAACATGCTGGCCGGTGCCCACGGCATCGACCTGGTATTGCTGGTGGTGGCGGCAGACGATGGCGTCATGCCGCAGACCCGCGAGCACCTGGCGATCATCGAACTGTTGGGCATTCCCCAGGCGCTGGTGGCCATCAGCAAGTGCGACCGGGTCGAGCCCGCACGCGTGGAAGCGGTGAAGCAGCAAGTCAGCCAACTGCTGGCGCCTGGCCCATATGCCGATGCGCTGCACTTTCCCGTATCCAGTACCGTTGGTACCGGCATCGACGCCTTGCGCCAGGCCCTGCTGGCGGCAGCGCCCCATGCCCGCCGTCGCAGTGTGGCCGGAGGCTTTCGTCTTGCCGTGGACCGGGCGTTCGCCGTTACGGGCGCGGGGGTAGTGGTGACCGGCACGGCGCTTGCGGGGCGGGTGACTGCTGGCGACACGTTGCTGCTGGGCAAGGCTGGCAAACCGGTGAGGGTGCGCGGGTTGCATGCTCAGAATCAGCCCGCGCTGGTGGCTGAGGCAGGGCAACGTGTGGCGCTCAACATCGTCGCCGAGCGCCTGGCGGTGGACCAGATACGCCGCGGCGATTGGCTGGTGCCGCAGTGGTTGCACGCGCCTAGCACACGCATCGATATCACCTTGAGCCTGCTGCCTGGCCAAGCCCGTGCCTTAGAGCACTTCAGTGCAGTGCACGTGCACTTGGGTACTCAGGACGTGACAGCCAGGGTGGCTTTGCTCGAGGGGCAGAGCTTGGCGGCGGGGCAGCGCATGTTCGCACAGTTGCTGCTCAACGCGCCGTTGCAAGCGGTGCATGGCGACCGTCTGGTGCTGCGCGATCAGCGCGCTCAGTACACGCTGGGCGGCGGCACGGTCCTGGACCCGTTCGCCCCCAGTCGTCAACGCCGCAGCGTCGAAAGGCTGCAACAGTTGCAGGTGCTGCGCGACTGTACAGGTCTTGAGCAGGCCTTGCCGGGTTTGCTGGCCAGCGCACCGGGTGGGCTAGATCCACAGCGCCTGGAGCGGCAGTTCAATCGCCTGCGTGACAGCTGGCAGTTACCCGACGACGTACTCGTGATCGCCACCCGCCAAGGCCAGTTGTTGTTCGCTGCAAGCCAGTGGCAGGCGCTCAAGCAACGTGTGCTGGCCCAGTTGGCGGCCTTTCACGAGCAGGAGCCCGATCAATTGGGCCCGGACCGTGACAGGCTGCGCCGTTTCGCGGCGTTGCCACTGGACAGGCCGGGGTTCGTCAGTTTGCTCGAGCAGTTGCTGGCCGAAGGCGCCGTAGCCGGCAGCGGCCCCTGGCTGCATTTGCCTGATCATCAGGTTCAGCTCAGTGCCGCGGATGAGGCGCTCTGGGCGCGCCTGCAGCCAAGGTTGCAGGCTGGCGCTTACGATCCGCCTTGGGTAAGGACATTGGCGAGCGAGGAAAAATGCGCCGAGGCCGATGTACGTCTGCTGCTGCGCAAGCTGGCGCGACTGGGGTTGGTGCATCAGGTGGTGCGGGACCTGTTCTACCCAGAGTCGACCCTACGCCGCATGGCAGAGCTGCTACAGCATCACATAGGTGACACGCCGGTAGTGCAGGTTGCTGCATTTCGCGATATGTTGGGCATCGGTCGCAAGCGCAGTGTGCAGATTCTGGAATATTTCGACCGCATCGGTCTGACCCGCAGGGTCGGCGATCAGCGGTACATTCGCAGTGACAGTGCCCTGGCCCGCTAGCAGGCCAGGCACCGATTTCAAGGAAGGCAATCGCGCCCGGTGGCGCGGCCGGGCTTCAAACCCGGTTGGGGACGGCATCCGTTCCCGGGCAGGTTCGACTCCCGCTGCCTTCCGCCACTTCTAGCGTTCGCCGCACAAGTCCAGGGCAAACCAGTGCTCGGCCTCTTTCACGTCCAGCCCGGCACCCAGCAGCGCGAACATCTTGCCAAGGGCCGCCTCCCGCGTCATGCCGCCCCCGCTGACCAGGCCTGCTGCCCGCAGGCGGCTACCGGCAGCATAGGTATCGAAGACCACATCGCCTTCCGGGCACTGGGAAATGGCCACCAACATGACGCCACGCTGGCGTGCTGCACGCAAGGTATCGAGCAGCGCCTGATCATCGGACGGCCCAGTGCCGCTGCCATAGCATTCCAGCAACAAGCCCTGCACGCCGCTGCCGAGCAAAGCCTCCAGATGACCTGCCTGCAAACCAGGGAACACCGGCACTACCGCAAGGTTCACGCGCTCACGGGGCTGCTGGTAACCCAAGCGCGCCGGCAAGGGGGCTACGTGCTCACTCTGGCGATGGCGCGGCAAGGCCGCAAAGGCATCGAACGCTTCGCTGCGCAGCTTGGAGGCGCGGCAACCGTGCAGCAGCTTGCCCGCGAAGTACAGTTGCACACCCGCTTCGAGGGGATGATCGAACTGGCGCAGTGCGCCGCACAGGTTGTCCCAGGCGTCGCTGCCAGGTGCCCCTGCCGGCAGCATCGAGCCGGTCAGCAGGATGGGAACCGGCAGCCCCAGCAACAGGAACGACAGTGCCGCTGCACTGTAGGCCAGGGTGTCGGTGCCATGCAGCACCAGTACCGCATCATGGCCACGGACACGCACGGCATCGACGATCGCATCACGCATCGCTAGCCAGTTGTGCTGCTGCATGTTGGCACTGTCGAGCAGTGGGTCCAGTTCCTGGAGTGTCCAGGTGACTTCGGGGGCGTCTGCCATCATGGCGAAGTGATCGCGCATGCGGGACTCGAAGCCGCCGGATGGGGCCAGGCCTTCCGGCGTTTCGAGCATGCCGATGGTGCCACCGGTGTAGAGCACGAGGAGGTTCTTTACTGCGCGCATGGAAAGCGTCCGTAGCGATGAACGGGAAAGAAGAGCCGCGCTTTGCAGGGAAGGCTAGTGGGGCCGCAATGCGGCCCCTGGTGACTCAACCGACTGGCACAACCCTCGCTGGGGCGGCTGGCGATGTCAGCCTATCAGCGCAGCGGCTGAGCCTGGCCGACAGCTTTGTCAGCGGCTGTTTCCACCTGCGGGTTGGCAGGCCATGCAGTGCGGTCCAGGTCCAGGTCGGCGAACTTGGCCGAATCGAACACAGGCTGCTTGATGCCAGCCTTGCGCTGGTCATCGTAGTCGCGCATCACACGCAGGCCGACCTTGAACAGCAGGGCCAAGGCCATCAGGTTGACGAAGGCCAGGCACGTCATGGTGATGTCGGCGAAGGCGAACACGGTGGTCAGGTCCTGCATGGAGCCCCACACAACCAGCGCCAGCACCAAGGCACGGAAGCCCATCAATACTGCCCGGTTACGGGTGAGGAACTGCAGGCTGTTCTCGCCCAGGTAGTAGTTGTAGAGGATGCAGGTGAACACGAACAGCGACAGGGCCACGCTGACGAAGATACGGCCCCAGTCGCCTACCACGGCAGCCAGCGAGTTCTGGGTCAGGACAATGCCATCGCCCTCGAAGCCAGGGGTGTAGAAGCCCGACAGCAGGATCAGCAGCGCGGTGCAGGTGCAGATCACGAACGTATCCAGGAACACGCTGAACGCCTGTACCACACCCTGGGCACCTGGGTGCTTCACGGCTGCGACGGCGGCCACGTTCGGTGCGCTGCCAAGGCCGGCTTCGTTGGCGAATACGCCACGCTTCACGCCCATGACGATGGCGCTGCCCAGCAGGCCGCCAAACGCCGGGTCAAGACCGAAAGCACTCTTGAAGATGGTTTCGAGCATGGCCGGCACGTGTTCGATCTGGGTACCGATCACGTACAGGGTCACGCCGATGTAGGCCAGGGTCTTGATCGGTACGAGCAGGTCGGACACCGCCGCGATGCGCTTGATGCCACCAATGAAGGTGATGGCCAACAGCACTGCCAGCACGATGCCGGTGTGGCGCGGGTCGAAGTGGAAGGCGTTTTGCAGCGAGTGGGTCACGGTGTACGACTGCAGGCCGATGAAAGCGAAGCCATAGGTGACCAGCAGCAGAATCGAGAAGACGATCGCCATGCCCTTGTACTTCAGGCCATGCTGAATGTAGTAGGCCGGGCCGCCACGGTACAGGCCGTCGCCGTCGGCGCGCTTGTACACCTGGGCCAGGGTACATTCGAAGAAGCTGCTCGACATGCCCACCAGCGCGGTGACCCACATCCAGAACACGGCACCTGGGCCGCCCAGCGTCACGGCGATGCCGACACCTGCAATGTTACCGGCGCCCACGCGGCCGGCCAGGCTCAGCATCAGGGCCTGGAATGAACTCAGTTGGCCTGCCTGGCCACGCAGCGATTCCTTGAACACACCGAACATGTGTACGAAGTGGCGGAACTGGACGAACCGGGAACGGAGGGTGAAGTAGCTACCCAGCCCCACGATCAGCACGATGAGCAGTTTCCCCGAGAGGAAATCGTTGAGTACTTCGAGCATTGGAAAATGACCTCGATTCTTATTCTTCGTGTGGAAAGACCAGCGGCCGGCAGGCGTACCGCTATTCGTTGGGGCGCATGGTTGGCCATGACAAGAGTCGTTACAATTTCGCGGTTTGGTCTTAATTGATGCGACTTGATGCTAAACTGGCGTCATTCGCGTCACGTAGGCCTTTGTCATGAGCGAGCATTTCGCTACCAATCTCAAGCTGGCTTGCAGCCACTACCGCTCTATCTCCGAAGTTTGCCGCCAACTGTCGATCAATCGCGCCCAGTTCAACAAATACCTGAGCGGCCAAAGCCGCCCGACGGCTTACAACCTCAAACGCATTGGCGATTTCTTCGGGGTGGAGGAATACGAGCTCGACCTGCCCGCCGATCAGTTTTCACGCTTGATCGGCGCGCGAGTGCCGTCTTCGGTCGAGCAAACCGGCGATCCGATCAGCGAGCTGTTTCGGCCTCTGCATGATCACGCGGGCAACCTGTCGCGTTACTGCGGTTATTACTTCGAGTACTCCAACTGCATGTCGGTGCCGGGTACGGTCCTGGTGTCGCTGGTGCATCTGTGGGAGGAGGGCGGTCGCTTCCTGTTCGAGCGCCAGGAGCGTCAGGAGCGGTCTACCGCGACAGACCAGCACGCCGAAGTGCGCTGTCGTTACCTGGGGGCTGCCTTCCAGTTGCAGGACCGGGTGTTCCTGATCGACTACGAATCGCTTACCTTCAACGAAATGAGCCAGACCATTCTCATCCCAAGCTTCAAGAGCCGTATCACCCGCCTCAATGGCCTCAAGGCCGGCGTGTCCAGCGGGGACCGGCGCAATCCTGCCTGTACCCGAGTGGTGTGGGAGTACCTGGGGCAAGAGATCAATCGCATCAACGCGTACCGCCAGGTGAAACTGTACCGGCCTGATGATCCACGCATAGATGAAGACATCCGCGAGCGGCTGGATGTGGGCCCGCTCAGGAATGGGTTGTTTGAAGTCGAGTAGGGGGAGCCGCGTCATGCGTGGTAGAGGATGAGGTCGGCCACGGCGCAACCTTCTCCGCCGCAATGATCATACGGCCCCACGTTGGACTTCCCCGCCCGGAAACCGCAAAATGGCTGCTTTCTCTTACAACCTCCGGATCTGCTGACTCTATGCGTATGCGCCTAATGCTGTTGGGTGGTGGCAATGCCCTCGGGCAAGCGCTGATTCGTCTTGGGGCCGAGGAGGACATCGCTTTCATGGCGCCGCGCCCTCCAGAGGAGGGCTGGGCGCCTGCCAGCCTCACCCAGTTGCTCGACGATCATCGCCCCGACGCCGTGGTCAACCTGGCGTATTACTTCGACTGGTTCCAGGCCGAGTCGGTCAGCGAGCAGCGTCTGGCGCTTCAGGAGCGCGCGGTGGAGCGGCTGGCAGAGTTGTGCCAGCACCACCAGATCACACTGGTCCAGCCCTCGAGCTACCGTGTGTTCGATGGCTCGCGTGCCACCGCCTACAGCGAGAAGGACGAGCCATTGCCGCTTGGCCTGCGTGGGCAGGCCCTCTGGCGTATCGAACAAAGCGTGCGTGCGGCCTGCCCGCAACATGTGCTGTTGCGCTTCGGTTGGGTGCTGGACGAAAGCATCGATGGCCTGCTTGGCCGTTTCCTGACGCGCGCCGAGCTCCCCCAGGAATTGCTGCTGGCCGATGATCGCCGTGGCAACCCGACACCCGTCGACGATGCGGCCAGGGTCATTCTCTCGGTGCTCAAGCAGCTGGACTGCAATTCGCCGCTGTGGGGGACCTACCACTACGCCGGGAACGAAGCGACCACCCCCGTGGCGCTAGGCCAGGCGATTCTCGCCGAGGCCGGCCAGCATCGTCAGCTCGCGGTACAGACGCCAACGCCGCAGGCTCATGCCGCGCGCCCGGATGCCAGCGAAGAGCCGCAGAACGCCGTGCTGGCCTGCAAGAAAATCCTTCATACCTTCGGTATCAAGCCCCGTGCCTGGCGTGCAGGCTTGCCGCCTCTTCTGGACCGGTTCTATCGCCATGGCTGATGCCCCCATCCTGATCACCGGCGGTGCCGGCTTCATCGGCTCCCACCTGAGTGACGCCTTGCTGGCGCGTGGCTACGCCGTGCGCATCGTCGACGACCTCTCCACGGGCAAGCGCGACAACCTGCAACTGGACCACCCCCTGCTTGAGCTTGTCGAGGGGGACGTTGCCGACGCCGAGCTGGTCCAGCGCGCTGCGGCGGGCTGCCAGGCCGTGGTGCACCTGGCTGCGGTGGCCTCGGTGCAGGCTTCGGTCGACGACCCGGTGCGCACGCACCAGAGCAATTTCATCGGCACGCTCAACGTGTGCGAAGCCATGCGTGTTCACGGGGTGCGCCGCGTGTTGTTCGCGTCCAGTGCAGCGGTCTACGGCAATAACGGTGAAGGCCAGTCCATCGCCGAAGACACACCCAAGGCGCCGCTGACACCGTATGCCGTGGACAAGCTGGCCAGCGAGCAGTACCTGGAGTTCTATCGGCGCCAGCATGGCCTTGAGCCTGTAATCTTCCGGTTCTTCAATATCTTCGGGCCGCGGCAGGATCCTTCCTCGCCTTATTCGGGCGTCATCAGCATCTTCAGCGAGCGTGCAGCGCAAGGCCAGCCAATCACCGTGTTCGGTGACGGCGAGCAGACGCGGGATTTCCTGTATGTAGGTGACCTGGTGCAGGTCATGGTGCAGGCGCTCGAACAAGCGCAGGTCGAGGAGGGGGCCGTGAACATCGGTCTCAACCAGGCCACGTCGCTGAACCAGATGCTCGCTGCGCTCCAGCAGGTGGTGGGCAGCTTGCCAGCAGTCAGCTACACCACGCCGCGGTCGGGCGACATCCGCCATTCGCGTGCGGACAACAGGCGGTTGCTGGCTCGTTTCGACTTCCAGCGGGCCACCTCGATGGTGGAGGGGCTGGCCCGGTTGCTGGGCAAGCTCCGTTAGCAATCGAGGGGCGCTCTATTGGGCGTTCAGCAAGACGGTAACGAAAAAGGGGCGGCCTTGGCCGCCCCGTGCGTTTTGCAGCGGTCGATCAGAACTTGTAGCCCAGGCCGACCATGTAGACCCAAGGGTCCACGTCCACGTCGACCTTGGTCTTGCTATAACCCAAGGCGCTCGGGCCGTTCACGCTGGCCTTGGTGTCGATGTCCACGTACCAGACGGCGGCGTTGACCAGCAGGTTGTCGGTGATCATGTAATCCATGCCCAGCTGGCCGGCGAACCCGACCGAATCCTGCAGTTTCAGGTTGCTGAACCCTTGCTGCTTGCGGTTGCTGCTCAGGTCTTCATCGAAGAACAAGGTGTAGTTGATGCCCACGCCCGCATAAGGTTGGAACTTCGACGACGCCTCCATCGGGTAGTACTGCAACGAAAGGGTCGGCGGCAGCTGCTTGATGTCGGCCAGCTTGCCATCCAGCCCGCCGCCCAGCCCTTTCACGCCTACCGTGTGCTTGAACGGCGTGGCTGCCAGCAGTTCCAGGCCAACGTGGTCGGTGAGCATGTAGGCGAATGCCAGACCCAGCTGGGTATCGCTGTCCAGGGTCGCCTTGGTGCCTGCCACCTTGTTGCCGTCGAACTTCAGGTCGCTGCTGCTCTCGTTGGGCGCAGTGGTGATGGCGCCTGCACGTACGATGAAATCACCGGGCTGATACGCGTACGCAGCCGGGGCGGCGAGTGCCAGGGCCACGAGTGAGGCACCGAGCAAGGACTTGTTCATGGAAGCTCCCAAAGGACGTTGATAATCGTGTAGTCCAATGGTACGGATGCGATTAAACAGAAAGTTTGACCCAGCTCAACGAAGCGTCTGCACCGGCCTTCGGAAGGCTCATCTGAGTTCGTAGGCGTAGATCTTCTCGGCTTCCATCTGGTAACCCGCCTCAGCCAGTTCGCTGCTCGAAGGTTTGACGTGCATCGTGCCCTCTATCCAGTAGGGCTGGTACAGATCCTCTACCCGTACGCCCATTTCACTGACGATGTGCACAATCTGGTTCGACGGGGGCGGGGGCACATGGATGCACGCGCCGTAGTACGGCACCAGCAGAAATTCGGTGGTGCGGCCTTGCTCATTGACTTCCAGCGGCACGATGTAGCCCGGCAGCTTGATCTGCTGGCCATCGAGGCTGTTCACCACCGGTGCACCGGGCGCCTGCTGGCGCGCGGCTGGGGCGGACTCGGCAGACAGCGCATCGCTGAGCTGCGACATGTCATGCAGGGGTGCCAGTTGCGGTGCGACGACCGGTGCGCCCTCTGGGATCAGGGCGGGCCAGTCGAGCTCCCGGGGCTGCGATGCCCACGCAGGCACCGCGAGCATCACGAGCAGCGAACAAAGCAGGCGCCGGGCGGAGCTGCTGATTGACAGGCCGGCGCCAAAACGGCCAGTCCATGCGCTTGCTAGCGCGTCGCGAGCCACGAAGCAGGCGGTGAGAAATCGCATCATCACAGGCTCTCAAAGGTGGATCGACAAGCCATCTGCCAACGACTGTCGATAGGCTCGCCATGCCGGAACGCTGCCCATCAACAGCGCTGCGCCAAGGATGATAGCCAGCAACGACCATTCATGCGTGCTGGGCCAGGCCAGTGGCAGGTACAAGCCATAGTTGGCCTGCACGTAACCCTGGGCCAGGGCGATACCGGCGTACAGCAGGCCAAGCCCGGCAACGATCCCGGCAGTTGCCAGTGCCAGGGCCTCAAGCACCAGCAGCCCGGCGATGTGCCATGGCCGTGCACCGACCGAGCGCAGGATCGCCATTTCCCGGCGGCGCTCGTTCAGGCTGGTGAGGATCGCCGTGAGCATGCCAATCAGGCCAGTGAGCACGACGAACAGCGACACCACGAACAGGGCCTGTTCGGCAGTGCCCATCAGGCTCCACAACTCCTGCAACGCCACCCCTGGTAAAATCGCCAACAGCGGCTCGTTCCGGTACTCATTGATTTCGCGCTGCAGGCTGAAGGTGGCGATCTTGTTGTTCAAACCCAACATGAACGCCGTGATCGCAGCGGGTTGCAGGTCCATGCCACGCGCCTGTTCTGCACTGATGCGTCCCGCACCTCGGGCCGGCACGCCGTTGTGCCAGTCGATATGGATGGCCTCCATGCCGGCCAGGCTGATGTGCAAGGTGCGGTCAACCGGCGTGCCGGTGCGCTTGAGTACACCGACCACGGTAAAGGGTTTGTCGTCGTGCTTGACCAGGCTGATCGCCGCCACGCCATGGGCCAGCACCAGTTTGTCGCCCAGCTTGTAGTGCAAGGCATCGGCAACCTCTGCACCCAGTACCACCTCGAAAGGATCGTCGGCAAATTCCCGACCCTGGCGCAACGTCAGGTGCTGCTTGCGCCCGTACTGATAGTGGTCGAAATAGGCGCCGGTGGTGCCCATCACCCGGTAGCCGCGGTGCGAGTCGCCCAAGGAGATGGGGATCGCCCACTTCACCCGTGGGTCCTGGGCGTAGTGCTGGTAGCTGTCCCAGCGGATGTTGTTGGTGGCATTGCCGATGCGAAACACCGAGTACAGCAACAGGTTCACCGAGCCTGACCGCGCCCCGACAATCAGGTCAGTACCACTGATGGTGCTGGCAAAGCTGGCGCGGGCTTCGGTGCGCACCCGCTCGACAGCCAGCAGCAGGCACACCGACAAGGCGATGGCGAACGCGGTGAGAAAGGCGGTGAAGCGGCGGTTGGCCAGGCTGGCCAAGGCAAGACGAAGCAGGTACATCATGCCTCCCGGGGTTTGGCGGCGCGATTGAGCTCGGCCAGGGACAGGTGACGGTCGAACAACGGGGCCAGGCTTTGGTCATGACTGACGAACAGCAAGCTCGAGCCTGCCGCGCGGCATTCGTTGAACAGCAAGGCGATGAACGCTTCGCGGGTATCGGCATCCAGCGCTGATGTGGGCTCATCGGCGATCACCAGCTCGGGCTGGCCGATCAAAGCGCGGGCGGCGGCGACGCGTTGCTGCTGGCCGATCGACAGGCTGTCGGCTCGCCGCGCCAGCAACTGCCTATCGCCCAGGCCCAGATGGGCGAGCAATTCGCTGGCGGCCTGGTCGACGCTACCGTGGCGCTCGATGGCACGCTGGGCGCGGCTGCGGGAGAAACGACAGGGCAGCTCGACATTTTCCCGTACCGAGAGAAACGGCAGCAGGTTGAATTGCTGGAAGATGTATCCGGTGTGGTCCACACGGAAACGGTCACGGGCACCTTGGCCGAGTAAGGCCAGGTCCTGCCCAAGCAGTTGGATTCGCCCACGGGCTGGCCGGTTGACCCCGCCGAGCAAGCCCAGCAGGGTGGTCTTGCCACTGCCGCTGGGGCCCTTGAGAAACACGGCTTCACCGGCTTGCAGGTCAAAGGCGGGGATATCCAGCAACGGCGGTTGCCCCGGCCAGGCGAACTCCACGCCTTGCAGGTGGATCAGCGGCTGGTTCATTCAGAGTGTGACCACGGCCTTGGTTGGCGCGGTTTCCACTCCCTTCTGGCCGTTCGGGCCGATCAATTGCACATTGATTTTCTGCGTGGCGGGGAAGGCCTTGAACAGCGGCGACAGGTCGATCTGGGTGAGCTTTTCGGGCGCTGCGCAGGTGAATTGGTAATGGGCGTTGATGTCGCTGTGGACGTGGCCTTTCTCGTGCTCGTCGCCATCGTCGTCAGCCTTGGCCGCATCCCCGAACAGTGGGCTTTGCAGTTCTTGCTGGTCTGGCGTGCAACCAGCGGCCGCCGTCAGGGCGAACAACTTCAGGGGCTGTTCCAATTGCTGACGCACGGCGGCTACCTTGGCCTTGTCGGCATCGCTGCTGGCCATGTGCTCGAAGCCGACCAGGTTCATCGCCGGGCTGTCCAGCTCAAGCTCTAGGGTTTTGCCGTCGAGCACGGCATTGAGCTTGGCCACACCATGCTCATGGGCGGCAAGCGTGCCATGGCCGTGATCATGCTCATGTTCATCGTGGGCATGGGCCATCATGGCCAGGGGCAAGCAGGCGAAGGGCAGGGCTAGCAGCAGACGACGCATGGATGACTCCAGGAGCAGGTCAATAGAAGTGGTTATGTTATAACGATTGTTTGGCGGGCCGCCAGCCTCGTGGCTCAGGTTTCATGTTGCGGTAGCATGGCGACAATGACTTGAGTGAGGACCTACAGTGAGAATTCGTGGAACGATCGGTGAGTGGCCGGTGGACTTGACCATTGAGCTTGATCCCCAGGAATGGGCGCAGTTGGCGCGGCCAACCGAACAACTCCCCGCTTCGACACCCCAGCCAGCTGCCGCGATGCCTCCCGCAGCGACGAAGGATGACGGGCCATGGCGGGTAGCCTGCGAGTTGTTGCGCACGGCTGGCCGTATGGAGGGGCCAGAGCTGCTTGAGCAACTGCAGGGCGTCACGGGGGGCTTTGGCGCAGCCAAGCGGTTGCTGGTGCGGTTGCGGCACCACGGGCAGGTACGGGTGTTCAGTGAGGGCGAAACGCCGGTGTATGTATGGCAGACCGACGAAAAGGTGTAGATGACCTTCAAAAGACGTGACAGGTGTACCTGTGGCCGGCTCGCAGGTCACGGATGAACAGCCCAGGCAACGGGTGCTGTGCAGTCATCGTCAAGCTGCAGCCCTGATCAGCCTCCAGCCATTCGTAGCCCTCGGCAAAGCCTGAGCAAGGGGCATGAGCAAGGCCGCGTGCCTCACTCATGCCCTTCACCCCTGATGAGCCTCAGTACATCGCAGCGAACAGCTTACGGCGATACGTACCCACCAGCGGATGGGCACTGCCGAGCAACTCGAACACCTGCAGCAATGCCTTGTGCGGTAGCCCATTTTCGTAACCGCGATTGCGCTGGAACAACTTGAGCAGGCTTTCAAGCGCGGGCTCGTACTGCTGGCGTGCCAGCTGCTGGATGCACAGTTGGTACGTGGCCTCGTCATCTTGTGGGTTCTGTGCCAGACGGCTTTTCAGGTCTGCAACCTCCGGCAGGCTGGCGGCCTGGCGCAGGAAAGTCAGTTGCGCCTTGGCGCCGGCCAGGGCGGCCTTATGGTCCTCGGTCTTGACCGCGTCTAGCACCACCTGGGCCTCGCCCAGCTCACCGCGCTCGGCCAGGCAGCGGGCGTACAGGATCAGGCCTTCGGCGTTGCTATTGTCTTCTGCAAGCAATTGCTGCAGCACCGCTTCGGCTTCGCCAAAACGGCTTTCGGCGAACAGCGCCTGAGCCTGTTCCAGCGGCGAGGCGGTGGGTGGCGCCGGCAGTTGCACATGTGGCTCGAGCATGGTGCGGATCGCCGATTCCGGCTGAGCACCGGCAAAACCGTCGACCGGCTGGCCATCCTTGAACAGCACCACGGTTGGCAGACTGCGGATGCCGAATTGCGCCACGACCTGTTGCTCGACGTCGCAGTTGATCTTGGCCAGCAGCAGTTCGCCCTGGTACTCCTCGGCAATTTTTGCCAGAAGCGGCATCAGCGCTTTGCAAGGCGCGCACCATTCGGCCCAGAAATCGACCAGCACTGGCTTGTGGAATGAATTCTCGATCACCAGCTGCTGGAAGGTGGCATCGGTGGCATCGAAGATATAGGGGGTGTCCTGGGTCATCGCGACTCTCGCAAATCCGTGAATGGCACCACTATAAAGGCTCGCGGCTGGCGTGGTACAGGCTGACCCGGCGGAATTCGTGCGGCTCGGCCAAGTCCGGCAGGGTCAAGGCGTCGAGCACCCCAAGTGGTCGGTACAACGGGTGGCTGAAGTCCCGTACGCGAGAGTCGGCCACCAGTGCCTGTCGGCCCCGGTCGAGGAAGGTATCGAGCAGCGGCAGGTTGGCGCGGTCGTAGAGCACATCGGCCACCAGGATCAGGTCGAAACGGTCATCCTCGGCAAAAAAGTCGCTGCTGTAGCCCAGTTCCACTTGGTTCAAGGCGGCGTTGGCACGGCAGGCGCCCAAGGCCAGCGGATCAAGGTCGCAGGCCACGACCTCCAGCGCACCTGCACGGGCAGCGGCGATGCCGGCGATACCGGAACCGGCGCCAAAATCGAGCACCCGCTTGCCGGCTACCCACTCCCGGTGCTCGGCCAGGTAGCGCGCCATGGCCAGCCCACTGGCCCAGCAGAAGCTCCAGTACGGCGGATCTTCGAGAATGCGCCGGGTTTCTTCGCTGCTAAAAGCGCGGTCCATGTTCTGATCATCGATCAGCCATAATTTCAACGCACAGTCAGGCAGGTCGCTGATCACCAGCCGTGCCTCGCCAATCAGGCCGCTCAAGGCCTGTTGCAACGCCACTGGCGCCACTTACGGTGCCTTTTCGAACAGCAGCGGGCCGGTGGCCTGGGTCTGTGCCTGGGTGATGCGCAGCGGCGGCAAGTGCATGATCAACTGGCCTGAGCGGCTGGCTCGTCCACGCAGCTCTACCCTGGCGCCGGCCGGAAATGCCTCGGGGTTGAAACGCAGCTGGTAGGGCAGGGCCTGGCCGGTACCCGGCAAGGTGCTACTGGCCAGCAGCTGTTGCGGCCTGTCGCGGTCATCGATCACCAGCAGGGCAAGTTCTACCTCTGCGCCGGCGGGGATGCCCAGCAACGTGCCGCTCAGCTCGCGCTGATAGGCCGGCAAGGGGCCAAGCGGCTGGGCCTTTTTGGACAATTTGGCGGGCGCCGGAGCAGGCGGTTGTTCGGTCTTGGGCTGGTCACTGCCGCAGGCGGTGAGCAGGGCGGCGCAGCACAGCACGGCAAGCGCTCGAAGTGGCATGGGGTAGTCCTTCAGGGGCAGAATTGCATGGATGTTAACCCCTTTGGCTTGTCTTGCCAGTGGGATGCGCTACCATGGCCCTCCCTTTTTTTGTTGCCTGCCACCATGCACTGTCCCTTTTGCGGTGCCAACGACACCAAGGTCATCGACTCGCGCCTGGTCGCCGAGGGCGAGCAAGTGCGGCGCCGTCGCGAATGCGTCGCCTGCGGCGAGCGCTTCACCACCTTCGAGACCGCCGAGCTGGTACTGCCCCGGCTGATCAAACAGGACGGTACTCGCCAGCCCTTCGACGAAGACAAGTTGCGGGCCGGCATGCAGCGTGCGCTGGAAAAACGCCCTGTCAGTGTCGAGCGCCTCGAGGCCGCCCTGGCCCACATCAAGAGTCGGCTGCGCGCCACCGGCGAGCGCGAGGTCAAGTCGCTGGTGGTGGGCGAGCTGGTGATGGGCGAGTTGCGCAAACTCGATGAAGTCGCCTACATCCGCTTCGCCTCGGTTTATCGGCGCTTCCAGGACCTTGACGAATTCCGCGAAGAAATCGACCGCCTGGCCCGTGAGCCGGCCAAAGAGTGAGCATGCAAACCCCCGCAGCTGTGCTTGACGCCCATTACATGGCCCGTGCCCTTGAGTTGGCGCGCAAGGGGCTCTACACCACCCACCCCAACCCGCGTGTGGGTTGCGTCATCGTCCGTGATGGCGAGGTGGTGGGCGAGGGCTGGCATGTGCGCGCCGGGGAGCCCCATGCCGAGGTGCATGCGCTTGCCCAGGCAGGCGAGCGTGCGCGGGGCGGCTGTGCCTATGTCACCCTCGAACCCTGCAGCCACCATGGCCGTACGCCGCCGTGTGCCGAAGCCTTGGTCAAGGCCGGTGTGGCGCGCGTAGTGGCCGCCATGCAGGACCCCAATCCCCAGGTGGCTGGGCGGGGCCTGCAGCGACTTGCCCAGGCCGGTATCGACGTGGCCAGCGGGGTGCTCGAAGAGCAGGCGCGGGCACTCAACCCCGGGTTCCTCAAGCGCATGGAACAGGGGTTGCCGTTCGTGCGCGCCAAGCTGGCCATGAGCCTGGATGGTCGTACCGCCATGGCCAGCGGCGAAAGCCAGTGGATCACCGGCCCTGCGGCGCGTTCTGCCGTGCAGCGTCTGCGCGCGCGCTCCAGCGTGGTGCTGACCAGTGCAAGCAGCGTACTGGCTGACGGTGCCCGCATGACGGTGCGTGGCGCCGAGTTGGGCCTGGACGCCGAAACCACCGCGCTTGCCCTGAGCCGGGCACCGCTGCGGGTGCTGGTCGATGGCCGTTTGCGCTTGCCCTTGCAGGCGCCCTTCTTTCAGGCCGGCCCCGCGCTGGTGGTGACCGCCGTCGCAGATGACCCACGTTATGCCGCTGCCGGCCATGAACTGCTCAGCCTGCCGGGCGACAATGGCCATGTGGACCTGCGTGCCCTGCTTCAAGCTCTGGCCGCCCGTGGCGTCAACGAAATCCTGCTGGAAGCCGGCGCCGGCCTGGTCGGGGCCTTCGCCCAGCAAGGCCTTGTCGACGAGTACCAGCTGTTCATGGCAGGCACCTTCCTTGGCTCAAGCGCACGCCCACTGCTGGACTGGCCACTGAACCGCATGAGCGAGGCACCGCGGCTGAAGATCACCGACATGCGCGCAGTAGGCGATGACTGGCGGGTCACAGCCGTACCGCTGCCTGCGCCCGGCGTATAATGCGCGGCTTGCCCCGCGCACACCGTTTTGAGGAAGACCCATGTTCACCGGCATCATCGAATCCATCGGCACCATCCGCAGTCTGACGCCCAAAGGCGGCGACGTGCGCGTGCACGTCGACACCGGCAAGCTTGACCTGGGTGACGTCAAGCTCGGCGACAGCATCGCCGTCAATGGCGTTTGCCTGACGGCGGTGGAATTGCCTGGCAACGGCTTCTGGGCCGATGTGAGCGTGGAGACCCTCAAGCGCACGGCTTTCGTCGACTTGAAAAGTGGCAGCAAGGTCAACCTTGAAAAAGCGCTGACGCCAACCACCCGGCTGGGGGGACACCTGGTCAGCGGTCACGTCGACGGTGTCGGCGAAATCATCTCGCGCAGCGATAACGCCCGCGCCATCCAGTTTCGCGTGCGTGCGCCGCGAGAACTGGCCAAGTACATCGCCCACAAGGGTTCGATTACCGTCGATGGCACCAGCCTGACGGTCAACGAGGTCAATGGCGCCGAATTCGAGCTGACCATCGTCCCGCACACCCTGTCCGAAACCATCATGGCCGACTACCGCGCAGGGCGTCGGGTAAACCTTGAGGTCGACCTGCTGGCCCGTTACCTGGAGCGCTTGCTGCTGGGCGACAAGGCGGCCGAGCCGAGCAAGGGCAGTGGCATCACCGAAAGTTTCCTGGCCGCCAACGGCTTCTTGAAATCCTGATTGAGAAGGGGGTGCCGCGTGGCGCTCAACAGCATCGAAGAACTGGTCGAAGACATCCGCCAGGGCAAAATGGTCATCCTGATGGATGACGAAGACCGTGAGAACGAAGGCGATATCATCATGGCAGCCGAATGCTGCCAGCCCGAGCACATCAACTTCATGGCCAAGCACGCCCGTGGCCTGATCTGCATGCCGATGACCCGCGAACGTTGCGAAACCCTCAAGCTGCCCCTGATGGCGCCGCGCAATGGTTCAGGCTTCGGCACCAAGTTCACCGTTTCGATCGAGGCTGCCGAGGGTGTCACCACCGGCATTTCCGCCGCCGACCGTGCCCGCACCGTGCAAGCGGCTGCCGCCAAGGACGCCAAGGCCGAAGACATCGTCAGCCCTGGGCACATCTTCCCGCTCATGGCTCAGCCAGGCGGTACGCTGGCTCGCGCCGGGCACACCGAGGCAGCCTGCGACCTGGCACGCATGGCCGGGTTCGAGCCCAGCGGCGTGATCTGCGAGGTGATGAACGACGACGGCACCATGTCGCGCCGCGCCGAACTGGAAGTGTTCGCTGCCGAGCACGGCCTGAAGATCGGCACCATCGCCGATCTCATTCACTACCGCATGATCCACGAGCGCACCGTGCAGCGGGTTTCCGAGCAGTCGGTGGAAAGCGAGCTGGGCGAGTTCAACCTGGTCACCTACCGCGATGCGGTTGAAGGTGACGTGCACATGGCCTTGACCCTGGGCGCCATCTGCGCCGAAGAGCCCACCCTGGTGCGCGTGCACAACATGGACCCGCTGCGCGACCTGCTGCTGGTCAAGCAGCCGGGTCGCTGGAGCCTGCGCGCCGCCATGGCCGCCGTGGCCGAAGCCGGAAGCGGTGTGGTGCTGCTGCTGGGGCACCCGCTCGATGGCGATGTGCTGCTTGCGCATATTCGCGAAAGTGCAGGCGATGCACCGGCCAAGACCCCGACCACCTACAGCACCGTGGGTGCCGGTTCGCAGATCCTGCGTGACCTCGGCGTGCGCAAGATGCGCCTGATGAGTTCGCCGATGAAGTTCAATGCGATATCCGGATTCGACCTGGAAGTTGTAGAATACGTGCCCTCCGAGTGACTTGAGGCGGCAATGACGCCCTGCAGCTCGAGTCCATACCCCTGTCGAGGCCGCCAGCAAGCGGCCTTGCGTTTGAAGATGAGAATATCGCAATGACCCTGAAGACCATCGAAGGTACCTTCATTGCCCCCAAAGGTCGCTATGCTTTGGTGGTTGGCCGCTTCAACAGCTTCGTCGTCGAAAGCCTGGTAAGTGGTGCCGTTGATGCCCTGGTACGCCATGGTGTCAGCGAAAACGACATCACCATCATCCGTGCGCCTGGTGCGTTCGAGATTCCGCTGGTTGCCCAGAAGGTCGCCCAGCAAGGTGCTTACGACGCGATCATCGCGCTGGGCGCTGTAATCCGTGGCGGCACCCCGCACTTTGAATACGTGGCGGGCGAGTGCACCAAGGGCCTGGCTCAGGTGTCCATGGAGTTCGGTGTTCCTGTGGCGTTCGGCGTACTGACCGTCGACTCCATCGAACAGGCCATCGAACGTTCCGGCACCAAGGCCGGCAACAAAGGTGCAGAAGCTGCCCTGTCTGCCCTGGAAATGGTAAGCCTGCTGGCGCAGTTGGAGGCCAAGTGATTAGCGACGAAAGCGATCGTTTCAACCCGCGCGATCCCAAGCCTGCGGATGCCGGCAAGCCATCGAAAAGCGCCAAACGCCGTGAAGCCCGCAAGCTCGCGACCCAGGCACTGTATCAATGGCACATGGCGCATCATTCGTTGAACGAGATCGAAGCGCAGTTTCGGGTCGATAACGATTTTGCAGATGTCGACGGCGCCTACTTCCGTGAAATCCTGCATGGCGTTCCGGCCATCAAGGGCGAAATCGACGGTGCGCTCGAGCCCTGCCTGGACCTGAGCCTTGACGAACTCGACCCGGTCGAACTGGCCGTGTTGCGTCTGTCCACCTGGGAGTTCATCAAGCGCATCGACGTGCCTTACCGCGTTGTGATCAACGAAGGCGTCGAGCTGGCCAAGGTCTTCGGCGCCACCGACGGTCACAAGTTCGTCAACGGCGTGCTCGACAAACTGGCACCGACGCTGCGCGAAGCCGAAGTCAAGGCGAACAAGCGCTGATTGCGGCGCAGCCTGACCATGGGTGAGTTCGAGCTGATCAACCGTTACTTCGCCTCCGCGCACTGTGCAGTGCACGGCGAGGGCGAAGGGGTGGCGCTGGGCATCGGTGACGACTGTGCTCTGCTGGATCTGCCTCCCGGTGAGCAGTTGGCCGTCTCGACCGATACTCTGGTAGCTGGGGTGCATTTCCCTGCCGTCTGCGACCCGAAGCTGCTGGGTCAGCGCTGCCTGGCAGTCGCCGTCAGTGACCTGGCCGCCATGGGCGCTACCGCGATCGGTTTCACGCTGGCCCTCACCCTGCCTGACGTCAGCCACGCGTGGTTGGAGGAATACTCGGCAGGATTGAGCCGCATGGCTCACCGTTGCCGCATGAGCCTGATTGGCGGGGACACGACCCGGGGTCCGCTGAGCATCACCGTGACGGTGTTCGGCCGTGTGCCGGCCGGGCAGGCATTACGCCGCACTGGCGCCCAGCCGGGCGACCTGCTGTATGTCGGTGGCGTGCTGGGCAAGGCCGCTGGCGCCTTGCCTCTGGTGCTCGGGGAGCGCCAGGCGCCGCCGGACGTGGCAGAGCCGCTGCTGGCCCACTATTGGGCGCCCATGCCGCAGCTCACCCTCGGTGCCTTGCTCAGAGGGCACGCCACGGCGGCACTGGATATTTCCGATGGGTTGCTGGCCGATTGCGGTCATATCGCCAAGGCCTCTGGCGTGGCGCTCGAGGTGAACCTGGCGCAGGTGCCAGTGTCCCCCGAAGTGGAGGCGTTCCTGGGCCGCGAGGCAGCCGTGCAGGCAGCGCTCGCCGGTGGCGACGACTACATACTGGCGTTCACGGCACCTCCGGACGCCTTGACGCACCTTGCGCACTTTGGCTTCATCCAGGTCTACCCCATTGGCCGCGTGCTGCAAGGGCAGGGCGTGTCCCTGCGCGATGCGCACGGTCAGGACATCACGCCTCGGCAGCGGGGCTATCAACACTTTAGGGAGATACCGTGACCGACCACCCCAATCAGGTGCCTGCGGAGTTCGTTCCGCCATCGGTCTGGCGCAACCCTTGGCACTTCATCGCGTTCGGGTTCGGCTCCGGCACCTTGCCCAAAGCGCCCGGCACCTGGGGCTCGCTGGTGGCGATACCCTTCATTCCGCTCTGGCAGATGCTGCCCGATTGGGGGTATTGGCTGGTACTGGGGATCACCATGCTGTTCGGCTTCTGGCTGTGCGGCAAGGTGGCCAATGACTTGCGCGTGCATGACCACGAAGGCATCGTCTGGGACGAAATGGTCGGCATGTGGATCACGCTGTGGTTGGTGCCCGATGGCTGGCAGTGGCTGTTGGCGGGTTTTTTGATGTTCCGTTTCTTCGACATCCTCAAGCCTTGGCCCATTCGCTGGATCGATCGTCACGTGCATGGCGGCGTTGGCATCATGCTCGATGACGTGCTGGCCGGCGTCTTCGCCTGGTTGGGCATGCAGGTTCTGGTATGGGCTGTCGCGTAGAACGGGGGCTGCCATGGTGCTGAAGGGTGTGCTACTGGCATTGTTGATGGCCGCTGCCCCATGGGCGGCTGCCGGCGACAGCCAGCCTGGCCAGATTCGCCTGGTCAGCGAGGAGTGGGTCGACTACACCAACGCAGATGGCACCGGTGTGGCCTGGGACGTGATGCGCAAGGTGTTCCAGCCCGCAGGAATCGAGGTCGTGCCGCAGAGTGCGCCGTATAGCCGTGCCATTGGCCTGGTCAAACGTGGCGAGGCTGACGCCTGGGTTGGCTCGTACAAGGACGAAAGTGAAGACAACCTCTACCCTCGCTGGCACTTCGACGTCGACCATATCTACGCCCTGGGGCTTGCCAGCAAGCCGGCCCCCACACTGGCAACCATAGGCGATTATCGCCTGGCCTGGGTGCGTGGCTATGCCTATGGGAAATACCTGCCCCGCGTGCGGGAGTTCCGTGAAATCCAGCGACGCGAAGGCATTCTGCCCATGCTGGAGCATGACCGGGTGGACTTCTATGTCGACGCCATGACCGAAGTGGACTACGTCATCGGGCAAAGCTCGCAACCTGATCGATTCCGGCGCACCCATGTGGTCGAGCTGCCCATGTACCTGGCGTTTGCCCGCAGTCAGCGGGGTGAGGCACTGCGTGATGTGTTCGACAAACGCATGGCCGAACTGGTGCGCAGCGGCGAACTCAAGCCGATATTCGAACGTTGGAAACAGCCGTATCCTTTCGATGCCAGTACCAAACCGTAGCGCGTGGTACATGCCCGCAACCGCTACGCATCGAGGTTTTCGATAATAACCGGCGGTATACTGCGGGAGCACTGCCTGTAAGCTGCTGATACAATCGGTCCATTGAAATTCCCACTTATCCCAGGAGCACAACGTGCCCGTTGTCTTTGTTGCCGCCTCTAAACTCCCGACGCCTTTCGCGACTTTCACCATGCACGGCTTTCTGGATGAAGCCACTGGCCGCGAGCATGTGGTGCTCAGCCTGGGTGATATCGCCGATGGGCAGCCGGTACTGGGGCGCCTGCATTCCGAATGCCTGACCGGCGATGCCTTGTTCAGTCAACGCTGTGATTGCGGGTCGCAACTCGAAGCTGCCCTCCAGGCGATCGCCCGAGAAGGTCGTGGCGTGCTGCTTTACCTGCGCCAGGAAGGCCGTGGCATTGGCCTGCTGAACAAGATCCGCGCCTACGAACTGCAGGACGGAGGGGCGGACACGGTCGAAGCCAACGAGCGCCTCGGGTTTGCTGCGGATCAGCGCGACTATGCCATCTGCCTGCCGATGCTCGAGCACCTGGGTGTCAAGGCGTTGCGCTTGATGACCAACAACCCGCGCAAGGTCAAGGCCTTGACCGACATGGATATCGTGGTGGCCGAGCGTGTGCCGCTACACACCGGGCACAACCCGCACAACAGCCATTACCTGGCAACCAAGGCCGGCAAGCTGGGCCACATGCTGGGCAATGAACACCAGGGCGAGGTGCCCCAGGCGTGACCCGCGCCGAGGTCAAGCGGCGCCTCGCCCTGGCTTGGTGGCAGTACCTGGCGGTGGGGCTTGTGCCGCTGCCGGTCATGGCCTGGGCCTTTGGCGGTGGCGAGGCGATGATCCCCATGTTGGCCATGCCGCTGTTCATCGCTGGCGCAGCCACGTTGTTTCTCACCTTGCCGCGCTTCGGTGCCTACAAGCGCGCGCTGATTGCCACCTCCAAGGCGCTCGGTACCGAAGCCGAGCCTGCTGCGTGGATCGAACTGGCTCGCGTGCGGCGCCTGGCCATGACCTATGCCTGCTTCCCCGCCTGGGTAGCCGCCGTGTCGGTACTGGTGGGCCTGGAAACCGTCCCACAGGTGCTACTGGCCTTGTCCACCGTGGTCTTGCTCTACTTGTACCGTCTGCCGTCTCAGCTTGGCTGATGCGCCGGCTCATAGCGGGGCTGGCGCTACTGGCCTGCAGCCTGGCGAGCGCTGGGCCACTACGCGTCGTCAGCCTGGCACCGTCGTTGACGGAAATCATGCTCGAACTGCAGGCAGGCGACCTGCTGGTGGGGGTGCTCGATGGGGGTGAACGGCCACCGGCGTTGCGAGCGTTGCCCTCGGTGGGGCGCTATGGCCAGCTGGACATGGAGCGTTTGCTCAGTCTGCGCCCTGATCTGCTGCTGCTGTGGCCGGGCAGTGTACCGCCCGCGCAGCGCGACCAGCTCAAACGTCTGGGCATCCCTGCCTTCAGCGCAGAGCCCCACAGCATCGAGCAGTTGATTGGCCAGATCGAAGAAATCGCTGAACACGTAGGCCACGCTGACCAAGGCCGCCGCTACGCTCGCGCCCTGCGTGCACGATTGAAAACACTGCGCCAGCAGTACCGTCGCGACAGGCCCCTGCAGGTCTTCTACCAGGTCTGGGATCGCCCCTTGTACACCTTGGGTGGTCAGCAAGTGATCAGCGATGCACTGGCCGTCTGTGGTGCGCGTAATGTCTTTGCGGATTTGAACCCGGCAGCGCCCCAGGTGAGCGTAGAGTCGGTCATTGCGCGCGACCCCGACATCATCCTGGCCGCCGATGCGCAACAGTTGGCCAGTTGGAAGGCCTGGCCGACGCTGCGCGCGGTGGCGCAAGACGGGTTACTGGTGGTGCCGGACAACGGCATCGAGCGCCCCAGTGGGCAGATGATCGAAGCGACGGCTCGTCTGTGCGAACTGCTGGCCGCTAGAGCGCCGGTGCCCACGTCACGCTGAACAACAGCGTGCGCCCTTCTTCCTGGTAGGCATGGGGGCTGCCCTCGTAGCTGTACAGGGCGCGGCTGTAGCCACGGTCGAACAGGTTGTCCAGCTTCGCCTCCACGGTCAGCGCCTCGGTGGCTGCCCAACTGCCGCGCAGGCCCAGCAACCCATATCCACCCAAACGGTTGCGGTTGGCTTCATCATCGTAGCTGCTGCTGACAGCCTGTACGCTGGCACCGATGCCGAAGGGTCCCACACGGCGGTCCAGGTCCAGGCTCAGGGTGCGGCGTGCCCGTCGGGCCAATGTATGGCCACTGTCGCGGTCACGTGGGTCGATCATTGCCAGGCCCAGCTGGCTGCTCCATTCGCCCCACTGTTGGGCCAGGGCCAGCTCTACGCCATCGACGCGCGCCGAGGCCACGTTGCGGGGAATGGCGTCCTGACCGAACACGATCGCATCGCGCAGGTCGGTGCGGTACAGGGAAGCCTCCAGGCGGGTGTCGGTAGACAGCTGGCTGCGCCACTGCACTTCATAGGTCCTGGCGTGCTCGGGGTCAAGGTCAGGGTTGCTGAACTGCGGGTAATACAGGTCGTTGAACGTCGGGGCCCGGAAGCCTTCGCTGTAGGACAGCACCACATCATTGCGATCATCGAGCGCAACGCTCACGCTGCCACTCCAGGTGGTGTGAGTGCCGAACTGCTCGTTGCGGTCCTGGCGTACGCCCACTTCGGTGGAAAACAGCGGGCCTTGATAGCGGTGCTGAAGAAACACCGCCCGGTTCCAGCGGCTGTCCTTCTCGAAGTCGGTACTGGCGTGCACGCGGTCCTGATACCAGTCGGCGCCGGCGAGCAGGCTGTGCTGGTCGTTCAGGGCCAGGTCGTTCTGCCAGGTCATCTGGTCGCGGTAGGTGTTGAACACAAAGCGTTCAGGGCTCAACGTGTCGCGCTTGTCGTCACGGTTTTCGCTGTGCGCCACCTCCAGCCGCGTGTGCCAGTTGTCGGTGAGCTGGGCGTCGAGGTAACTGCCCAGGCTGGCAACGGTGAAGTCGGTGTACGGCTGTTGGCCGACGCTTTGGAAGGTGACAGGGTCGAAGCCGCCGAATGGATTGTCGTATTGACTGCGGCCCTGACTGTGCAGCAGGTTCAGGCCGACTTCGATGCGCTCGCCGAGCGTCTGGCTCAGGCTGAAGTTGAGCGATTTGTTGCGGTAAGCGTCATGGTCGGCGTCACTGCTGAACGACGGTCCGGTTGAATCGATGCCTGCCGTTTCGTCCAGGCTTGCGCCCAGGTTGAAGCGCGTTGAGCCATCGGCGCCCGACACACTCAGGCTGCGCTGGAAGGTTTTTCGGCTACCGGCAGCCAGGCGCACGCGCGGGTGCAGGCCGTCACCGAGGCTCCGTCGGGTGAACACTTGGATGACCCCGCCAATGGCATCGCTGCCATATACCGCCGACCGAGAGCCGCGAAGCACTTCGACACGCTCGATCTGGTCGACGTTGAGAAACTGCAGGCCGCTGTCGCCTGAGGTCGCGTTGGCGATGCGTACACCATCGACCAGCACCAGCGTTTGCGCGGTCTTGGTGCCGCGAATGAAAAGGCCTGGCAAGCTGCCGCGCCCGCCGGTCGGTGCCACTTGCACGCCCGGCACGCGGCTGAGCAGGTCCATGACGCTACTCGGTTGCAGGCGGTCGATATCGGCCCGGGTAAACACGGTGTTCGCAGCACTGGTGGCGGTGCGCGATTCGACCTGGCGGCTGGCACTGATGAGCACGTCAGGCAGTTTCAGGGCGTCATCTCGTTCGGACGCCAGCAAGGGCAGAGGGAGGCAAAGCAGGGTGGCAAGGGTCGGGTTTTTCACGGGCGGTACATATCTGCGAAGTCTGCGCACTCCAACACAGCGGAGCCCAGCGCAGAAAGGCCCTTGCCCTCAGAGTCGCCATGAACGAAAAAGAAGCCGGCAATCACAGACCCCGTTGGGTAAATGACTGCCTGCTCGTTTGGCTGAGCACCCGGGCTGCAGCGCAGCCCTGCACATCAAAGTCCCAGCTTGACCATGCGGGCCTTGACGCTAGCTTCGATGCCCGCTGCATCCAGCCCACACTCTGCCAGCATCTGCGCGGGCTTGGCGTGTTCCACATAAAGGTCCGGCAAGCCCAGGTGCAGCAACGGCTTGACCACCGCTTCCCTGGCCAGGCACTCGCCAACGGCAGCACCGGCGCCGCCCATGATGGCATTTTCTTCGAGGGTCACCAGCAGTTCGTGGCTACCTGCCATTTCCAGCACCAAGTCTTCATCCAGCGGCTTGACGAAGCGCATGTCGACGACCGTGGCGTTGATCTGTTCGGCTACTTGCAGGGCTTCGGCCAGCTGCACGCCAAAGACCAGCAGCGCGACCTTTTCACCCCGGCGACGAACCACGCCCTTGCCAATCTCCAGCGGTTCCAAGCCCTCGTCGACAGCAGCGCCAGGGCCTGTACCGCGCGGATAGCGCACGGCAGCCGGGCCGTTATAGAGGTGGCCCGTACTGAGCATCTGGCGCAACTCGCTTTCGTCACTGGGGGTCATCACCAGCATGCCAGGGATGCAGCGCAGGTAGGACAGGTCATAGCTACCGGCATGGGTCGGGCCGTCTTCACCCACCAGACCGGCGCGGTCGATGGCGAACAGCACGTCCAGGTTCTGCACGGCCACGTCATGAATCAACTGGTCATAGGCCCTCTGCAGGAAGGTCGAGTAGATAGCCACTACCGGTTTGCTACCTTCGCAAGCCATGCCCGCCGCGAGCGTGACGGCATGCTGCTCGGCAATCGCCACGTCGAAATAGCGTTCAGGGTAGCGTTCGCTGAACGCCACCAGGTCGGAGCCTTCCTTCATGGCCGGCGTAATGCCCACCAGGCGATCGTCGGCAGCGGCCATGTCGCAGAGCCACTGGCCGAACACGGCGGAATATTTCGGTCCGCTGGCCTGTTTCGGCGCAACCGGCTTGTCCACAGGCTCGAGCTTGGTGATGGCGTGGTAGCCGATCGGGTCGATCTCGGCCGGGGCGAACCCCTTGCCCTTTTTTGTCACCACGTGCAGGAACTGCGGGCCCTTGAGGTCGCGCATGTTGCGCAGGGTGGCGATCATCGTGGGCAGATCGTGACCATCGATGGGACCGATGTAGTTCCAGCCCAGCTCTTCGAACAGCGTGCCGGGTACCAGCATGCCCTTGGCATATTCTTCGGTACGCCGCGCTATTTCCCACGCACCTGGCAGGCGCGACAGCACTTTCTTGCTGCCTTCGCGCATGCTGGAGTAGGTGCGGCTGGAGAGGATCTTGGCCAGGTAGTTGGACAAGCCTCCCACATTGCGCGAGATCGACATGTCGTTGTCGTTGAGGATCACCAGCATGTCGGCGTTGACTTCCTGGGCGTGGTTCAACGCCTCGAACGCCATGCCTGCGGTGAGTGCGCCGTCGCCGATGACCGCAATCGACTTGCGAGCGCTGTTTTGCAGGCGCGCCGCGATGGCCATGCCAAGGGCTGCGCTGATCGATGTGCTGGAGTGACCGACGCCGAAGGTGTCGTACACGCTTTCGCTGCGGCGCGGGAAGGCGGCTACGCCGTCCTTCTGGCGAAGGCTGAGCATGCGGTTGCGGCGCCCGGTCAGAATCTTGTGCGGGTAGGCCTGGTGGCCCACGTCCCATACCAACCGGTCATCGGGGGTATCGAAGACGTAGTGCAGGGCGATGGTCAGCTCGATGACGCCCAGGCCGGCACCGAAGTGCCCACCGGTCTGGCCCACGGTATACAGAAGTTCCTGGCGCAACTCGTCGGCCAGGGTCTCCAGGTCGGCTTCGGCCAGACGGCGCAAGCCATCTGGCGTGTCAGCGCGGTCGAGCAGCGGCGTGACCGGGCGTTCGCGGGGGATCTCTTGAAACGTCGTGGGCATCAGGCGAGTCGTTATAGGTGTATTAAGACGCGGCAGTTTACCCCATTGTAGGAAAAGCTGCCCATTCAGACGGGTGACGCGCTGGCGGCTTAACAGCCATCACGCGCTACTCGCCAGGTCAGTTGCGGCGTTCGACGATGTAGCACGCCAGGGCTCGCAGTGGCTCGGCCTTTTCGTCGAAGCTTTCCAATGCGACCAATGCCTGGTCGCGCAGTTCGATCGCGTAGGCCTTGGCCGCCTCCATGCCCAGCAGGGCGGGGTAGGTCGGCTTGTCGCGGGCGATGTCGGCGCCCTGGCGTTTACCCAGTGTAGCCGTATCGCTTTCCACATCGAGGATGTCGTCCTGAACCTGGAAGGCCAGGCCGATGGCCTGCGCATACACCTGCAAGGCATCGAGCTGCGCCTGGTCGGCGCGGGCACTGGCCAGCCCGCCCAGGCGGACGCTGGCCTCGATCAGTGCACCGGTCTTGTGCCGGTGCATGAACGCCAAGGCTTGCTGGTCCAGCTTCATGCCCACCGAGCCCAGGTCGATGGCTTGCCCGCCCACCATGCCAGCGGGGCCGGCGGCCGAGGCCAAGGCCTGCACCATGGCCAGGCGAAGTGCGTCGGTCTGGGGGCTCAGGTGGGGGTCGAGCAATGCGCTGAAGGCCAGGCTTTGCAGGCCGTCACCGGCAAGAATGGCACAGGCCTCGTCGAACGCCTTGTGCGTGGTCGGCTGGCCGCGGCGCAGGTCGTCGTCATCCATGGCCGGCAAGTCGTCGTGGACCAGCGAGTAAGCGTGGATGAGCTCGACGGCGCAAGCGGCGCCGTTGGCGTGCTCCGCCGGAGCGCCCAAGGCCTCGCAGGCCGCGTAGGCGAGCAGCGGGCGTACGCGTTTGCCGCCGTTCATCACGCTGTAGCGCATTGCGGCGTACAGGCGTTCAAGCTCGGCCGTGGGGGCGATGAACAGCGGCTCGAGTGCGCCATCGACGCGTGCCTGGCAGGCGGACTGATAGGCACCGATCATGCCTCGGGCTCCACGTCGAAGGGCTGGGCAGTCAGCTCGCCATCGCGCTCCAGCAGAACCTGCACCTTCTGTTCGGCCTGAGCCAGTGCGCCTTGGCAATCACGCGTCAGGGCAATGCCTTGTTCGAAAGCGGCAAGCGAGTCCTCCAGGGACAACTCGCCGTTCTCCAGGCGCTCGACCAGTGCCTGCAACTCGGCAAGGGATTGCTCGAAATCAAGGGAAGCTTTTTTGCGGGCCATGGCGGCAGTCTCGGCGGTAGTCTGAACGCCGCGACACTAGCAGAGCGGGGCGGGGTGAGCAAACCGCCATTGGCACGGCAGCGCCGGGTTGGCGCTACCGTTCAGGCCCTGGCGTGGCCAGGTCGATCAGATCGCCGCAGCCGTTTGCGCCTGCAGCGCCAGTCGATACTGCGCCAACTCGTCGATGGTCAGCATGGGAAGGTTGTACTGGCGTGCATAGACGGCCACTTCCTCACCGCGAGCCATCGTGCCGTCAGGGTTCATCAATTCGCACAAGACGGCTGCCGGCCGCAGTCCGGCCAGGCGGGCCAGGTCAACCGACCCTTCGGTGTGACCGCGACGCGTGAGCACACCGCCATTGCGCGCGCGCAGCGGAAACACATGCCCAGGGCTGACGATATGCCGTTGCTCGGCCGAAGAGCGCAGTGCAGCGGCAATCGTGGTGACCCGGTCCTGGGCGCTTACGCCAGTGCTGATGCCCTCGGCAGCTTCGATGGTGACCGTGAACCCGGTGCCGTGGCGGGCCTGGTTGTTCTGGACCATGGGTGCCAGTTGCAGCTCATCGACCGTTGCCTCGTCCAGGCACAGGCAGACGATACCGCTGCAGTCGCGGATCATCATGGCCATGGTCTGCATCGAAATGTTCTCGGCAGCGGCAATGATGTCCGCTTCATCTTCACGGTCGTCATCGTCAAGCAGCAGCACGGGGCGACCGGCCTTGAACGCGGCGATGGCGGCGGTGACATTGGGAAAGTGCACAGGGTGCAAGGTAGACATGAAACGCTCCTCGTAAGTAATCGATGAACGTCTCGGGGCGAGCAAAATGCGTGCGCAAGGGTGCCCGTGGGGCCCCTGCCTGACGCCTTCTTTCATCCGGACTATGACCGTCGGCCCTGGAATCTCACCAGGTCTGCTGACCTCCGGCATGGCCGGAGCGCTCGCGGGCTCATCTTTCGATTTACCGCCGGTGGGGACTTTCACCCCGCCCTGAAGACCGGGCAAGCATACCGCACCCTGTGCCTGGGTTGGCAACCCGCCGTTATGATCTAGACCGCTGTCAGCGGCTGGGCGAGGTGCCCTGCGGTGCTGCTTTGCTCAAGGTGTCGATCACCCAGTGCAGCGACGCCGCAAGCATCGGCCCATGCCCAAGGCCGTCGAACTGCTTGAAAGACACCTGCACGCCCTTGAGCTGGGTCAGGCTGGCGGCGAGGCTCCGTGCCGTCTGATCGGCGTGGGGCTGGGCCGGTTCGCGGGGGCTGGCCGGCTCCAGTGAGCCGCGCATCAACAGCACCTGCGGTTGGGCATCCCCCAACCGCGCCGGCAGGCTTGCCGCTTCGCGCAGGATCGCGCCGTCATGCCACCACAGCGATGGGCTGGCCGCCGCATAGACGGCGAATGACTTGGGCCGGGTGAAGAGGGCATGGAGCACGGCCAGGCCGCCATACGAGTGCCCCCACAGCGTCTGCTGCTGGGGGTCGATGCTCACCAGTGCTGCCAGCCCTGAGCGCATGCGGGTCTCCAGCAGGTCAAGAAAGGCATCCACCCCGCCGCTGGGCAACCCGGTGAGTGGGTCGCGTTGCTCTGTCTGCCCGGCCAGCGCCGGCGTGTAGTCGTAGGTTCGGCTGGTTCTGTCGATGCGCTGGCGGGTCTGGTAACCCACGGCGACCAGTACGGGGGCCTGGCCGGCGGCCAAGGCATCGAGTCGTTGTCGGTCCAGTGCGCTCAGGGCTGCATTGCCGTCGAGCATCCACAACACAGGGTAGCCGGTTGCGGGGGCGGCGCGCTTGGGCAGTCCTATCCACAGCCGGTAGTGACGCGCGCCGTCTGCCGAGTCGAGGTCCAGGTGGGTGAATCGATAGGCCAGGTCCTGGCGAGCCAGCAGCGTCGTATCCATCGGCTGGTCATGCTCGGGCTGGGCCGTGGCGGCACCGGTCACAAAGGCCAGCACAAGCGCCAGGCCCCGGATCATTCTGTTCATCAGGCATCTCTTCACGGCATTGCAGGCGCTGCAACTCAAGCAGCCAGATGATAATCAGCCTTTGACATGCGTAAAGCGCCTTAACTTTCTAAACCGTTGACGCTGGCCGGCAGGGTAAGGTGCAGGCGCAAGCCTGGGTGAGCATTGCAGGCCCAGAGTCTGCCACCCTGCAATTGGACGGCGCGGCGGGCAATGGCCAGGCCCAGTCCGAAGCCTGCGCCGCTGGCGGTCAGCCGCTGGTACGGTTGGAAAATGCGCTCAAGCGCGGCCTCAGGCACGCCGGGGCCTTGATCGCGCACGCACAGGTGCCAATGCGTACCCTCGCGCCAGCCCTCCAGGCAGACGGTTCCCTCGGGCGGAGAGTGCCGGATGGCGTTTCGCAGCAGGTTCTCCAGCGCCTGGGCCACGCTGTCCAGGTGCACCTGGACCACGCAGTCCTGCCCGAGTGTGCACGGCAGGCGTGCGGGGCTCCAGCCGCTTTCGAAGCAGATGTCCTGGCACAGCGCCTCCCACAGTGATGCCATCAGTACCGGTTCGGTGGCCAGGACGGGCTGCTCGGTATCCATCCAGGCCAGGTCGAGGGTGTCTTCCAGCAGTTTCTGCATATGGCTCGTTTCATAATCCATGCGCGCGCGTAACTGGGCGGCGGGCAAGTTGCTGTCATGGGCAATACGCAGGCGTGCCAGCGGCGTGCGCAGTTCGTGGGACAGTGTGCGCAGCAGCAGCCGCTGCTGTTCCAGGCTCTGGCGCAAGCGATTGGCCATATGATCGAAGGCCTGCGCCAGTTCGCCCAGCTCATCGCGCCGGTCTTGCAGGGGCAGGCCTGGGCTGTCCAGGTCGTTGGCCCGCAGCGCATCGGCGCGGTCACGCAGGCGGTTCAACGGGGCGACAAGGTGACGGTACAGTGCCAGCCCCATCAGCAGGGCCAGCAAGGCCGGCGCCACACCGTGGGTAATCAGGTGAGTCCAAGGCGTCAGCCCGGTGGGCAGCAGCCGCTCGGGCAGTTGCATCACCAGGCGACCGTGCTCGGGATGGCGCGGGAAGGTAATGCTGACGTAAGGCAGTTCGCCTTGCAGGCGGCGGCTCATGGGCCAGTTCAGCTTGCGCATGAAGGTCAGGTGACCCGCTTCCTCGGCTGTGAGCTGTGTGGTCCCCAGGCTTTGCAGGTAAGGGCCGACGACGGCTGCCCAGGTGTCCTCGGCCCTTTGCACCTGCTTACGCCAGGTCTCGACCCCCACGGCGCCTCCTTGCTCCCAGGCGAGCTCGGCCTGCCGGGCATAGCGGGCCAGGTAGTCCTGGTCGGCCTGAGCCAGGAAATAGGTGCTGCGTTCCACCGTCAGGCCCCAGGTCCAGATCAACCAGGTGAGCAGCAGGCAGAAGCTGACCTGCAGCAGGGCCAGCTTCCACAGCAGCGGATGACGCCGCATCAGGCCGGGCTCTGCACGACCAGGACATAGCCCTGACCACGCACAGCCTGGATGAGCAGATGCTGTATGCCAATGTCCGCCAGCTTGCGGCGCACGTTGCACACATGCACATCCAGGCCCCGATCCAGGCGCGTGTAGCCACGGTGCAGGACGGTCTGGTACAGGAAAGGCTTGCTCAGCGGCTCCCCGGCATGGGCGTGCAGCGTGATCAACAGGCGGAACTCCGAGCCAGTCAACCCCGCCGGCATGCCGTTGTGCATGACGTCCTGGGCCGCGTGGTCGAATACGGGCTCATCAGCGCGCGTTGCCAGGGGCGGTGTGCTGTGGAAGGCGACCCGGCGCAACAGTGCGTCTACCCGCGCATCCAGTTCCGCCAGGCTGAAGGGCTTGGGCAGGTAATCGTCGGCGCCGCGGGTGAATCCGGTGATGCGGTCCTGCTCGGCACCCAATGCCGACATGAGGATCACCGGTACGGCCTGCTTGCGCCGCAGTGCATCGAGCAGGCTCAGGCCATCGAGACCTGGCAGCATGATGTCCAGCAGCGCCAGGTCGAATGCGCATCGACGGGCATTGGCCAGCGCCGCTTCTCCCGTCGCGCATGCATGTACCTCGAAGCCACGGTCGATGAAATGGCGGTAAAGGTCGTGGCGTAAGCGTGGGTCGTCTTCGACCAGCAGCAAGGAGGTGGGCACGGCGAGCCTTGAATGAGAATTTATATCAGTTGCAAATCATCCCACCGGACTCGGCCCTAGGCAATGGCCCCAATGTGTTAAGAAGGTTAATGCTGCTGCATGCCCTGTACCTGCTCCGGTATCGTTCGCAAAAAGCAATATGTTTCGTTTGCGAATTACTATCATATGGGCGAAGGGTGCGGCATGAATGTTTTCAGTGGGGCAGGGCGCGCGCGGCGCGTGCGGGGATGGCTGGTGGCAGGGCTGGTGACGCCGTTTTCACTTTCGGCATTGGCGCAAGACGTAGCCGTGGTGGTCAATGCCGATGACCCCCTCGACCTGCCTGCATTGACCATCGAAGGCAATCGGCTATACGACATGCTGCCCTCCGAAGCCACTGGCGGGTACAGCGTGGACGCCGCCACCGTGGGCACCAAGACGCCAGCCGCCTTGAAGGACATCCCGCAGTCGATCACCGTCTATACCCAGGATTACGTCAAGGATCGGCAGTTTGTCCACCTCGATGACCTGGCCAAGTACACGGCCGGCTTGCGTACCCTGACCAACGACAGTGGTCGGTCGTCGATCTACGCCCGTGGCTATGAGTACAGCGAATTCAACATCGACGGCCTGCCAGCACCGATGGCGAGCATCTTCGGGACCGTGCCATCGCTTGTGGCCTTCGACCGTGTCGAGATCATGCGTGGCCCGGCCGGACTATTCAGCAGCACCAGCGAACTGGGCGGTATCGTCAATATGGTGCGCAAGCGGCCGACGGCGGACTTTCAGGGGAATGTCGAGGGTTACTACGGCACCTGGGATACCAATCACCAGGAACTGGACCTGAGCGGGCCGCTGGACGAAAACGGACGGGTGCGCGGTCGCTTCATCGCCTCGCGCGACGACACCAATGGCGAAGTCGACTACAACGCCAACACCAGCAACAGCTACTACGGCGCGCTCGATGTCGACCTGGACGAGGCCACCACCTTGTCGTTCGGCCTGATCCACGAGGTCAAGAACATCACGCCGCACAACGGCTACCCGGCAACGTTGGACGGCAAGGTCCCTGACTTCAGTCATTCCCGCTTTCTGGGCGCAGACTGGAACGCGTTCGACGGCAAGACCACCGATCTGGTCGCTGAGCTGACCCATCGATTCGACAACGGTGGTTATGGCCGCATTGCTGCCCGCGGGTCGCACCGCGATACCAACTATCTCTACGCCTTCACGGCCACGAACCCTACCACGGGCAAAAACTCCGAACGCGCCAGTGCACGTGATTTCACCCAGGACACCTACGCGGTCGATGCCAGCTACAGCCAGCCCTTCGAAACCTTTGGCCAGGTCAGCGAGTTCGTCGTCGGCAGCGATTACAAGAACTACGATACCGAGTACCTGAACGGGGCCACGACGCTGGGCAACATCAACGTCAACACCTACTCGCCCAAGCAGTTCGCTAAACCAGCTGCGAACTACACGACCGAGACGGGCATGCAGGAAGAGGAGTACGGCTTGTATTCCAAGGTGACCTTCCGCCCGGTCGAGCGCCTGGCGTTGATTGCCGGCGGGAGGTTCAGTTGGTACCGCGGCGATTTCTACACCACGACCCTCAAGAGCGGTGTCACTGCGGACGACAGCAAGCAGGTCGATGGTCACTTCACACCCTATGCGGGGGCAGTCTATGACCTTTCCGAAAACCATGCGCTGTATGCCAGTTATTCCCAGGTGTTCAAGCCGCAATCGGCAACCGATGGCGACGGCCGGGTACTCAAGCCACGCGAAGGCGAGCAGTACGAAGTGGGCATCAAGAGCAGCTACTTTGGTGGCGCGCTCAACACGCGCCTGTCGGCGTTTCGCCTGACCGACGAAAACCGCGCCACCACCCGTTACGACAGCGAAGGCGTTGCGACCAATGACTCGGTGGCTGCGGGCAAGACACGGGTCAAGGGCGCGGAAGTGGAAGTCAGCGGCAAGCTGACCGATAACTGGGAGCTGCTAGGCGGCTACACCTGGATGGACACCGAAACCGTGAAGGGCGATGCCGAAACCACGTTCTTCATCATGCCGCGCCACCAGGCGTCGCTGTGGAGCAAATACACCATCAGCCGTGGCGCGCTCACCGGGCTGGCCATCGGTGGCGGCGTTTCGGCAATGAGCAATTTCCACTCGGAAAACGGCGGGGTACGCATCGACGCGCCGGGTTATGCCACCGTGGACGCCATGCTTTCCTACCCGGTGACCTCCAGGCTGACTGCCACCGTCAACGTCAACAACCTGTTCGATCGCGATTACCTGTCGCGGGTGGGTTCGACTTCCACGTTCAACTTCTACGGCCCGTCGCGCAGCGTGCTGGTGGGTGCGCGTTACGATTTCTAGAGGCGTGTACCGACGGGTAATGCGGCGCCGCCTGAGCGTCTCGCCGCATTTTCCTGGCTGAAAAACAGGCATTAAAAAGCCGGCTTGTGGCCGGCTTCTCGGGGACGCTTCCGACTAATTTATGGTAAGCCGCAATCGCCTTAACGGTGTGGCCAAAAGAGGCCTGAAAGAGATGGCTGATGCCCGTATGGGGTATCGCCGAGCCCTCTGGACTGCGGCTTGGGCCGGTCGGGGCTGATGTGCGCGTAGCATACAAGGGCATGCACCTGATGCCCAGCAAAAAATGGCACAGGGTGTTTCAGCCAGGCCGCTGCCGTCGAAAATGCGACCAGTGATAGACCCATCCCAGGATCTCTAGCCCTTGCGCCTGGCGCTGGCTGGGGGTCAAGCGCTCGACGGCATAGTTGTGCCGGTCATGGCTGTGTAGGTAAAGCGTGCCGTGCTCACCCATGGTCAGGTTGTGCACGCGCAACGCACCATTGATCAGCAGGGCATAGGTTTCGCCCTCCACGATCTGGGTCATGCTCATGTCGATGGCCAGGGTCGCTTCGACGGGGATCAAGGGGGCCATGTTGCCGCCTGGCATGGCCATGCAGATGGACGTGTCGTGTTTGACACCCAGCATTCGCAGTGCGTTGGCCGGCAGGCGCAAGGCACGCCCCGACACCTTGCACAGCAGGCCATTGCGCACCTCGTGGAACGGCACGTGCACTACGCGCCCGCGATGAACCGCACGCGGAATGGGAGCATCTATCGGCACAGGGCGTGGCGGACAGGTGCGCAGGATGGCATTGGGATGCTTGGCGCCTTCACCCGTTCGCAGCCAGCGACGGTGCACGCAGAACAGGTCGGCAAGCTCGTCCAGGCGAGCCAGCGGGACCCCGCGATTGAACCAGTTGTTGACGTGCTGAGGCGTCACGCCGCGCTGTGCGGCGAAGTCGGCAGGGGTCAGTCCGCATTCCTGAAGAAGGGCTCTTAAACGTTCACCAGATGTGTTCATGGGGAAAGTTTAGCGGCACGGTGCCACCAAGGGTATGAACAAGATGTTGATGGGCAAAGGGGAAACGTAGGGCAGTCAGACGCGGGTGTAGGACGTTGTAGGACGCTTGCGCCGCGATTGGCTGTGAAGCGTATTGCGCGCCAAAAAAAACCCGCCGAAGCGGGTTTTTCGTGCAATCAGGATCAGCCTTTGTAGGCTTCAACCGATTTGGTGATCGCAGCGCGGGCGGCGTCAGCGCCGTCCCAGCCTTCGATCTTGACCCACTTGCCTTTCTCGAGATCTTTGTAGTTGGCAAAGAAATGCTCGATCTGCTGGATCAGCAGGGCAGGCAGGTCGGTGTACTCCTTCACGTCCACGTACAGCTGCGACAGCTTGTCGTGGGGGACCGCGATGACCTTGGCGTCGCCGCCGCCATCGTCGGTCATGTTCAAGACACCCACCGGGCGGGCGCGGATGACCGAACCTGGGGCCACTGGGTAAGGGGTAACCACCAGCACGTCCAGCGGATCACCGTCGTCAGCCAGGGTGTTGGGGATGAAGCCGTAGTTGGCCGGGTAGAACATAGGGGTGGCCATGAAACGGTCGACGAACAGCGTGTCGCTGTCCTTGTCGATCTCGTATTTGATCGGCGCGTGGTTGGCCGGGATCTCGATGGCGACGTAGATGTCGTTCGGCAGGTCTTTGCCCGCCGGAATCTTGCTGTAGCTCATTGGGCAGTGCCCCCGTGTTTGACCAAAAAAGTGGCGGCGATTATAGGCATATTCCGACGGGGCATGCCACGTCTGGCCCAATGAACCGGGCGCTAGGCGGGGGGATGGCGATAGTCGGAATGCTCGCTTTGCAACCGGGTCAGGCGTGCAAGCGGGTTCTGCCGGTAGAACAGCGACAGTTGCTGGTAGACCTCGGGGTAGGCCTGGTGCAGCAGGTCGGGGGCGCTGAAGAAGTACTCGCTGGTTACGGCGAAGAACTCGGCGGGGTTTTCGGCGGCATAAGGGTCGATCGGCGTGTCGGCTTCCGGGTCCCGATCGAGTTGCCGGTTGAGGTCGTCGAAGGCGTGTTGCATGGCATTCGCCCAGCGTTGCACAGGCATGTCGCTGTGCAGGGGAGGCAGGCCATTGGCATCGCCATTGAGCATGTCCAGCTTGTGCGCCAGCTCATGGATGACCAGGTTGTAGGCTTCCCAGCCGCCGCTGCCGAATACGCCATTGCAGGCCAGGATGATCGGGCCCTGCTGCCAGGCCTCGCCACTGTGTTCGCCGTCCCAGGCGTGCTCCACGCCGCTGGCGTCCCGGTGGCGCTGCGGGCTTTTGAAGTCGTCGGGGTAGAGGATGATTTCGTGAAAGCCCTGGTACCAGTTCAGGTCGCCCAGGTGGAGTAACGGCAGTTGAGCTTGCGCTGCCAGTACCAGGCGTTGCTCATCGTCGAGCTCGACGCCTGGCAGGCACGTCAGGTGCTTTTCGTTCAGGAACAGGATGCTGGCCTCGCGCAACCATTGGTCTTCGGCCTCGTCGATACCGTCCAGTATGGGCAAGCGCTCGCGTACGGCTTGCCACTGCTGGACGCTGATCGGGAAGCGCGCCAACGTGCGCTTGCGCCGCCAGGCGCTGAACGACCACATGCCCGCTCAAGCGCCTCAGTGCGCTTTGGCCGTGCGGCCCAGGCGGGTGCGCAGCAGGCCGAGAATCATCGGGACCAGCGACAGCAGGATGATGCCCACTACCATCAGCGACAGGTGCTGCTTGATGAATGGCACGTTGCCGAAGAAGTACCCCAGCGTGACCAGGCCACCTACCCAGAGCAACGTACCGGCAATGCTGAAACCGAGAAAGCGCGGGTAGTGCATGCGGGCAATACCGGCCACGAACGGCGCGAACGTGCGCAGGATGGGCAGAAAACGCGCCATGGTGACCGTCTTGCCGCCGTGACGCTCGTAGAAGTCGTGAGTGCGCTGCAGGTAGTCGCGGCGGAAAATCTTCGAGTTCGGGTTGCTGAACAGGCGCTCGCCGGCCGTTCGCCCGATCACGTAGTTGGTGCTGTCGCCCAGGATGGCAGCGATCATGAGCAACCCGGCCAGCAGGACAGGGTCCATGCCGCCGCCGGCAGCGACTGCACCGGCGATGAACAGCAAGGAATCGCCTGGCAGGAAGGGCATCACCACCAGGCCGGTTTCGCAAAATATGACAGCAAACAAAATGGCATAGATCCAGGGCCCGTAATTGGTAACCAACAGATCAAGGTACGCATCGAGATGCAGGATGAGGTCCAGCGGGTTGAAATCCATGTACAGCACCTGTGGTCTGGGTCGAAGGCTCGGTTACCTGGAGGAGTGAAATTTCACACATGACAAGTGGGCCATTATACGGCGAAGTGAGGATCACGCCCGCACAGTTTGTAGCGAGGGATTACGGTAGTAGGAAGGCGTGAGCCGCGTTGTAGTAAGGCAGACAGACACTGAGGCCATGGGCATCGTTCATCGTCCACGTTCGACGCACGGAGGCTTCGACGAGCGTGTTCAGTCCCCCGTCTGTAGCGCGCAGCAGGGCAGCGGGGGCACCGCCATCCTCCTGCGCAGGTGCTCAGCCCTTGCCCAGCAGAAAATTACCTTTCTGGCTGGCCAGTTCGTCACTTTCCAGGCTGTGAACTTCAGCCTCATCCTTGAGGTTCACGCCTGACAGCTGGCGCCGACAGGCTTCACGCATCAGGTACAGCAGCCGATGCGCGGCCATGCCGTAGCTCAACCCCTCCAGGCGAACATTGGAAATGCAGTTGCGGTAGGCATCGGTCAGCCCGACCCTCGGGGCGTAGGTGAAGTAAAGCCCCAGGCTGTCCGGTGAACTGAGCCCTGGCCGCTCACCGATCAGCATCACGGTCATGCGAGCCCCGAGCAGCTCGCCGACCTCGTCTGCCACCGCCACGCGTCCTTGCTGAACCAAGGAGATGGGCGCGCAGGTCCAGCCTTCGGCATTGACCTGCTCCTCAAGGCGCGTCAGAAACGGGAGTGTATGACGGTGTACCGCCAAGGCAGACAGCCCGTCGGCAACCACGATTGCCAAGTCGACCCCGCCGGGGTTGGCCTGGGCATGCTGGCGCAAGGTGGCGACCGAATCCTCGTTCAGGCGCCGGCCCAGGTCGGGCCGCTGCAGGTATTGATGACGGTCGCTTGCGGCGCTGTGCAACACGAGGCTGTCGCGCCCGCGTTGATCGAGCTGTGCGGTCAGCTCAGCCACGTCGAATGGAAGGTGCACGGCGTCCCGAGCCTGGGCATGGGCGAACTGGAAATCCAGTTGCGCACTGGTCGGAAGGCTGGTGCCCACGCGCCCCAAGGCGATACGCGCGGGGGTGAGGTTGCGCAGGGCCAGCCAAGGGTTTTCGGGGGTGGGGGTGCGGTTGTCCATGATCGGCGATTCCTATGCAAGCTGTGCCAAGGCCTGCCGGAAGGCTGGCGGCAGGTTGTCACCAAAGCGTATCCGGCCGTCGGCCTGGGTGAAGATGCCGGTCCGTGCCAGCCATGCTTCGAACTCAGGCCCAGGCTTGAGGCCCAGGGTTTGGCGGGCATACAGGGCGTCATGGAACGACGTGGTCTGGTAGTTGAGCATGATGTCGTCCGAGCCGGGAATGCCCATGATGAAGTTGATCCCGGCGACCCCCAGCAGCGTCAGCAGCGTGTCCATGTCGTCCTGATCGGCTTCGGCGTGGTTGGTGTAGCAGATGTCGCAGCCCATCGGCACGCCCAGCAACTTGCCGCAGAAGTGGTCTTCAAGGCCCGCGCGAATGATCTGCTTGCCGTTGTAGAGGTACTCCGGGCCAATGAAGCCGACCACGGTATTGACCAGAAACGGCTTGAAGTGGCGGGCGACGGCATAGGCGCGGGTTTCGCACGTCTGCTGGTCGACACCATGGTGGGCATTGGCCGACAGCGCACTGCCTTGGCCGGTTTCGAAATACATCAGGTTCTGCCCCAGAGTACCGCGCTTGAGCGACAGCCCTGCTTCATACCCTTCCTGCAACACGTTCAGGTTGATGCCAAACCCTGCATTGGCCGCCTCGGTGCCGGCGATGGACTGGAAGACCAGGTCCAGTGGCACGCCCCGGTTGACCGCCTCGATCGAGGTGGTGACATGGGTGAGCACGCAGGACTGGGTCGGAATGTCGTAGCGCTGGATGATGGCATCGAGCATTTCCAGCAGCGCGCAGATGGAGGCGGTGCTGTCCGTGGCCGGGTTGATGCCGATCATGGCATCGCCATTGCCGTACAGCAGGCCGTCGAGAATGCTCGCCGCGATACCGGCCGGTTCGTCGGTAGGGTGGTTGGGCTGCAGTCGCGTCGACAAGCGCCCGCGCAGGCCCATGGTGCCGCGAAACTGGGTGACGACACGGATCTTCTGGGCCACCAGCACCAGGTCCTGGACGCGCATGATCTTCGATACGGAGGCGGCCATTTCCGGTGTCAGGCCCGGCGCCAATGCGCGCAGGCTGTTTTCGTCGGCCTGCTCGCTCAACAGCCAGTCACGCAAGCCGCCCACGGTCAGGTGGCTGACCGGTGCGAACGCCTGTGCATCGTGAGTATCGATGATCAAGCGGGTGACTTCGTCGTCTTCGTAGGGGATCAGCGCTTCGCTCAGAAAATGCGAGAGCGGAATGTTGGCCAATGCCATTTGCGCAGCCACACGCTCGCCATCGCTTGAAGCCGCGACCTCGGCGAGGTAGTCGCCGGAGCGTGCCGGGCTGGCCTTGGCCATCACTTCCCTGAGGCTGTCGAAGCGATAGACCAGGTTGCCTACGGTGTGTACGAAACTTGCCATGCAGATTCTCCAAAGCCGCGGGGCGCCCCGCGGCGAGTGTCGTCGATCAGTGCAAGGCCTCTTCGGCCTTCTGGATCGCGGCGAATTCCTCTTCTGGCGTGCCCGCTACCAAGTGGTGACGGCTGTAGAACGCAAAGTACGCAATCAGCACCGCATAGATCACGGCAGCGCCAATCACCACGCGCGGGTCGACCAGGAAGCCGGCGACCACGGCGATGCAGGCCAGCACCAGGGCCAGGCCCGAGGTGAAGATGCCGCCTGGGGTGCGGTAAGGGCGCTCCATTTTCGGGCGACGGATGCGCAAGGTGATGTGCGCCGCCATCATCAGTACATAAGACAAGGTAGCCCCGAACACGGCAACCAGGATGAGCAAGTCGCCTTGACCTGTCAGCGACAGGGCAAAACCGATGATGCCTGGGATCACCAACGCCATGACCGGTGCCTTGCTCTTGTTGGTCTCGGACAGTTTGCGCGGCAGGTAACCGGCTCGCGACAGCGCGAAGATCTGGCGCGAGTAGGCATAGATGATCGAGAAGAAGCTGGCGATCAGGCCTGCCAGGCCCACCAGGTTGACGAAGCTGCCCATCCAGGTGGAACCGCCGTAAGCCTTGGCCAGCGCCTCGACCAGCGGATTGCCGGAGGCCTTGAGTGCTTCGGAGCCTGCGCCGCCGGGGCCGACGATCAGGATCAGCAGGGCGAATGCCACCAGCACCAGCATCGCGCCAATCAGGCCGCGTGGCAGGTCGCGCTTGGGGTTCTTGGTTTCTTCGGCAGCCAGTGGCACGCCCTCGACTGCCAGGAAGAACCAGATCGCATAGGGAATGGCTGCCCACACGCCTACATAGCCAAACGGCAGGAAGCTGCTGGCCCCTGCGGCATCGGTGACGGCGATGTCGAACAGGTTGGCTGCATCAAAATGGGGCACCATGGCCACCAGGAACACGGCCAGTGCAACGGCGGCGATGGCGGTGATGATGAACATCAGCTTGAGCGCCTCGCCCACGCCAAAGATGTGGATGCCGATGAACACCACGTAGAACGCCAGGTAGATCATCCAGCCGCCGATGCCGAACAACGACTGGCAATAGGCGCCGATGAAGGTGGCAATGGCCGCCGGCGCGATGGCGTACTCGATCAGGATGGCGGTGCCGGTCAGGAACCCGCCCCAGGGCCCGAAGGCGCTGCGGGCGAACCCGTAGCCACCGCCGGCAGTAGGGATCATCGACGACAGTTCGGCTAGGGAGAAGCACATGCACAGGTACATGGTGGCCATCAGCAGGGTAGCGAGGAACATGCCGCCCCAGCCACCCTGGGCCAGGCCGAAGTTCCAGCCGGCGTAGTCGCCGGAGATGACGTAGGCAACGCCTAGGCCGACCAGAAGCACCCAGCCGGCGGCGCCTTTCTTGAGTTCACGCTGTTGGAAATAGTCGGAACCGACTTTCTCGAAATCTACGGAAGAGCCTGCCGGGCTACCGGCTGGTTGTTCGCTTGGCATGGTTTCACCTGTTCTTTTTCTTGGTGGCCGGAAGGGGTTCGGGCCGATGGTGATCTGTACTGCAGGAAGCGAGCCAGAGCGGTTGGTACATGACAACCGCCCTGAACAGAGGGCCAGTCAACGCCGGCCTTTGCACCGTAACCGGTGAAAAGACCGGCGCAGGGCTTAGAAGAAGCCCAGTGGGTTGATGTCGTAGCTCACCAGCAGGTTCTTGGTCTGCTGGTAGTGATCGAGCATCATCTTGTGGGTCTCACGGCCAACACCGGACTTCTTGTAACCCCCGAAGGCCGCATGCGCCGGATACAGGTGGTAGCAGTTGGTCCACACACGCCCGGCCTTGATGCCGCGGCCCATGCGGTAGGCACGGTTGATGTCGCGGGTCCAGACCCCGGCGCCCAGGCCGAACTCGGTATCGTTGGCAATGGCCAGGGCTTCGGCCTCGTCCTTGAAGGTGGTGACGCTCACCACCGGGCCGAAGATTTCCTCCTGGAACACGCGCATCTTGTTGTTGCCCTTGAGCAGGGTCGGCTGGATGTAGTAACCGGTGGCCAGCGCGCCTTCGAGTTTCTCGACCTTGCCCCCGGTCAGCAGCTCGGCGCCTTCCTGCTGGGCGATCTCGAGGTAAGACAAGATCTTCTCGAACTGCTGTTGCGAGGCCTGTGCACCGACCATGGTGTCGGTGTCCAGCGGGTCGCCGCGCTTGATCTGCAGCACCTTCTTCATCACCACTTCCATGAACTGCGGGTAGATCGACTCCTGGACCAGGGCTCGGGATGGGCAGGTGCACACCTCGCCCTGGTTGAAGAATGCCAGGACCATGCCTTCGGCAGCCTTGTCGATGAAGCTCGGTTCGGCCTGCATGATGTCTTCGAAGTACACGTTCGGCGATTTACCGCCCAGTTCCACCGTCGACGGGATGATGTTCTCGGCCGCGCACTTCATGATGTGCGAGCCCACGGGCGTGGAGCCTGTGAAGGCAATCTTGGCGATGCGCTTGCTGGTGGCCAGCGCCTCGCCCGCTTCACGGCCATAGCCTTGCACCACGTTCAGCACGCCCTTGGGCAGCAGGTCGCCGATCAGCTCCACCAGCACGGTAATGCCCAGTGGCGTCTGTTCGGCGGGCTTGAGCACCACGCAGTTGCCTGCTGCCAGCGCCGGCGCGAGTTTCCAGGCGGCCATCAGGATCGGGAAGTTCCACGGGATGATCTGACCGACCACCCCCAGCGGCTCATGGATATGGTAGGCCACGGTGCTTTCGTTGATTTCCGCAGCGCCGCCTTCCTGGGCGCGGATGCATCCGGCGAAGTAGCGGAAGTGGTCGACGGCCAGCGGGATGTCGGCATTGAGGGTTTCCCGCACGGGTTTGCCGTTGTCCCAGGTTTCGGTGATGGCCAGCACTTCGAGGTTCTGCTCGATACGGTCGGCGATGCGCAGCAACACGTTGGAGCGGTCCTGGACGGACGTGCGGCCCCAGGCATCGGCAGCGGCGTGGGCAGCGTCCAGGGCCTTGTCGATGTCTTCGGCGGTGGAACGGGGGAATTCGGCAATCGGCTGCCCGTCCACGGGCGATGTGTTGGTGAAGTACTCACCCTTTACCGGAGGAACGAACTCACCACCGATGTAGTTGCCGTAGCGGCTTTTGAAGGAAACCTTCGCGCCTTCGGTACCGGGATGTGCATAACGCATGGTGTGTCTCCTGGCTATTGTGTTTGTGTGGAGTGCAAAGCGTAGAGCAAAGGTTGGGCCATCGTTTTGCGCTTCAATGAAATCAAGCAGTTGGCGCCGCACAGCGCCCACTGGCCACCCGCGATGTGCCGTGTTCGATACAGGCTTGGGTGACACTGTGTACCGTCGATGACACGCCTTGTGGCGGGTGCATTGCAAACCGGCCTGCTGTGGAGGATGCTGGCTTTAGCCTCTATCTGCGGAGAACCACAATAATGCAGAGCAATCCATTTACCCGGCATGCCAGGCAAGTGCACACGGTCGCCCATGGCGGCGGTGTCGAAGGCGGCAGCGACCCGTCCATTGCCCGCTCCTGGCTGCGCTGCCTGGAGGACTATCATCTGGATCCCGCGCTGGCCGAAGCCCCGGTGGTCCTCGAGCATGGCCGCCTGCTGGAAAGCCGCGAACGCATGCGCCAGGTGCTGCAAATCGCCGATCAGGAAATGAACAGCCTGCACCAGCAGCTTTCCGGTGCCGGCCATGCGGTGCTGCTCACCGATGCCCGTGGTGTGATCCTCAATTGCGTCACCGCTCCTACCGAGCGGCGCAGCTTCGAGCAGGCCGGGCTGTGGCTGGGCGCTGACTGGAGCGAGGCGCGAGAGGGCACCAACGGTATCGGCACCTGCCTGGTCGAACGCCAGGCGTTGACCATTCACCAGCACGAACACTTTCGTGGGCGGCATACGGGGCTGACCTGTTCGGCCAGCCCGGTGTTCGACCCTCACGGGCACTTGCTGGCCGTGCTGGATGTGTCTTCAGCGCGGCCCGACGTCTCGCGCCAAAGCGAATTCCACACCATGGCCATGGTGACCCTGTCGGCCAAGATGATCGAAAGCTGCTATTTCATGCGCCAGTTCGAGCACCACTGGCTGCTGCGTTTTCACCTGCAGGCCGAGTCGGTCGGGCTGTTCAGCGAGGGGCTGCTGGCAGTCGACGGCGATGGCCGTATCTGCGCGGCCAACCAGAGTGCGCTGAACCTGCTGGGCCGCGTGCGCGCCGGCGTGGAAGGGCAGACCCTGGAGCAGTTTTTCGCCTGCACCCATGACGAGCTGTTCAGCCGTGCCATGCCCGATGGCAGCGCAGCCTGGCCGCTGCTGACCCTGGACGGGCGGCAGGTGTTCGCCAGCCTGCGTGGCCAGGCACGTACGCCGGTCTGGACCGTGCCCGCCGGGCATGCGCGCCGCGTCGTGCGGCAGCCTGCGCAGGTCTGCCTGCTGGACCCGGCACTGCAACACGATTTTCGCCGCAGTGTGCGGGTGTTCGAGCGCAATGTACCGCTGCTGCTGAGTGGAGAGACGGGCTGCGGCAAGGAAGCCTTCGCCCAGGCCGTGCATCAGGCCAGCGAACGCCGGGACAAGCCCTTCGTGGCCATCAACTGTGCATCCATCCCCGAAAGCCTGATCGAAAGCGAGTTGTTCGGCTATCGGGCCGGCAGCTTCACCGGGGCGCGCAAGGAGGGCATGCGCGGCAAGCTGCTGCAGGCCGACGGCGGTACCTTGCTGCTCGACGAGATCGGCGACATGCCCTTGGATCTGCAAACGCGGCTGCTGCGCGTGCTCGAAGAGCGGCAGGTGGTGCCAATCGGCGGCGAGCCGCAGGCTGTGGATGTACGCATCATCAGTGCCACCCACCGGGACCTGTTGCAACGAGTGGCCCAGGGTACGTTCCGTGAAGATCTTTACTACCGCCTCAATGGGCTCGAAGTCGCATTGCCTGCCGTGCGCGAGCGCAGCGACAAAGCGCAGTTGCTGGACGTGCTGCTGCGCCAGGAAACCCAGGGCCAGCTGATCGAGCTCGAACCCCAGGCGCGTCAGGCACTGCTGGACTACCCCTGGCCTGGTAACGTGCGGCAGATGCGCAACGTACTGCGCACCCTGGCAGCCCTGTGCGACGAGGGTCGCGTCACGCTGGCAGACTTGCCTGCCGTGGTGCGTACGCCGCGTGGGCAAGACGCAGCGCCCGTGGCCATGTCGGGCTTGCCGAATGAGGGTTCATCGGTACCTGGGAACAAGACCACATTGGAGGCGGCCGAACGCCATGCGCTGCTGGCCGTTCTCGAGGCCCGGCATTGGCAGCTTACCCGGGTAGCTGAACATCTGGGCATCAGCCGTAACACGCTGTATCGCAAACTGCGCAAGCATGGCATCAGTCGGCCCTTGTAACGAAACAGCGGGTGCGATTTGTCGCGCCCTGGGCTACCCTGCCTCGAAGTTTTGCGAGGTCGACCATGCACATTCACATTCTCGGTATTTGCGGCACTTTCATGGGCTCGCTGGCGGTGCTGGCCAAGGAACTTGGCCACCGCGTCACCGGATCGGACGCCAACGTCTATCCGCCGATGAGCACCCAGCTCCAGGCCCAGGGCATCGAGCTGACTCAGGGATATGACCCTGCCCAGCTGGAGCCGGCTCCCGATCTGGTCGTCATTGGCAACGCCATGTCCCGTGGCAACCCGGCGGTGGAGCATGTGCTCAACAAGGGCCTGCCTTATGTGTCGGGCCCGCAGTGGTTGGCCGACCATGTGCTGCAGGGCCGCTGGGTGTTGGCAGTCGCCGGTACCCACGGCAAAACCACCACCAGCAGCATGCTGGCCTGGGTGCTCGAGCATGCCGGCATGAGCCCTGGGTTCCTGATCGGTGGGGTGCCGCAGAATTTCTCCGTATCGGCGCGGCTGGGTGATACGCCGTTCTTCGTGGTCGAAGCGGATGAGTACGACAGCGCCTTCTTCGACAAGCGCTCGAAGTTCGTGCATTACCATCCGCGCACGGCAATCCTGAACAACCTGGAATTCGACCACGCGGACATTTTCCCTGACCTTGCTGCCATCGAGCGTCAATTCCATCACCTGGTGCGCACCATCCCCAGCGAAGGGCTGGTGATCCATCCCACGTCCGAACACGCGCTGGCCCGGGTCATCGAGATGGGCTGCTGGACGCCTGTGCAGACCACCGGTGACGGCGGTCAGTGGCAGGCACGCCTGCTCAGCCCGGACGGATCGCGTTTCGAGGTGCTGTTCGACGGGCACGTGCAAGGCGTGGTGGAGTGGGCCCTGACCGGTCAGCACAACGTGGCCAACGCCTTGGCGACCCTGGCGGCCGCTCGTCACGTTGGCGTGGCACCGGCGATGGGCATCGAGGGCCTCAGTGCGTTCAAGAGCGTCAAGCGGCGCATGGAAAAGGTCGCCGAAGTGCAAGGCGTGACCATCTTCGATGATTTCGCCCATCACCCCACGGCCATCGCCACCACCCTGGACGGCCTGCGCAAGCGCGTGGGTGATGCATCGGTGATCGCCGTCATCGAGCCGCGCTCCAATTCGATGAAACTGGGCGCGCACCGCGATGGCCTGCCTGAAAGCGTCAACGATGCTGACCAGGTGATCTGGTATGCCCCGGCCAACCTGGGTTGGGACCTGGCAGCCACGGCCGCGCAATGCAAAGTCCCCAGCGTAGTGGCCGACAGCCTCGAGGCGATCATCGAGCAGGTCAAGCGCCAGGCGCGACCCGGTACCCAGGTGGTGATCATGAGCAACGGCGGCTTTGGCGGCCTGCACGGCAAGCTGGCCGAGGCGCTCAAGTGAACGGGCCGCAACGCATTACCCTGGCGATGACCGGGGCGTCGGGTGCGCAGTACGGCCTGCGCCTGCTCGATTGCCTGGTGCGCGAAGATCGGGAGGTGCACTTTCTGATTTCCAAGGCGGCACAGCTGGTCATGGCGACCGAAACCGACGTCCTGCTGCCTGCCAAGCCGCAGGCGATGCAGGCGTTTCTGACCGAGTACACCGGGGCTGCCGACGGGCAAATTCGGGTGTACGGCAAGGAAGACTGGATGTCGCCCGTGGCCTCGGGTTCCGGCGCACCGGCGGCCATGGTGGTGGTGCCGTGCTCCACCGGCACGCTGTCGGCGATCGCCACCGGTGCGTGCAACAACCTGATCGAGCGGGCTGCCGATGTCACCCTCAAGGAGCGTCGGCAGTTGATCCTGGTGCCTCGTGAGGCGCCGTTTTCTACCATTCACCTCGAGAACATGCTCAAGCTGTCGCAGATGGGTGCGATCATGCTACCGGCCTCGCCTGGCTTCTATCATCAGCCACAGACCATCGACGATCTGGTCGACTTCGTGGTGGCGCGCATCCTCAACCTGCTGAACATCCCTCAGGACATGCTGCCGCGTTGGGGTGAACATCATTATGGGGTGGATGATTGAAAAGAGGGCTGGCCGGGACGTTGGCTGTGTTGATGCTCGGTGGCTGCGCCACGGTACGCACCCTGGATGGCACCAAGCCAGGGGCGCCCGTGGTCTATGCAGGCACCCGGCTGGATTGGTATGCGATCAGCGGTGGCTGTTGCCCCCAGGCCCGCTTCGGCGTCGAGGCGCCTCGGTTCGCCTCCCTCGATCTGCCGGCGAGTTTTCTGCTCGATACCTTGTTACTGCCGTTGACCCTGCCAGCTGCCGCCGGCATCTACTATCACGGCAGCGGCGGCTTCTGAGTGCTGCACCTAGCCGCTTGCGAGCAGGCAGCGGCTCAGTTTTTCCCCAACTTGCGCAACTCGTCCGACTCCACGATCCGGATACCGTCCTCTTCCTCCAGCGCCAGGCGCCACAGCGCTCGCGCCAGGGTGCAGGCCTCTATGCCCCGGTACTTGCCAGGAATCAGCTTGGAAAAGGGGGCGGCCAGGGTTTCAGTGAGCCTTGGCTCGGTGCGTTCCCCGAGCAACAGCGACGGGCGGACGATGGTCAGTTGAGGCCAGTCCTGGGCTTTGAGGGCTTCTTCCATCTCACCTTTGACGCGGTTGTAGAAGATCGAGGATGTCGGGTCGGCACCCACGGCACTGATTACCAGCAAGTGCCTGGCCCCCATCTCGCGGGCTCGCTTGCTGAAGGCCACCACCATGTCCAGGTCCACGGCCTTGAATGCAGACTCCGAGCCTGCCTGCTTCAATGTCGTGCCCAGGCAGCAGTAGGCAATGTCCACGCGGCCCTCCAGCTGGGGTAAAAAGACAGCCGGATCGCCCACGGGGTTTTCCAAGTGTGGATGTTCTGCCAAAGGCCGGCGTGTAGGCGCCAGCACCCGGGTGATGGTGGGCTCGTTGAGCAGGCGGTCGAGCAGGTGCTCGCCAGTCAGGCCGGTCGCTCCGGCAAGCAGGACATGCTGAGGCGTCAAGTACATGATGTCTCTCCCTTGTTACACACAAGCTTAGTGGGTGCGCGGCGTTTTCGCCTGTGCCCCCACCGCGGCCTGTGTCGTATTGCGCAAGGCCTCTTCGGCTTGATGCCGGCGTAGGCGCTGCCAGTGCTCCAGTACGTTTGGCGGTGCCCACAGCTGCGGCTCGGACGCTTCGAAGCCTTCGTTTCGTTCACGTTCGGCAACGCGGGTGCGCGCCAGTTCAAACGCCTGTTTCAGATCGTCCGTCTGGTTCAGCGCCTGCGCGAAAAGGGCTTCGCCAAAATAGGTGAAGTCGGCTTCTTCCGAGCAACCGAAGGAAACCCGGTCGGCTCGGGCTGCTGTCATCAGAAGTGTGCGCGAGTCCTTCAGGGCATCGATGTAACCACCGGAATAACACGCGGAAATGACGATGACCTTGTCACGATTTTTCAAGGGGGCCAGTGCATCGGCCAACTCGTCGGCGGAAATATCGGCCAGTTGCAGGCGTGGTTGATCGAGGACCAGTTGGTGGTCCTGACTGCCGTGGCTGGTGAGGTAGATAAACAGCAGGTCTTCCGGGCCGCTGCGCTCGGCCAGGGTGCTGGCTGCGCGGGTGATGCTCTGCCGCGTGGCCATGGGGCGCGTCGCCATGAAGTCGCGATGGTTGACCAGCGTCACCTGCCCTTTGGCACCAAAGCGTACTTTCAGCAGGTTGCTCACGTAATCGGCTTCGCGCAGAAAAACGCTCTGCTGCCCGTCGCCACCCACCACCAGGCTGTACAGCTCGACCGCCGGCTGGGACCGGGGCACGGCGGCCAAGGCTTCCTTCAGCAAGCGCCCTTGATTGAGCAGTGCCATGTCGAGCGGGTCCGGCAGCAAGGTGCCGTGTTCATCGCGGACCCGAACGCCATTGGCCCAGATACCGGCTTGTACCTTGCCGTCAGCCAGCGTCAGGCGCCCCTGCCCGTGGTAGGCATCATCGAGCATGTGGCCCACATATTGACTGCCATCTGCCAGTTGCAGGCTGCCCTGGCCCGACATGCGCCAGTCGAGGAAGGTGCCTTTGTAATGGCTGCCATCGCTGCCCAGCATTTCACCCTCGCCGCTGAGCGAACCGTCCTTGAACTGACCGATCCACACGTCGCCTTCGGCGTTTTCATAGCGCCCGCGGCCTTCGAGGCGGTTGTCCTTGAACTCGCCGATGTACTGCTCGCCTTCGACGCTGTCGTAGGTGCCAGTGCCTTGCAATTGGCCATCCACGAACCTGCCGCTGAACTGATTACCGCTGGCGTCGCTGCGCACGCCGGCGCCGTTGGGCTTGCCCTTGGCGAACAGGCCCCGGTAGCGACTGCCGTCGGCCAGCTCCAGTTCGCCTGCGCCGTCGTAGAGGTCGTCCTTGAACTGCCCGCGGTAGGTTTGCCCGGTCTGCTTGAGGGTGCCTTCGCCATCGCGCCTGCCATGGCGGAAGGTACCCGCATAGTGGCTACCCGGAGTGGTCAGGTCGCCAAGCCCTTCGAACAGGCCAGCGGCGAACTGGCCGCGGTAGACTTCGCCGTTCTGCCCATGCCATTCCCCCTGACCGTGCCACAAGCCGTCCTTGAAGCCGCCGGCATACCAGCTGCCATTGGGGTAATCGATACGGCCTTGGCCCTGCAGCAAGCCGTCGACCACCTGGCCACGGTAGCGGCCGCCGTCCGGCAGGCGTGCATCGGGTGGGCTCAGGGATTCGCCATCCCCACAGGCAGCGAGCAACAGGAGCAGGGTCAGGGGAAGCAGTGGACGCATGGCGAGGACCGGGCAGTGAGTGCGCCGATTATGACTCAGATCGGGCGCCTGAAACAGCGAGTGGTGCGGGCGGGGCGAGGGGGCTTTGCGCCACGTTTGCAAGCTGTGGGGGCCTTGGGTAGAAGTGGCCTTGCCGGGGCGCCGGACCGGCAAGGCCGCTCTAGAGGGAGCTTCGATACCGTGCGCCTAGCGACCCAATCCCGGCGACACAATGATCTTCACGTTTTCCTCCTTGTTGTTCACCAGTTCCTCGAACCCCAGCTCGACGATTTGCTCCAGCCCGATGCGGCCGGTCACCAGCGGGCGTATGTCCAGCCGACCATCGGCGATGAAGGCGATCACGTCGGCGAACTCGCCGTTGTAGGCCAGGGCGCCGATCACCTGCTTCTCGGTGGACACCAGTTCGAAGAAGTTGAATTCGCTCGGCTCTTCGAAAATCCCCACCATCACACACTTGCCGGCCTTGCGAAGGGTGTCGATGGCCAGCTTGGCCGTGTGCTTGTTGCCAATGCACTCGAAGCTCACGTCAGCCCCCAGCCCGGCGGTGAGCACGCGAATCTCGGCCAACACATCGCACTGGTTAGGGTCCAGGACCACGCTGGCGCCCACTTCCAATGCCTTGGCCTTGCGCGCCGAAGACATTTCCAAGGCGATCACCCGCGCCGCGCCTGCCGCCTTGGCGCACATGATGGTGCACAGCCCGATGGTACCGGCGCCCACCACCACCACGGTCTGGCCCAGCAGGCTGCCCGCTTTTTTCACCGCGTGCATGCCGACCGCCAGCGGTTCGATCAGCGCCCCTGCCTCCGCTGGAAAACCGGGCGGCAGCCGGTAGAGCAGATTGGCCGGCACATTGACCCGCTCGGCGAAGGCGCCATTGTTCATCAGCCCTGTGAACGCCAGTCGCTCACAGATGTTGTACATCCCATGGGTACAGTAATAACAGGTCCCGCAGTGCTGGCAGGCGTCCGCCGCCACCGGATCGCCCACCGCATAGCCCTCGACCCCTGCGCCGAGCTTGGCGATCCGGCCGCAGAACTCGTGGCCAAGGATGCACTGGCCCTGAATACCGGTAAGAGGATGTGGCGCGTCTACCGGGATGAAGACCGGCCCGGCCACGTATTCGTGCAGGTCCGAGCCGCAGATGCCGCACCAGTCCACCTGGATCTGCACCCACCCAGGTGCAGGATCGGCCGGCAGAGGCACCTGCTCGACGCGGATGTCGTTGCGCCCGTGCCAGACCGCCGCGCGCATGTGTGGGTTGCTCAAGTCGTTCATAGGAATCTCCAGAAGCCAGGAAGGGTCAATGGCTGCGCAGGAAAGCGAGCAGGTGCTGGTTGACCGCGTCGGCGGCCTCCATCTGCACCATGTGGCCAGCGTCCGGCATGACCACCACCTGGGCTTCCAGGCCCTGGGCGTGACTGGCCGGAATGATCGCGTCCTTGCCGCCCCAGATGACCAGGGCGGGGTGCTGGCCCAGGACGCCGCGCAGGTCGTGGCGTTGCCGATCGCCCTCGGCCAGGGCCGAGGCCAGCACCTGCAGCGCCTGGTCTACGCCCTCAAGACGCTTGAACTTGAGCATGTCTTCGAGCAGCTGCCGCGTGACCAAGGCTGGATCGGCGAACAGTTGCACCATCTGCGGCTTGAGGGCGTTGCGGCTACTTGCCGCGACGAACCCTTGCAGGTATTGCCCATTGATCGCCTCGCCCAGACCCGCGCTGGCGATCAGGCCGAGGCTGGCCACCCGGTGCGGTGCCAGGCGCGCAAGGCCCAGGCAAACCGCGCCGCCCATGGAGTGGCCGACCAGGTGCGCCCGGGGAAGGTCCAGGTGATCGAGCAGGGCCAGCACCGTTTCGCTCAGTTCCTCCAGGTCACCGCGCTGCAAGGCTTTCGCCGACTCGCCATGGCCCGGCAAGTCGAGGGCGATCACGCGTCGCTCGGTGGCCAGGGCAGGGTGGTTGAACAGCCAGTTGTTGAGGTCGCCGCCAAAGCCATGTACCAGCACCAAGGGCGTCCCGCCTTCGCCCAGTTCGAACCAACGCAACAAGCGACCCTTCACCTCGGCTTTCTGGGGCGCCGGGCCTTGGGCCTGGTCGGTACTACCTTCGGCCACGAACTCGGCCTGGAAGCGCTGTACCACAGCGTCGATGTCGGCGTCGTCGGCTTCGCCTTCAACCACCACGGCCAAAAGCGCACCTACAGGCAGGGTCTCATCCGGCCTGGCCACCAGGCGGCGCAGCACGCCACTGAACGGCGCCTCGACGCTGCTGCTGATCTTGTCCGTCTCCACGTCCAGCACTTCGTCGCCCTTGGTGATGACGTCGCCTTCCTGTTTGAGCCAGGTGTCTACCCGGCCTTCGGTCATCGACAAGCCCCATTTGGGCATGGTCAGGGTATGGATCTGGCTCATGCGGCGCTCCTTGTAGCGTCGAGGACGGTGCGCACGGCTGCTTCGATTTTGGCAGCGTCGGGGATGTACAGGTCTTCCAGGGCGTCGGAAAACGGAACGGGCGTGTGCGGCGCCGTCACCATTTCGATGGGCCCTTTCAGCGCGCCGAATGCCTTCTGCGCAACCAGGGCGCTGATGTCCGTGGCCATCGAACAACGGGGGTTGGCCTCGTCGATCACCACCAGGCGCCCGGTCTTCTCGACACTCTCAAGGATGCTGTCTTCATCCAGTGGACTGGTGGTGCGCAGGTCCAGGACTTCGCAGTCGATGCCCTGGCGGGCCAGGTTGTTGGCGGCTTCCATGGCCACATGCACCATGCGGCCATACGTCACCAAGGTGACATCGCTGCCATCGCGCAGGTAGTTGGCTTCGCCGAACGGCACCGTGTACACCTCTTCCGGTACGTCGCCCTGCATGCTGTACAGCAGCTTGTGCTCGCAGAAGATCACCGGGTCGTTGTCGCGGATGGCCTGGATCAGCAGGCCCTTGGCGTCATACGGTGAGGACGGGCACACCACCTTCAGGCCTGGGATATGCGTCCACAGCGAGGTGAGCATTTGCGAATGCTGGGCCGCGGCGCGCAGCCCGGCACCGTACATGGTGCGCATGACCAGCGGCGTCACGGCCTTACCGCCGAACATGTAGCGAAACTTGGCCGCCTGGTTGAGGATCTGGTCCAGGCAGCAGCCGGCGAAGTCGACGAACATCAGTTCGCAGACCGGGCGCAAGCCCTGGGTGGCCGCACCAACGGCAGCGCCTACGTAGCCGATCTCCGAGAGGGGCGCATCCAGCACGCGGCCTGGAAACTGGTGGTACAAGCCCTTGGTCACGCCCAGCACGCCACCCCAGGCATCGTCTTCGCCTGGCGCGCCTGCACCGCCGGCCACATCTTCGCCAATGATGAACACGGTATCGTCACGGCGCATTTCCTGAGCCAGGGCTTCGTTGATGGCCTGCTGGTAACTGATCTTTCTTGCCATGGTGGTTCTCCTGTTGTTCTTGTTCTGAGCGGCTCAGGGATAGGCGACGTAGACGTCGGTGAGCAGGTCGGCAGGTTGTGGCTTGGGGTCGGACTTGGCGCGTTGCACGGCGTCCTCGATCAGGTCCTCGACGCGGGCGTCGATGCTGTCCAGCTGCCCTGCTTCGAGCAGCCCCGCGCGCACGGTCTTGTCGCGGAACTGCAGCAGGCAGTCACGGGTTTCGCGCAGGTTCTTCACCTCATCGGGCGCGCGGTAGGTTTGCGCATCGCCTTCGAAGTGACCGTAGTAGCGGCTGAGCTTGACCTCGATCAGCGACGGCCCCTGGCCGGAGCGTGCACGCTCGATGGCGGCACCGGCGGCTTCGTGAACCGCGAAGAAATCAAAACCGTCGATGGTGACCCCTGGCATGCCGAAGCCGGCCGCGCGGTCGGCTATGTGATCGCAGGCCACTGACCAGTTGGACGCCGTGGCTTCGGCATAACCATTGTTCTCGGCGACGAAGATGCACGGCAGGTTCATGATCGCGGCCATGTTCATGGCTTCGAACACCGCGCCTTCATTGGAGGCGCCATCTCCGAAGAAGACCACGGACACATCGTCGCGGCCCTTGAGCTTGGCTGCCAGCGCAGCGCCCACCACCAACGGTGCGCCGGCGCCGACGATACCGTTGGCGCCGAGCATGCCCTTGCCCAGGTCGGCAATGTGCATCGAGCCGCCCTTGCCGCCGCAGACTCCGGTCTTCTTGCCGTAGATCTCGGCCATCATGCCGTATACATCCACGCCCTTGGCGATGCAGTGGCCATGGCCTCGATGGTTGGAGGCGATGCAGTCGCTGTCGCGCAGGTGGGCCATCACCCCCGCCGCGCTGGCCTCTTCACCCGCGTAAAGGTGGACGAAGCCGGGTATTTCGCCTGTGGCGAACTCGACGTGCAGGCGTTCTTCGAAGGCACGAATGGTGCGCATCACTTCATAGGCATGCAGCAGTTGTGCAGAACTCGGTTGATTGGACATCTTGTTGTTCTCCGGGGTTGTCTCAACGGGTCGCGGGGTGCAGCGGGTGGCCCAGGGGTACAGCCAGCAGACGATGCTGGGCGGCATGCGTGAGCACCGCCTGCACGTCCACACTCAAAGGGCCCAGGTGATCGAGGGTGATGGTGGGGGTGTCATGGGCGCAGAATTCGATTTCCCGCTCGCCGTCCAGCGCCAAGGTGCCCTGGACGAGGACCGGGCGGTACGGCGCGTCAGGCGCCATGTAGCCCGAGGCAGTAATGCCGCAGGCTTGCAGCACGCCGGGTGCCACGGGGGCCAGCAGCGCCTGCCCGGCGTCTTCGCCCAGGCGCACCCAGGCCCCGTGAGGCGCTTGCCGCGAGACCGGGCTCCACAGGCCGCACAGTGCCGACAAGCCGATGGCGTGGGGCTCGGCAAAGCAGGCGAAGATTTCGCTCAGGTCCTCGCTGCGGCTCAGGGCCCGCGCACCGATGAAACGTTGAGGCGATACCGCGACCTCCACCAGCGCCCATTCGCTCAGTTGCTGTTGGGGCACCCTGACCAGCAAGCGTTTGTTGCGGCGCAGGCCGATGGAGGTTGGCACCTTGCCGCTGACCACCAGGCCGCCTGCAAGGCCCGCACTGGTGGCTTCGCGCAGCTCCGGGAAGGCGTTGTTGGTGCCGGTGGACAAGGTCAGCAAGGGTACGTCGCCAGCTTCTGCCGCGACGGCCTTGTGCGTACCGTCGCCCCCCAGCACAGCGATCAGCGACACCCCCCGCGCCACCATGTTGCGCGTGGCAAGGCGGGTGTCGCTGACGGTCTGGGTCAGCGGCAGGTCGAGTATCTCGAGGGCAGGCCAGTGTTGATCGCGCGCCATCGGCCCGGTGCAGGCTTTGACCACGGCGGCGGCGATGCCAGTCATGTCGCTGGGCATCAGCACGTGGCCGACACCTGTTGCGCCGAATGCGGCGAGCAGGCGCGCGATGGCAGCGGCTTTGTCAGTGCTGGAGTACAAGCCGGCAGTGGCTGTCAGGCGACGCAGGTCTCGGCCTGAAGCAGGGTTGGCAATGATGCCGACCAGTGGGGCGGGTAGCGGCATGGCGCACCTCGTGTTCTTGTTTGCAAGGACAAGAGCAAGCGCGGTGCCAGCTTTGAATGAAATCCCGCAAAGGCCCGCAGCAGAGGCCTGGGATCGTCTTGCCTGCTGCCAGGCGGGTCGCCGTGCTGAGACGCCAGGTGCCGCTCTGGGCGTTGTGCGGCGAGACGCTGAGACGCTGCGTCTCAATCACACCTTTGATCACACCGTGCTTGTCCATGCCTGCGCGCAGGCGCTTAATGGCTGCACAACCACAAGAACAGCAACGAGAACCGGAGGGCCCGAATGCTTGCCGCGAACTCCCGCGCTCATGTCGACTGCGTCAGCAGGGTACTGAAGAACGCCGACCGTCTGCCCCAGGCGCCAGTACCGCCGTTGATCCTCGATTCCTGGCGTCGCTCCATGGAGCTGTACCGTCTCGATCCCGCCTCCGAGCAAGGGCCGCGTATCCTTTCCCAGGCCCTGCTCAACGAATGCCGAGAGCGCTCGGAGCTGTTCCTGCGCATTGCCGGGGATGCCGTGGCACGCTTGCACGAACAGGTGCGCGAGGCCGACTACTGCGTGCTGCTGACCGATGCCCAGGGCCGCACCATCGATTACCGGGTCGAGTCGGCCATTCGCACTGACTGCCGCAAGGCCGGCCTGTACCTGGGCACCTGCTGGTCGGAAGGAGAAGAGGGTACCTGCGGGGTAGCGGCGGTGCTGACCACCAAGGCACCGGTCACCGTGCACAAGCGCGATCACTTTCGCGCTGCCTTCATCGGTCTGACCTGTAGCGCGGCGCCTGTGTTCGACCCCTTTGGCGAGTTGCTGGGGGTGCTGGACGTCTCTGCGCTGCGCTCGCCCGACGACCGCCGCAGCCAGCACCTGATCCGGCAATTGGTCGAGCAGACCGCACGCGAAATCGAAAACGCCTTTTTCATGCACAGCGCCCAAGGCCACTGGGTGATGCGTGCCCACGGCACCCCAGGCTACGTGGAAAGCCAGCCTGACTATCTACTGGCCTGGGACGCCGACGGTCGCCTGCAGGCGATGAACAGCCTGACACGGCAACGCCTGATGCAGCGCCTGGGACGCTTGCCTGCTCACATTGGTGAGCTGTTCGACCAAGAGCAATTGCGACGGGTCAGCAACGCGTCTGCGCAACGTCTGCCAGGGTTGGGCGAGCTGTATGGCCGGGTCAGCGCCCCCCAGCGCAAGCAGCCGGTCGAGCCCTTGCTGCAAGGCTTGGACCGGCGCATCGAACAACACTTGCGCCTGGCCACACGGGTCAAGGACTGTAACCTTGCAGTGCTGGTGCAGGGTGAGACGGGTACAGGCAAGGAAGTTTTTGCTCGCCAGGTGCATCAGCAAAGCAAGCGCGGCACCGGCCCGTTCGTCACGCTCAACTGCGCCGCCATCCCCGAGAACCTCATCGAGAGCGAGTTGTTTGGTTATGTCGCGGGCGCCTTTACCGGGGCTTCGAGCAAGGGTATGCAAGGGCTTGTACACCAGGCCGATGGCGGCACGCTGTTTCTGGACGAGATTGGCGACATGCCACTGAGCCTGCAGACCCGACTGTTGCGGGTACTGGCAGAAGGTGAGGTAGCCCCCTTGGGGGCTGCGCGGCGCCAGCGCGTGGACATTCAGGTGATCTGCGCCACGCACCGCGACCTCGCGGCGAGGGTGGAGCAGGGACAGTTTCGTGAGGACTTGTATTTTCGCCTGGCCAACGCCCGCTTCGCGTTGCCAGCGCTGCGCGAGCGCGAAGACCGGCTGGGGCTCATTCACCAGCTGCTGGCCGAAGAGGCCGACGCGTGTGGCGTGAGCGTGGCGCTAGCCGACGATGCCTTGCAGGTGTTGCTGGAGTACCGCTGGCCGGGGAACCTGCGCCAGTTGCGGCAGGTGTTGCGTTATGCGTGCGCTGTGAACGAGGGTGGGCAGCTGCGCCTGCTTGACCTGCCTGAGGAAGTCCGTGGGCAGGAGGTTGGCCGAGTCACGAGCGAGGCGTCCTGCCCGGCGCGGCAACGATTGCTGGATGCGTTGATCCGGCATCGTTGGAAGCCCGCCGAGGCTGCCCAGGCGTTGGGCATTTCGCGTGCGACATTGTATCGGCGCGTGCACGAGCATCGCATCGAGATGCCTCGTATGAAAGGGTAGCGTCGTGGCGGCATCTTTTTGCTGTTGTTGCTGACCGCGCAATCGTTCAGGCGCCGCAGCTCGCCGCTTCAGAGCCGTGCCCTACGCACAGGCTGCGTTCGGCCTGCTGAAGTCGCGAAGATCAACAGCACAATGCACATGGCTGGAAGCAGCGTTCAGTGAATAACCCATGTGGAGTGATCATAGCCAAGAGAAAAACTTCAAGTTGATATCAGCCCGATGAGCCGTCCGCACGATGTGTTTCACCGGAGATATCGTTTTGTAGGCACGCGGTGGCAATTTCGGTCTTTGGCTTACGGGTAGAGGTGCGTTTCTTTCTCTGCGGGCGTTTGCCTGGGCGAGTAGCCCATAGGTAAGCGTTTTCACGCAACCGTGCTTGGATAGCGGGTGGATAATCATCAAGTGTGGTCAGCGGCGGGACGGGTTTTCCGGGCAAGCCGGCTTCACGAATGATCCTGGGCCAGCGCGGTTTCCAGCACAGCATCAGGCTTAGCCAATGGCCGGTGCCGATGATCAGGAAGGCGGGCGAGATCAAGACCAGGCCGAGTTTGGTGATTCGAGAGGATTTTCGAAAGTAGTGGGTCAGGCCTTCGAATTGAGGGGTAAAGGCTTGCCAGGGCCAGGGGAAGTGTGAGGTCAGAGAAGGGCGAGGCAAACCCTCTGGGCCCTCGTCCATGAAACGGCGGATGAATTCCCACTCGGATTGCAGCTCCGTGAAATTGTTGGCGGCCTTGCCTACGTGGATGAGTTCTGGATGGAGGGCGCCGGCGAACGAGGGTGGCCATATAAGATCTAAAGGAAGGCCAAATCCACCCGCAGCAGCATATTTTTTATCCGAACCGCTGGAGGTGACACCATACCAAGGAAGCGTGACGATGCCGCCGCAATACGGTGGGCGATGCAGGTAAACTTGTTGGGTGGTCCGATTGAAACGTATCAGTAGGTGGCGAGACGTGAACATCTCAAAGCGCGTGAAGCGGAGCCCAAATTTTAAATAAAGCCACAGCGTACCTACACCCAAGGTCAGGAAAACAGACCCCGTTAAAAGCGTTCCGGCATAAGGCTCGGCGTTGTAGGTGAATAATAGGCCGATGAGAATAGTTAGGTCCTCTAAAGCCATCGCTATATTCACTAATGAATAGAGTATAACAGCAGTCGACAGGATAGTTATAAGTCCCCGTTTGTCCTCCATCATGCCGCAACGCATTTCCAGTATGTGTTTATTATAAACATATACCGGTCCGCGACTTAGGGGGTTGCTGCTGGCTGATCTCTTCGCGGCATCAAGCATATCCTGCTCATCGCTTTCATATATAGAAATATTGGTCTTCTTGTGATTCTTCTCAAAAGCGTCGCGCTCTTCTTTAGGATCTATGTATGCAAGCCATGCGAGCCATTCAGCAAAATACACTATATGACCTCGCTGATTGAGCTGAATAAGGCCTCCAACTCTTCTTCATCTTTCGCATAGCCTGTGCGAGGTGGCTGCAGGCTGAAGCAGCATTCCTTGCACCAACTCTCAAGTGCGTCTCCATCTAAAAGCACTATGGCGATGGTGGCAACAATCATGATGGTGCCTCCAATCCAGCCCAGCCGACTAAGCCAAAGCATAGCAATTCTATTGGTCGCCAGTCGTGTAGATAACTTTGAAAAAAGTGCGGCCATTTTGCGTCTAAAAATATTTGTGTCACTTACTGACAGCCAATGAAAAAGCGCGCCAGCCTGTGAAAACGCTATCCCTCCTTGCCCCACAAGTAATGCAAAAGTAGCGCCTGCTCTGACCATATACGTAGAGGCTAATATTGTGTTGGATTTTTTTCTTGCCTCCGCAGCGTCGGAGATATCCCATTTTATACTGACGAGCCCCCCTACCGCCGCCAACCCAGCCCCCCACAGTCGATACCGCCCTAGATTAACTAGCGCGCCCCGCGCAGTGGCGCTGTTCCCGCCAACGCCTCTAATCGTCAGTTCCGTCCCCACCGCAAGCAGCTCCATCCCCGCAGCCGCACTGGTAAATGCGGCCGCAGTCACTTCGCTCCAGAAGCGTCGGTCCTTGTCATCCCGTCTGCCTTGTAACAACAGCAGCCCGGCCTCCAACAGCAGCAATCCGCTGGCGACCCGCAAGCGATAGAACTGATTCCCGTGCACCCCGTTCAACGTCTCGGCATAAGCTCGATCAAGCCGGCGCACGATGGGGGCCGCGACGCGACCGGGCGAGGGCGTTTTACCGTCCAGCGCCTGCTCACTCAAGCGCAGTTCCACGGCTTGCTTACCCAGTGAGGCAATGAGGTAAGTGCTCAGGCGTCGATACAGCAACCGGTCAGTGCTACCGGGCGCACCTACTGACAGGCTCTGGCGCCCCAGCTGCCCGAGCCAGGCCAGCGCGCCAGCAGTGTTGGTGGGGCTGTGTTGCGTGAGCTGGTCCAGGTGGCTGTCCAGCCGGCTGAAGTGTGCGGCGAGCTCTTTGGCTTGTTTGAGGGCCGCCTCCAGTTGAAGAATAGGGTCGCTGCCCGGTGCCAGTGCGTCCAGCGCTGTGCGTGTCTGCGCAAGCACCTCTGCGATCTCGCGCTGATTATGGACAAACGAGCGCAGCGCCAGGTTGTCGGGGGTGATAGCGTCGGCGCGCCACCATTGAGCAAGCAGCGCTGCGCCGGATGGCACGCCTTCGAGGCCGGCTACGCACAGCCCTGTCTGGTGCGCAAAGCACAGGCCATTGGCAGGGTCGTTTTCGTCGTAGTGGGCAAGTGCGTCCACCAGCGCGGACGACTTCAACCATGCGAGGTGATCTGCCGCTCTGGACTCGGCGAGACGTTGGGCTTCGGCGCTCTGCGCCTCAAACACATCAAGGTGCTGGTACATACCTTTTAGGTTAACGAGTGACAGATAGCGCTCTTCGAATTGCTTGGCAAATTCTCCGTTTTTCGCGCGCGTTTCGAGCTTCTGCCTTTCAAGTTCAGCGGCGCTGTCCAGAATGTGCTCTTTAGCTGTTGCCCACCACTCGGCCATGTACCGTGGAACCGCCTCGTCGCTGCCGAGATAGCCGCGCATCGCCTCTCTGCGGCGATCGACCATTGCGGCAACCTTTCGCTCCGTGAATTGCTGATGCAGTTCGGTGAATGTTTGCGCAACCAACACCTTTCGCTCGTTACTAGGGCCACCGCTCTCAGTGCTGGCTTCCAGCCAATGCTTGAGGTGTTCCAGGCCAGCGTTGCGCCAGGCATTGAGTTCCTGGGTAATGCCGATGGCATCCTCCACCACCACGGCAACGCCCCGTGCTTCAGGTTTACTGCCCAAGGGGCCCAAGGCTTGGCGGGCCGCCGCCAGCGAGCTGATG